>DATFTE010000077.1:0-74724 GCA_035262225.1 Terriglobales bacterium
AATCCTCGTGGTCTCCACGCAGCTCTGGGTCCCCTGTGGGGCCGCTGATCCCGATACCGCGATTTACGTTTTCCAAGGAGGCGCAAGAGACTGGAAATTGATCCTGGCAACTGATGCGGATTTCGCCCACACTAGCGAGCGCGATGGAAACGGACTGCAGTACGAACTGTCTCCTGCGGATGCCAAAGGGAGTTGGTACCTGGCGATTGCCGAGGTGCCACCAGCGTGCGGGCCGACCACTACGCCAGCCAGCCTGCGGTATAGGGTTCTGCGGCCCGGGTCAATCTCCAGATGAGCCGCGCATTCTTCTGGATCGACGTGAACCGCTAAATGAAGAGTTCCACCCTCCCTTCCGCTTGGAAGTGGAGGATGACTGGTTTGCGCTGACGAAGGGGAAGGAGCGAAAACTCGACGGTGAGCCTGGGGTTTCTATCACCCGTTATCAGGTCATCGGAGACCAGATGACGCGTATGCAGCCTCTCGCGCTCATGCCGGAGGATTTTCTGGATGAATGGGTGCAATTTGACTGGACCGAAGCAGCAGATTTTAGTAGCGAATCCCCAGACCTCTCAAAGTGGCATTCGATACTCAACGGACTCGCATACGATTCGACGGAGATCGAGTTTGTTCAGCCATGCCCAAAACAAGGAAACGCTGACAAGTTATGGTTAGCCGGATTGTGGATCGATCCAAAACTGGATCCGAAGAGCAAGAACGAGAGGCTCTACGTTGTCGTGAGTGAAAGGCATCACGCCTTCTTCGTCGATTCGATCAATACAACTCGGGCCGCCGGGATGTCCTGGAAAAGCGCGACCACTTTTGACGAGCCGGGAATTACCCGAGTGGTGAGCGAGCCGCTAATCTCGGGCAGGATACTTGGCTGTTTGCCAAGGGTCGGTGGATTCTTTGGAAGGGGCTCTGGGTTCCAAAAACTGATGTTTTTCGAACGCCCAAATCCGCCTCGAGAGGCATCGTAGAATCAACCGCTTTCAAGCGAGGTCGCGGAAGGGTTTTTGGAACGATTCTCGGCAAGCGCCATTGCCGGGAGTCGTGGCGGCGGGCTCACCCCTCTCCTTGGCCCCTAGGCCTTCGCGACTTAGAGCTTTGCTTTCGGCCCCGAAAACCTTAGCTTTTCTTAACCTTTTTCGCGTAGAAAAAGCACAGCTTTTCGCCCCCGAAAGCCTAGAAAGCAAACTAGTCAACCTACCTATTATCAACTGCTTGCAAGGATGCAGGAAGACAACGTTCGCTCCATCTCAGGAAGTTTTGCTTTCGGTCCCGAAAGGTTAGCTTTTCTTAGCTTTTTCGCGTAGAAAGCATAGCTTTTCGCCCCTGAAAGCTTAGAAAGCAAACTCGTCAACCCACGTATTATCAACCACTTGCGAAAATACCAGAGATCACGTTTTGCTAAGTCCCTTAAAATCAGTACGCGCTAAGCTTTTCCCCACAAAAGCAAAGAAAGCAAAAAAGTCGAAGATTCTTAGCTGATTCTTAGCCCCCCAGATGACCAGTAACGGTCGCGAGAGCTTTCAGCCTGCAAAGCGGCTCGCCTGATTACTCCCCTGCCATATTGATTTTTTTGATTTTTCAACCAAAAAGATTGAAAAACCGTATTTTTCAATGAAATTCAATCCGATAAGTCTTGTTGATTCAACGACTTATTTGATTAGCCAAAAAAGAGTGCTCTAACCCGTTTAGAATCAGTAGGTGCTTTGATTTCCGCCCTACTAAATCAAAAAATCAAAAGCGATTTACCCTGCATACGCGAGTGTGTGTCATATTTGACACAGTTGAAGCCCTCGAGCGCAGGAACTCGCGATTCCGAAGTTAAGCAGGGCTGCGACGCCCGCTCGGATGGCATGTTCCGGCAACTCTTCCTCCCGGTCGCCGGCGACCGGCGACACCGCGCCGCTCGCGGAAAACTGCCAGAGGGCGCGCCCCGTAATCTTCGCCGACTATTCAGCCGCGCTGTA
Organism: Terriglobales bacterium; assembly: GCA_035262225.1. Classification (GTDB taxonomy): domain Bacteria; phylum Acidobacteriota; class Terriglobia; order Terriglobales; family Acidobacteriaceae; genus DATFTE01. The sequence continues at coordinate 1,974 of DATFTE010000077.1, forward strand.
GTCCTCAAGGACGGCCCTCCGCGGCTCCGCATCGAGAAGGCCGCGGAGAGTGCCTAGACCAGATTGCAGTGAGGAAAGGAGGTCGCGGAGAATCGTCGCCAGAGCCAAGACCCTGCTTCCCAAAGAAGCGGGGTTTTGTTGGTTCCTGCGTCACGGGCAGCCGGCCCAGCTTGCCCTAGCGGAGTGGCTCGAAGAGCTAGCTGTCTACGGAAGCGCGCTCCGTCCCCAGGGTGCCGAAACCGCATACCAGTTGAGCCAGGCGATCGAGAACTGGTACCTGGTGCGCGTGGCGCTTCGCGCGCCCGGTGTCTGATCGCGTTTACGCAAATCACAGGATTATCGGAAAAGTCACGAAGTGGTCTGCGCCTAGTGGTCGCTGCGCCAATGGGGCGGTGTTAAGTGGGTGGCGACGGAAAATTGCGGACCTTGGCGTCCCACCCACGCGGCCTAAGGTGGTACTCAAACCTCCCGACGAGATCATCCACAGTCTTCACTGCCTCACGGAGAAATTCAAGAAGAGGCTGACCCTCTCTAATTTGAGACTTAGTCAGAGGTTTGCGAACAATAACCTGCGCGGTCTGGTTCATTTCCGGGCCGAAGATTCCCTTGAACAGTGGGCGTGCTGCATTGCGCCACCGTATTGCCTTTCGCCAGAAGTGACCACTAAACCCCTCGCCCTCAAACAGGTAATCAGGGCCAACTTCGATAAGGTAGCGGTGCTTGTCAATAATGTTCACTCGGTTAAGAGACCACAGAAGCGGATTCCCGCCCTTGTATGGTTTGAGCTCGTCGATAGCTTTTATCGCAGCTTTCCGCGCTCCCTTTATTTTTCTAGTCCTTCTAGCCTTGTATTCCTTGGCAGTGTCGAAGATGGGGAAGCCGATGCGCTTGCCTGCCCTCTCGCCGATCCGACGACACTGTCCGGCTTCCACGAGCTGAAAGGCAAGATGATCGAGGGCGCTCCTGAGGTTTTGCACGACATCACCAGCCGCAGCCAAAACGCCGAAGCCAGAGATCGGAAGTTTCGCGAAATATTGCTGGGCCTGCAACGTCTTAACGTCCGTCTCGGTTCCGACAACATGCGTGTAAGCATCGCGAAAGGCTTCAGCCTGCGCTTCGAAATCCTGGAGGTGTTTTTCGGCCCGTTTAATTTTGACGCGAACCAGCACTAGGCGCGCCTCTGCGGAAAAATCCCTCATCGGGCCAGCGTATCAGTGCAGCCTACGTGACATCAATCCAATGAACACTCCAGGGCTGATTTTCCGAATCAAGGTGAATGTTGAGGCAAACACCGTGGCATGCTCCCTGAATTTTTGGGACAGAATGGGACAGACTGGCCTACTTCGGTGGCTGTAAGTAATTGAAAACTTGGTGGAGCTAGTCGGGATCGAACCGACGACCTCATCGTTGCGAACGATGCGCTCTCCCAGCTGAGCTATAGCCCCACTTGCGCGGCGGCATGATGTGGTTACTCTGTGATTTTATCAGCGTTCGTTCGCGGTGTCATGCAGGTCCATCGAACGGGCTTCCCGCTATAATGGCTTCGTGAGTCTTGATTCGGTTCAACAAGTCGCAGCGGCAGACTTCCCCACCCGCTGGGGCAAGTTTCGCATCCTCGGATATGAGGGACAGTTCGGGGAAGAACAGCGCACCGAGACCGCCGTCGCCCTGGTGATGGGGGACGTGCATGCGACGCCCCCACTAGTGCGCATTCACTCCCAGTGCCTGACGGGAGACGTGTTCGGCTCGCTGCGGTGCGATTGCCGCCAGCAACTGGAAATGGCGTTATCCCTGATTTCCCAACATGGCACCGGAGTTTTGGTGTATGAACAGCAGGAAGGGCGCGGAATCGGACTGATGTCGAAGCTGCAGGCCTATGAGCTGCAGGATGCCGGACTGGATACGGTCGAAGCCAACGAGCGACTGGGATTCAAGGCCGATCACCGTGAGTTCGCGCTTCCCGCGCAGATTCTGAAAGCTCTCGGCATCCGGCAGGTGCGCCTGCTTTCCAATAATCCGGACAAAGTAACGGCGCTCGAGCGCGCGGGGGTGGAAGTCATCGAGCGGGTCCCCTGCGAAGTCGTTCCCAGCACGTACGCGGAAGATTACCTGCGAACCAAGAAAGAGAAGATGGGACACCTGCTCTCGGAACGGTAGCGTTACCGAAGCGCTCGCCTGGTCAGGCGGGCCAGATCCCCAAGGCTGTCTTGCTCAGAATCTGATCCTGCAACGGCGGTTTCAGGCCGAGCGCACGAAAATCCTCGAGGTTCTGCTTTATATCTGGCACTCCCGGCCCCGGCCAATCCGTGCCAAAGAGCGTCTTGTGGGCAATCTCTTCCAGGCGGGGAAAATACTTTAGTAGCGTCTTCGGGGGAATCCCGCTGATATCGAGATAGACGTTGGGGTGCCGCCGGATGAGGAAGAAAGCTGTGTTCATCCACAAAGGGCGGCCGCCGTGGGCCAGCAGAATCTTCAGCCCGGGGAAGTCCACCGCCACATCGTCGATGTAGATGGGATCGCCGTACTTGTTGCGCGCGCCGGGGAAAATGGATGTGCCGGTGTGAAACATCACCGGAATGGCGTTGGCCTCGGCGGCGCGGTAGATGATCTCCAGTTCCTTGACTCCGCTCAGATAGTCGTTGGGAAACAGGAGCTGGTGCGGAGGATGAATCTTGATCATGCGAATGCCGAGCTTCAACAGGTGCTCGATGTCGGCAAGAATATTGGCTGTATGCCGCGGATGCAGGCTGCCGCAGGAGACCAGCCGCCGGGGGCATTCCCTGGTGTAGTCGGCGATGAACTGGTTGACGCCGGAGGTGAAGCCGATAACTTCGGGGGCGACGTAGTTGATGAGCACGGCGCGATCCACGCCGGCGGCATCCAGATGCTTGAGGAAGGCTTTCGGCGAGCGGCAGAATTCGGCAATCTCATCGAAGTTCGCACGCTTCTTCTTCATCAGCTCGAGCGCGTGGGGCTTAAACATCTCTAGAGGTTGTATATGGATGTGGCAGTCGGTAATCACGATGGGCGCTTCGCCGTCGGCCTTTCGTTAGGATGTTGCCGCAGCCAGTACGGCGCGCTTGGTGAAAACACGAATCATCTCGCGGCGGTACTCCGGTGTCAAAGCCGACGTTGTGAGTGGCTTGGCGGTCTTCGCCGCAAGTTCGCCGACTGCTTCGGCCAGAGCTTCGTCCACAACTTTTCCTTCCAGCAATGGGCCTGCCTTGCTCACCAGCATCGGCGACGGATTGACGGCGGTGACGGCGACCCGGGCATCGCTGACATGCCCATTGGCGCGCTTCATGGCGACGGCGACTCCTGCCAGCGGGTAGTCGATCGATCCGCGAATCCGTAATTTGCGGTAAACGCCACGATAATCGGCCGTTGCTTCCGGCAAGAACACGCGCGTGAGAATCTCGTTGGGTTCGAGCTTGCGGTAGTTGTCGCCGATCCCGGTATAGAACTCGGCCAGCGGAATACGTCGCCCGCCGGTCGCGCCGGCAATCTCTACCTCGGCGTTCAAGCATAACAGCGCAGGGGGTGTATCTCCCGAAAATGCCGCCCAGCATTTGCTGCCCCCGGGCGCTACGTGACAGAGGTTGCCGTCCTTCTTGATGCAGAAACCGCATCCCTTGCGCCAGGTAAGCGACTGGTTGTACCAGAGGCAACGGGTATCGAGACAAATGTTGCCGCCAATCGTCCCCATGTTGCGCAGAACGGGAGACGCCACGGTGGCGGCGGCCTCGGTGAGCACCGGGTAGTGTTGGCGCAGGAAGCCCGAACGCTCGAGTTCGGAGAGCGTAGTCAACGCGCCGATCGTGACGCCCTGCCCGGGTGACATGCGAATGCCTCTCAGCTCTCGAATATGCCGGATGTCGAGCACGAACTCGGGCTCGAACAGCTTCTGGCGCATGGAAGGTATGAGATCGGTACCACCCGCCAGTACCCGCAGATTGCCCGCGTGACTCTCCAGAAACGACACGGCTTCGTCGAGCGAGCGCGGCCGAAGTAACTTGAATGGCGGGAGACTCAATCATCACCTCCCACGGGCGCCGGGCCCTCGCGCCGCGCGGGATCGAGCGGATGGCGCTCGGGTCCTTTACCACGGAACCAGAGAGAGCCCCCGTGTTCGCGGAAGCGAGTTGGAGCGGTAGGGTCGATGCCTTCGGTCATATCGACTTTCTTCTGTCCCCGTTTTTCGCGCAAGGCAGAGAGCACCCGCTCGGGTGTGAAGGGAGATTCGTGCAGCCGCACGCCGACGGCGTCGTAAATGGCGTTGGCGATGGCAGGGATGGTGGCGGCCAGCGAGCCTTCGCTGCACTCCTTGGCGCCGAACGGCCCCTCGGGGTCGACGCTCTCGACGATGATGGGTTCGATTTCGGGTGACTCGACCGCCGACGGGCTGCGATATTCGAGCAGGCCGGGATTCATGAGCATGCCGTCTTTCCAGACCATCTCTTCCGTGAGCGCCTGGCCCATGCCCATCCACACCGAGCCGATGATCTGGCCCTCGACGGAGACAGGATTGAGGGCGCGACCGCAATCGTGCGAAGCCCAGACCTTGTGTACCGTGACTTCGCCAGTCTCTTCGTCGACGCTGACCTCGGCCACCTGCGCGGAGTAGGAATACGCCGGCGATGGACCGACGCCTGCGCCTTTGTGCTTTCCGCCGCGCGCCTCCGGTGGCGGGGCGTAAGAACCCGTTCCGCTAAGCGCACCATGGAAATCAATGGCCGCGACCACAGCCTCTTCGAAAGTCAGGCGGTCTTTGGGGCCTTCGTCTTTCCGCTTTTGCTGCAGCGAGCCGCGCAAGATCTGACCCTCGACGCGCCCCGATACTGTGGGTTGTGCGGGCGAGTCAGTGACGGACATCCCCGGCAACCGGCGGGATGCGGAAACCACCTGGTCGTCGCGGAAGATCAGGTCTTCGGGAGCGCAGTTCATCTTGCGGGCGGCGGCCAGGGCAATCTGCTTCTTTACATCCTGGGCAGCTCGCAGCGTAGCGTTGCCGTTCATGAAGGTGACGCGACTGGAATACGAACCAATGTCGATCGGTGTCAGGTCGGTATCGGCGGCAACGACTTTCACTCTGCTGAGCGAGCAACCGAGCACCTCGCCGGCAATCTGCGCCACCATGGTGTCGGAGCCCTGGCCGATGTCAGAAGCTCCGGTGTAAACGACTACCCCGCCATCGCGGTCGATCTTGATGTTTACCGTGGAGTGCGGCATGTCGGAGCGGATGATGGAATTGGCGGCGCCGCTTACGTAGTGGCTGCACGCCACACCAAGGCCTCGGCCTTTGGGTAAGTTGCCCCTGCGATCCTTCCAGTTGGAACGCTCAAAGACTTGCTCGAGGCACTCCGGCAAACCATAACTCTGCACGCGCAGACCGTTGACGGTGATGCAGGGCGGCTTGAGCAAGTTCCGGCGACGGATTTCGACCGGGTCCATGTTTAATTTGAGCGCGAGTTCGTCGAGTTGCGATTCGAAAGCGAAGCGAACATTCACCGTGCCGTGCCCGCGCATGGCTCCGCAGACCGGCTTGTTGGTCAGCACACGATAACCGTCGAACTGAATGTTGGGGATGTCGTAGAGAGCGCCGAGCAGTGCGCCGGAATAAAGAATCGTCACCACCCCGTACGAGCAGTAGCCGCCCCCATCCTGAATAACCCGGGCCTTCACGCCGATAATGCGGCCGTCTTTGTCAACCCCGGTTCTCAGGTCAATAACGGTGCGTGGCCGGCCGCGATGAGCCCAGAACACCTCTTCCCGTGTGTAGGTAATTTTGACGGGAGCTTTTGCCGCCCGCGCTGCCACCGCCGCGATAATCTCCAGCGGGATCACTTCACTCTTGCCCCCAAAGCCTCCGCCCACCAGCGGCTTGATCACGCGAATCTGTGACATGGGCATGTCGAGCACGAGAGAGAGCTTGTGTTGCAGGTAGTACGGAACCTGCGTCGACGACCAGACCGTCAAACGCCCGGGCTTTCCGGTATGAGGATCGATTTCGAATGACGCCAGCGTCGAATGCGGCTCCATCGCGGCATGCGTGACTTCGTTGGCGATGAAGCGTCCTTCGGCCACCAAAGCGGCTTCCGCCAACGCCTTCTCGGGATCGCCGAAAATATGGTGATAGTCCTTCTCGATGTTGTTCGGCTTGTTCTCGTGAATAAAGTGGCTTTGGGCCTTCATCGACTCTTCCGGATCGAAGTACGCGGGAAGAATCTGGTATTCGACCTCGATCAATTCCAGGGCCTGGTCGGCGGTCGCCTCGTCGATGGCGATTGCGCAGGCGACGTTGTCGCCCACGTAGCGCACCTTGTCCGTGGCCATGGCATGTTCGTCGTGACCGACCGGGAGAATGCCGTAAGGCGTCGGGGCGTCTTTACCGGTCACGATGGCCACCACTCCATCGAGTCTTTCCGCACGCGAGGTGTCAATGCGCTTGATGATCGCGTGCGGGTAAGGAGAATGCAGAATACGGCCGACGAGCATGCCCGGCAGGCAGATGTCGTCGGCATACTTCCCCGTCCCGGTGGTCTTCGATGCCGCGTCCACCATAGCCGTGGCTTTGCCGATAATCGAAAAACCGTTCGTCGTTGGTCGTTGCTCGTTGGCCATTCAGCCTCGTTGCTCTGTTGTTTCGTCTGACGGGGAACGCATGCTCATAAGCCTCTCGAAGCGCAATCCTCCGCACCGGCACTAGGTGCCAGGCAGCGCCTTCTGCTCCGCCTCAATTGCGGCTTTAATTGCCTGGTACATCTGGTTATAGCCGGTGCAGCGGCAGAGGTTCCCGCTGAGGGCGCCGCGAATTTCATCTTCGGTCGGGTGCGGATTCCGGGCGAGCAGGTGTTTCACGGTCATCATGAAGCCGGGAGTGCAGTATCCACATTGCGCTCCTCCCCAATCGCCATAGGCCTTCTGAATCGCTGCCAGGCTTCCGTGCTCGCTGACGCCTTCGACAGTCGTGATCTCCTGGCCTTCGCAGCTGGCGGCGAGCAGTGTACAGGACATCATGGGCGTGCCATCAACCAGCACGGTGCAGGCGCCGCAGGAAGAATCGTCGCAGCCGCGCTTCGACCCGGTAAGCTGCAGGTCCTGGCGCAGGACGTCGAGCAGCAGCTTGCTCGATTCGATCGCCACTTCGTGCGACCGCCCATTAATTCGAAGTTCGACAAGCTCTTTTTTCATAGCACAGATTCTGGCAGTCAGCTGTCAGTTCCTGGCGGAACAGGATCAAGCCAGGAGCTGAAAACCGAGCACGCATCAATACAACGGCACTTTCGGATCTACCGTGCGCGCCCAGCCATCAATGCCGCCGCGCACGGATTGGACCTTCTCGAATCCCTGCTGCCGCAGCCAGTTCGTCACGCTCAGCGAACGCACGCCGTGATGACAGAGGACGATGATGTGCTCCTCGGGATCAAGCTCCTGATGCGCCCGCGACGCCACTTCCCCCATGGGCATCGCTTTGCTGCCCTCGATGCTCGCCTTCTCGCGTTCCCACGGCTCGCGCACGTCGAGCAGCACAAAATTTTCCCCCCGCTTGAACATGGCTTTTACTTGTGCCGCACTGATTTCGAAGTCCATAGATTCAGCTTTCAGCTCCTGGCCCTGGGCTCTTGGCTTGACCTGACCCCGCGAAATAATGCGGCCAGGAGCCAGAGCTGACGGCCAGACGCCGCCTTTCAGTATCCAAAATCGGTCTTCTCGGCGTAGGCATGGCGTTTCACGGCCAGGTCGTCGACCCGGCAGGCGCCCAGCTGATTCATGTAGGCCCGGCGGTCGGCAAGCCCGTAGATCCAGCGCGCGAGCCAGGCATCGCTGTCAGACCCGGATTTGGTCTGCTCGTGATACTGGTGGAAGAAGGCATCGTCGCGCTTGTAGTATCCCTGCACCGGCGAAGGGTGGGCGCCGCAGGGACACTCCACCACCGCATTGACCAGAAATCCCGGAATCGCGGTGCGGTTCGGGTCACTCGAAATGACTTCAGGCGTGACAATCTCTTCGGCGACTACGATGACGCGTCTGGCTGCGCGCACGCCTTCGAGCATCACTCCGAAATTCCCCCAACAATGGGCGTTACCCTCTTCATCAGCCCGCTGTACATGCACGATGGTGACATCCGGTGTCAGCGCGCGCACGGCCCAAAGAGTTTCTTTCGGTTCGAACGGCGAGAAAATCTGATAGAAAAAGTGGTTCCCCCGGGGAATGTCGGCGCCGAGCGCGGTACGCGTCGGCAGAAACGGAACCCCCATCGCACCCGCCTGGAGAGCCAGCGCGATGGTGAAATTCGTCATATTGAAGACTTTCATTCCTTCCTGTTCGACCGCGCGCCGGAAGTTATAGGCAGAGCCCATCATCACGTTGCCGACCCACGCGGCGATGACTTTCTCCACGCAACCGGCGCCGATCATCTGGTCAAACAGAATGTCGGAAATAGGACCAATGAGCGTGAGGTTGCGCTTTTGCTGGCGGATGATTTCGTGGCCCGCAGCGAAGGGAATCATCTGCTCCAGTTGCAGGCCCAGGGCGACACTGGCGCCATCGGGAACAAATTCGGCCACGGCCTCGCGCATATCGCGCAGCTTTGACATCACTGCCCCTTCCACTTCGGCTCGCGCTTTTCGATAAAGGCCCTGATCCCTTCCTGTGCATCCTCGGTCTTCATCAGCTCTTCGAGATAAACCTTCTGGGCGCGCGCCAGGCCCTTGTCGAAATGCATCGAGTCCCACGCATAGATCGCTTTCTTGGTGACCGCCAGGGCCGCCGGACTCAACTTCAGCAGGCGATCCATGGAGTCCTGGACCGCGGTATCAAGATCCACCTCCGGCACAGCACGGTTTGCCAGGCCGACGGCGGCGGCTTCCCCGCCGGTTATGCTGCGGCCGGTCAAGATCAGCTCTGCCGCCGGTTTCTGCCCGATCAACGCCGCCAGCGCAGTTGCGGCCACAGGCGGATAGCATCCCAGCTTGATCTCGGGAAATCCCCAGGTTGCCGTTTCCGCCGTATAAACCAGGTCACAAACCATGGCAAGTTCGGCGCCGCCGCCAAGACAATGCCCACGAACGGCGGCGATGGTCACTTTTTTCAATCCCAGCAGCTTCAGGATCACGCCATGAAACTTGCCCAGCATTTCATCGATCATCTCGGGCTCATGCGCGGCGACATCCACGCCAGCCGAGAACGCCTTGTCCGATCCACTGATGATGACGGCAGAAATTTCGGGTTTCGCTTCGAGGTCGGTCAATGCCGAGGACAGTTCATCCATCATCGGAATGTCGATAATGTTGAGCGGAGGATGTTCGAGAGAAAGCCTGGCAGCCGCGCCCTCGCTGACCAGGGCAATTCGCGACGATGACGGAGCGACGTCACTGCCGTCTTTCGCCTTGTCGGCAGCGGGAGCCATCGGACGAACAGTGCGAAAGCCTAGGTTGTCCAAAAACCCTCCTTGTCGTATTCGCGGATCGCCCTCAGTTCCTGGGCATTCGGTTCGGGAGTGTTGCACAAATTGTCAGAAACGCGCAGTTTCCACCCCGTGTTGGCGAGCACGTCCTCAAGCTCGACGCCCGGGTGGAGGGAGGCCAGGAAGGCCTCGCCATCCTCGCCAAAGCGGAGTATTCCCTTCGTGGTAATCACCGCCGCAGGACCGCCGCGCGGCAAACCTACACGCTGGCGCCACCCCTTCCCCTCGCCGTTTCCGGGGCTGGTGAGGAATGACACACGGTCGGGCAGGCGTTGCTTGCGGTGATCGAGCAGGGCGACAAAACGCCCGGCCAGGGAGGCGATATCGCAGGCCCCGCCTGAACCCGGAAGGCGCGTCATCCCCTTCGGCCCGTGCACTTCGGTCGAGTTCAGGTTGCCAAAACGATCGACCTCCGCCGCACCCAGAAATCCGAGATTGACGCGGCCCGACTGCAGCAGGCTCATGACCGCCAGCATATCGAGGCACTGCGTCGCCCCCAGAATGTTGGGGGGATCCGCCATGGTGTAGATCAACTCGGGAGCAGGGGTCGCGCGGATCACCCCGTTCTCAAAAAGTCCGGTGGCATCGGGAGCATGCGTTTTCTTGGCCACGACAAATGCGATCAAGGGCAGGCGCATGCCAACGAATACCACTTCGCCATCGCGAATCTCCCGCGCTGCGCTCGCCACCATGAGTTCGCCCCCGGTGTAGCCGCGCTCCCAAGCAATGGATGCTGTCGTCATTGGAAGAACAACTCTTCACCGCGCGTAGTGCTAAATGTTAATCGCCGACTTCCGCGGCTCGCCGATGGTCGAGAGGGGATCACGCGCCCCTTCCTTTTCGGCAATCCATTTCTTTTCGTTCTGGATGATGTCAAGCAGCAGCCGTTTGTCGTTCGCCGTGGGCATGAATTCCCTGAGATGCTCCTCGTACGCCTGATCGTCGAGCGGTTCCCCGGTTTGCGCGTGGAACTTCTGTCCCGCCCAGCGCCCGATGTTGCGATTGAACCTGATGTGCGGCGCATAAAGTGCGGGTTCGCCGGGCTTCAGAAAGCTGTTCAGGCGCTCGATCAGGCCCGCTACTTCGTCGCGATACAGGTGGCGGTTGTAATCGTTCAGTTCGTCCAGATCGGCTTCCTTCTGATTCTGCGGCTCATCATAGCGGCCCTTGATCCCCCACACATAGGCCCAGTGGGCCGAAGATGAGTGATCGGTGCCGAACAGGTCATAGGAGCTCGAGATCCACTTGTTGAGATAGCGCTGGATGAGCCAGGCAGGAATGACGCCCGCCTGCACAATACGTCGCAGGCCGTCATTTCCCGTTCCCATGTGGAAGGCCTCTTCCCGCAGCATGTATGACATGGAGCGGCCGAGGGGTGCGAATGCCGAGTACTTCAGCATCTGCAGCTGGAACTTTCCGTCGCGGTCGACGAAATCGGTGTAGGTAAAGAAGTCCATCCAGTTGTCCACGTCGACGTTAAAGGCACCCAGCAGACGCTTGTTCTCGAACGCACGCCGCTCGAGCATTTTCTGCGCTTCCACTTTGCCCGAGTATCCGAAGTGCTCCACCAACAGGGCGCACATCTGCCAGCCGTGGCGCATTTCCTCGATCATGACCCGGGTGAGCGCCTTGCGATCCCAATCCGTGGGAGCCATTTCGAACAGGTGCCGCTGTTGCTCGACGCTGGCGAACTCGGTGTCACCCTGGTAGACGATCAAATTGATCAAGGCATCACGCATCTGTTGCGTGGGTACCTGCCGCAGGTTTTCCCACTTCTTGCGGCCTTTGAAAGCGCCAAACTGGATCTCTTCGGTTTCGATCGAGCCAAACAGGGTATCGAACTTGAAGTTCGCGATCTCGCCGGTGTTGACGCCGATTTCCTTGCGCCAGTCGTCAAACAGTCCTACCCAGTCACTGAAGGTGCCGATTTTTGCTACTTTTCCAGGCATGATCTCTTTTCCTCAACTCTTGGCTCTGAGCCATTAGCTGTCGGCGAGCCCCCTGGAGGCTCAGGAGCTAACGGCCAGGAGCGATTTCTATCCCAGGTTCAGCCACACGGACTTCAATTCCGTGTAGTGTTCAATCGCATGCATGCCCAATTCACGGCCAAAGCCCGAGTTCTTGAAGCCGCCAAAGGGCACCGCAGCGTCCATCATTCCGTAAGTGTTGATCCACACCAGCCCGGCGCGAAGCGCGCGCGAGACCCGATGCGCCCTGGTCACATCGCGCGTCCACACCGCCGCCGCCAAACCGTAGGGGTTGGAGTTGGCCTGTTCGATTGCCTGTTCGACGTCGTCGAATGCAAGCACTGCCAGCACCGGCCCGAAAATCTCTTCCTGGGCGATCTTCATCTGATTGTTGACGGCACCGAAGATGGTGGGCTCTACGAAGAAGCCTTTGCCGCCATCCACAGGCACGCGCTTTCCACCGGTCAACAGCTGCGCGCCTTCCTTCTGTCCAAGCTCCACGTAGCCCAGCACCCGGTCCATCTGCTCGCGGCTGGTAATGGCGCCGAGGCGGGTTTTGGGGTCAAGGGGATCGCCGGGTTGGAGCTTCCTGGCGCGCGCCACCAGCTTGTCGACGAACTGGTCCTGCACTTTGCGTTCGACAAACAACCGCGATCCTGCGTTGCAGCACTCGCCCTTGCCATAGAAGATTCCGTTGATCGCACCCTTGACGGCGCTGTCGAGATCAGCGTCGGCAAAAACAATATTGGGAGACTTGCCGCCCAGCTCAAGCGTCAGGCGCTTGAGCGTGTCGGCCGTGCCGTGCATGATCTCCTTGCCCACCGCCGTTGAACCCGTAAAAGCGATCTTGTCGATGCCGGAGTGACGAACGATGGCTTTGCCGACCTCGGGCCCGCCCGTCAGGATGTTGATCACGCCGGCCGGCATGCCCGCCTCGATCGCCAATTCTCCGAAGCGAAGGGCGGTCAAGGGAGTTTGCTCGGCAGGCTTCATGACTACCGTATTGCCGCATGCCAGTGCGGGTCCCAGCTTCCAGGAGGCCAGCAGCAGCGGGAAATTCCAGGGGATAATCATCCCCACTACCCCTACGGGTTCACGCAGTGTGTAGGTAAACGCAGTCTCGAAGCTGTTCACGGTTTCGCCGTGAATCTTCGTGGCCCAGCCCGCGTAGTAGCGGAGGACGTCCACCACCATGGGGATATCGACGAACCGGGACTCGAAAATGGGTTTGCCGTTGTCGAGCGTTTCCAGTTCTGCCAGGGCTTCGAGGTTCTTCTCGATGAGGTCCGCCAGCCGCCAGATCAATCGTCCCCGTTCGCTGGCCGACATCTTCCGCCACGTACCGCTGCGATCCTCAAATGCCTTGCGCGCCGCGGATACTGCCCGGTCGACATCCTGCGCCGAAGCCTCGACCACATCGGTCAACACTTCCTCGGTCGCCGGATTGATGGTCGGGAACTTCTTCGCCCCGTCGATCCACTGCCCGTCAATCAGCAATCGGCCCGGCCGGATTTCCACTTTGCTCGCTGTCGTCATATTCCCGAAACCTCGAAGTACAGAGGGCACAAAGGGTCACGAAATCCGTTTTGCGAGCTCGCGCCCCTTGTGGTTTCAATTTTCAACCCGCGACTACTTCGCGGTGAACGTGGCCGGCCTCTTCTCCACATACGCCGCCAGCCCTTCTTTCGCGTCTTCGCTCTGGAAGAGCAACTGCTGGTTCTCACGCTCGACAGCGAGGGCCGATTCCATGGGAATCTCCCAGCCGGTCTGCACCGCACGCTTGATGCGTCCCACAGCCTTGGCCGCCTTGTTGGGCGGGCAAAACTGGCGGGCGTACTCCATGATGTTTTCCATGAAGTTGTCGCGCTCGAAGATGTCATTGACGATGCCCAGTTCCTTGGCCTCTTCGAACGAGAAGGTGTTGCCTGTCACCATCAGTTCGATCGCGCGGCTCTTGCCCACAATCCTCGACAGACGCTGCGTCCCGCCGGTTCCCGGCAGTACGCCCAGGTTGACCTCCGGCAGTCCGATCTTGCCCGCATCCTTGCGGGCGATGCGGATGTCGGCGGCCATGGCGATCTCGAGTCCTCCGCCTACGGTATGGCCGTTGAGGGCCGCGATCACCAGCTTGGGCGTGTGCTCCAGCCGCAGCAGGGTCTCGTTGGCATGCAGGCAGAAGTAGTACTTGAAGGTCGGATCGACGCTGGCCAGCATGCGGATGTTGGCCCCCGCGGAGAAGAACTTGTCACCCGAACCGGTGAGCACGATCACGTAGACGCCGTTGTCCATGCGCGCCTTGAGAATCGCGTCGTCCAGCTGGCGGTTCATCTCGTAGGTGTAGGTGTTGGCAGGAGGATCGGACATCTCGATGACCGCCACGCCGGCGTCGGTGCGGTAGTTGATCAGGGTCTTGGTGGTTTCGCCGCTAACCGGCTGAGTTGTAGTCGCCATGGAACACTCCTTTTCGATAGTAGGAAACTCAATTTGCCTTCTTGCCGTTCTTGCCGGCCCTGGCCGCGCAGACGCCCTTCAGAAAAATGTCGCCCATCTGGTCCGCCAGTTCCTGGGCATTCGCGTCGACCCGCGGGTTGTGCCAGGTGTAAATCCAGTTCATCATGCCGAACAGGCTCAGTACCGCCAACCGGCTGGAAAACTCCAGTTCCTTCGCCTTCTGCAGGTCGTCGAGCAACCCCACACAGATGCGGTAGTATTCGCGCTTGATGGCGGCAATCTCGTTGCCGAAATCATTCTTCAGCACATCGTCTTCGTGGGAAAGCACCTTCATCGCCTTCTGGTTGGCGAGAAAATACTCCAGATGGTTGAGGATGAACAGCCGGATCCGCAGTTCGGGATCGGAGACATCCTTCAGCCTCTCGCGCAGACGTTCCACGATGGTGGTGAAGGTGTGCTTCTGGATCAGGTAGAGGAGTTTTTCCTTTGACTCGAAATAGTAATAGAGGCCGGAGAGGGAAACTCCGCTGGCGCGCGACAAGTCGCGCATCGAGGCTCCTTCGTACCCTTTCTGATAAAACACGTCGGTGGCATGGACAAGGATCTTCGCCAGGCGCCGGTTAAAGCGGGTGCCATTGCCCGCCGGGTCGCGGCGCCGCAGGGTGGACTGGCCGGGAGATGGGGAAGGGGTCGCCATGGTTCGAACGTTCGTTCAAATTATAGATCAGGGTGACGCCGATCACAAGGGGGTGTGATCTGTTAACCGGCCGCCCGCCAGGCGCGGCTCAGCCAACGCAGGGCGGCGCACAGGTCGGAGTCCGTGGCAAGGGTGAAGACGAACCAGCGCTTCCTTTCGAGTTCCCTAAAGCTCATGCGCGGGTCGCGTTTGGCCTCGCTCACCAGGCGCGGGCCGGCTGATTCCAGCTTAAGAGCGATGGCCGTGGGTGGATCGAGTGCGCGGCAGAAGCGCAAAGATCCGCTTCCCCCGGTAATACGCGTTCAACCCGAAGAAGGCGCGCGCCCGGCACTGCGGCCAGGTCGCAAGTTCGCCCCCCAGGGCGGCGGACCAGGCCTTCATCTCATCGGAGACCGGCGGGAGCCGCATGCGCTTCGGGGTCATAAACGAGACCTTATTGTGATTTTGGCGCACCCTTTTCACGAAAAGAATGCGTTTGACCTGATTGCGGTTGAAATGCTCGATCGCCCGCCGATTGGCGAGACCCGCTCGGGCCGCCGATCCCGACTCCACGTCGCCGGAAAGTAAGCTTCCGTCGCCCTTACACCCCACTATAGAGCGAAGGGTGCTGCGCTATCCCACCGTCTTGGGGGCCTCGTCTACCGCGACGATGCGGCCATCGAAAAGGTGAATCGCGCGGTCCGCGTGTCGGGCAAAGCGGGGATCGTGAGTAACCATACAAATGGTAGCGCCGTCGCCGTGCAATTCCGAGAGCAGTTCCATCACCGCGTCGGCATTGCGCGAATCCAGGTTACCAGTGGGTTCATCTGCCAGCAGGAGGGAAGGACTGCCAGCCAGTGCGCGGGCCACGGCAACACGTTGTTGCTGCCCGCCAGAGAGCTGCGAAGGATAGTGCACGGTGCGGTGGCTCATGCCGACGCGCTCCAACGCCTGCTCTACCCGTCGCTTGCGCTCGACCCTGCTCATGCCCCGGTAGGTCAGCGGCAACTCGACATTCTCGTATACCGTCATATCGCCGATCAGATTAAAGCTTTGGAAGATGAATCCGATCTCGCGGTTGCGAATGACCGCGCGTCCGGCGATGTCAAGCGTGTCAAGCGGCTGTCCCCTGAGGACGTAACGGCCGCCGCTCGGTGTGTCGAGTAGACCGATGATAGCCAGCAGGGTGGATTTCCCTGAGCCCGATGGTCCGGCGATACAGACGTACTCACCCGTGTGGATCTCCAGGTTGATCTCTGCCAGGGCGTGGGTTTCCACCTCGTCGGTCATGAAAACCTTGTTCATGTCTTTCATGGCAATGATCACATCGTGGTTGCCGCTCATATGGCCTCGCTATTCCAGCCGGACCCGGTCGTATTGGTCCCAACGCGACATATCGGACAAGATGACCTCGTCGCCGTCCTTCAGGCCGCCCAAGATCTCGACGGAGTTGGTAGAGCTGCGCCCGATCATCACCTGCACGCGGGCTGCAGTTTTGCCGTCAGCTTCCAGTTTGAACAGGCCGATTGTGGTCTCCTCCTGGCCGGAGGCCGGCCGACCAACCAGGAGGACGCTGGAAATGCGCTCCAGGTCAATCGTGCCCTCGACGCTTAGGTCAGGCACAGCGCCGGGCGGGAGGTCACCAACGAGCGCCACATCCACCGTTCGCGTGCCGTTCAGCACCGAGGGATCAATGCGGGTCACCTTGCCCTCGATGACGCCATTGTGTGTATCGACTTCCGCGGTCTGGCCGAGTTGTACATCTTTTGTCTGGGATTCGGGAATTTTGAGCTCGGCCTTGAGGCGTAGCGGGTTCGCGACCTTCGCAATTGTCGTTCCCGCCGTTACCTGTTGGCCTTCCTGCAGCGGGTTTCCGTTCAAGCTGAGTTCCTGCAGAATGCCGTCCACCCCTGCGCGCAGCTGAAGCATGTTTTGTTGTTTCTGCTGCAAGTCAAAGATGGCTCGCGCCTCCTCGACTCTGGCCTTTTCTGCGGCCAATTGCGCCCTGAGTTGCTTCTGTGCGTTGAGGTAGCGCTGGTCCTCGATGTCGGCACGAATGTTGAGCTGGCGTGCGCTGCCTGTCGACACTCTGAGAGCCTGCGCTGCGATGATGCCAACCTTCGACAATTCCGCGTCGGTGTCGGCCTTCATCTGAGCGTCTTCCGCCTCCTGACGCGCCCTGGCGGCGTTGGCCTTTTGATCGAGCGCCTGGCTTTCGAGCGTGACTTCGAGGTTGTGATATTGAGCCTCTTCCGCGAGCAGCTTCCACTGGGCGTCGAAGGCCTGCTGCGTGACGGCCGGATTCGTCAGGACAACGAGTACAGTATCAGCCTTTACCTTGGCACCTGGCCGGACAAGAACTTTCTCGACTCGGCCGTCGGTAATGGTCGGAATCCAGCGAATCTCTTCCGGGGTGAGCGAACCGAGGCCCCGTACCTGGCGTACCAGGGGACCACGCTTGACGATGTCGACCCATACACTGGAGCGCTCGACAGAAGGCAGGGCGGGCTTGAGCCTGGAGACTCCCATGGTGATGGCGCCGACGAGCAGCACTCCTGCGAGGCCGTACAGGACACGGCGACGTCGCCGGGCCTGGGCTGCAAATGGGCGTGGGATATCCATCTCAAATCTCCTAATCTCGCAGGGCGCGGATCGGGTCGGTCCTGGTTGCTCGCCACGCCGGTGGCAGACATGCGGCCATCGATGCGATGGTGATCATCAGCAAGGCGCAGGCGAAGGACAGTGGGTCGCGCGGGCTGACTTTGTAGAGCATGTACCCTAAGAGGCGTGTCGCAGCCAGGGCAGCGGCCGCCCCGACGAGAACGCCGGCCGCCGTCAACCACAGCCCGCGCGACAGCAGCAAGCGCAACAGGTCGACGGGCGCGGCTCCCAGCGCGACGCGCAGACCAAGCTCACGCGTGCTCTGCGAGACCGTATAGGCCATCACGCCGTACAAGCCGACGGTCGCCAGTAACAGCGCCAGGCCGCCAAAGACAGCAAGCAGAATGCCCGCGATACGCTGCGTCGACCTTTTCAAGTTCAATTGCTCGCGCAGAGTAATCACGCCGTACGGTGCGAGATCAGGATCGAGCGAATGCATTTCTTTGGCCAGCAATGGCGCAAGCGAGGCAGGATTTTGCCGCGTGCGAATGAGCAATCCTGATTCGGTGAAGAAATTCTGGCGCAGGGGCACATAGAAAAATGGCCGTAACGGCTCGACCATGTCGCTGTACTTTGCGTTCTTCGCTACCCCCACTACCTGCATCCAGCGGCCCTTCACTTCAAGGCGCCTGCCGATGGGGTCTGCTCCACGCCAGTACTGCGCCGCCATGCTTTCATTCACTATCGCGACGGGCGGAGCGTTCTCATCATCGGAACGGGCGAACTCGCGCCCGGCAATAACGGGGATACCGATGGTCGCAAAATAGCCGGGACTTACTTCGCTGTATTCAATGGCCGGTTGTTCGTCAGGAGGGGCCTGATATCCGTCGACCGTGATGGGGGAGGAGGAGTAAGTCTGGTAGGTGAAAGGAATGACGCGCGAGTAAGCCGCCGATTCGACGCCGGGAAGGGCCCGTACGCGATCCATGAACTGATCCTCAAAGATGCGGGCCCGCGGGACTTCGTATCCCGCATCAAACAGGCCGACGTGGGTGGCAAGGACATCGTCGGCGGAAAAGCCTGGGTCGGCGGTGCGGATCCGACTGAGGCTCTGAAGGAGCAAGCCGGCACCAACCAGCAGGAGGAAGCTCAACGCTACCTGCACAAGAACCAGTGAGGAGCGCAGCCACGCGCCGTGGCGGCCGCCGATCACGCCAGCAGACTCATTCTTCAGCGTTCCCGCGATGTCTACGTTGCTGCTTTGAATGGCAGGAATGACGGCAAAGAAGAGGGTGGCGAGCAGACAAACCGCTGCGCTTAATGCGACCACCCGCCAGTCAAGTTGTCCCGCGAAGTGCAACTTCACGCCGCGATTTGGGATCAGCAGCACCAGCAGGTTGCGACACCACTGCGCCACCAGGATTCCGCCGACAAGTGAGATGACCGAGAGTAGGAGCCCTTCGGTCATCAGCTGTTTGATCAGCCGCGTGCGTCCCGCGCCCACCGCCAGGCGGACACTCATTTCATGGCGACGGGCAAACGCCCGGACCAGCAGCAGGTTGCTGACGTTGGCGCAGGCGATCAACAGCACGAGGAAGGTCACAACAGCGGTGATCTTAAGGGTTGGAAGAACCACGGTTGAGGCGTTGAAGGGCGATTCCCACAAGGGCAGGAGTCTGACGCCGCGCCCGCGATTCGTGTCAGGAAAATCCGCTTCGAGCCGGCGGGCGACGCTGGAGACCTCCTGCTGCGCTTGGGCGAGTGTTACGCCGGGCTTGAGCCGAACGAATGGTTCGATCCAGCGAGCACCGCGTTCTTCGAGTGTGTAGCCGTCAGCCTCGAAGCGCTCCTGCATCGAGAGCGGCACCCAAAACTGCCATTCGTATCCGACAAAGGTGCCGTAGAACCCCTCGGGAGCGACCCCCACAATCGTATGGGGCATGCCGTTAAAGGTCTGCGTTTTACCAATCACTTTGGGGTCGCCGCGAAAACGGTCTCTCCACATTCCGTAACTGATCACCACCACCGGATGTGCATTCCGTCCGACATCTTCTCCAGGTTGAAATCCGCGGCCGACGACCGGACGGATACCCATAGCGTCGAAGTAATTCGCGGACACCAGGCTACCAGTGGCGCGCTCCGCGCGGTCTCCAATGCTGAGCGTAGTACCGACAATCTTTTCCGCGATCACAGCATCGAGAAGCCTGCAATTGCGCCGAATGTCGAGGAGGTCCGGCCAAGACATCCCGTCGAAGCCGGGTGTTCCGCGCGCCGTTCCGGCCAACACAAGCACGTGCGCCTGGTCCGCCACCGCCGGATATGGACGCAGGAGCGTGCCTTCAATCCAGCTGAGAACCGCGGCGTTCGCGCCGATGCCGAGAGTCAGGCACAGGATCGCGAGAACGGAGAACCCTGGGCTGCGGCGCAGCATGCGTAATCCGAAGCGAATATCGGCGAGGAAAGTGTGAAGACCGTTGAGGCGGCGGCTTTCGCGACACTGCTCTTTGTAGTTCTCGGCCGAGCCAAACTCGATCCGCGCGCGGCGCTCGGCTTCCTGTGGGGTCATGCCAGAGCCCTCGAGATCTTGAGCGCGCTGCCCGATGTGGAATTGAATCTCCTCGTTCAAGGAGCGGTCGAGATCATCGCGATGAAGAAGGCGATCGAAGAGATCCCGCGGTGACATGACTCAGACCTCCTCCGGCCGCGTCTTGAGCACCATGGCCACAGCCGTGGCCAGCCGGTTCCAGCTGTCTGCCACCTCGCGGAATCGCTTTTCGCCCTTGCGTGTCAGGCGGTAATACTTTGCCCGGCGATTGTTTTCCGAAACGCCCCATTCCGAGGCAAGCAAGCCGCGCTCTTCCAGGCGGAAGAGTGCGGGATAGAGCGCTCCCTGTTCCACCAGGAACGCGCCGCCTGAAATCTGCTGAATGCGGAGAAGGACACCGTATCCGTGGAGCGAGCCCAAGGAGACGGCTTTCAGAATCAGCAGATCGAGAGTACCTGGGAGAATATCAGCAGAGTCGGGCATGCTCACCCTTCTTTCCTTAGCTGCTTAGGAGTGTAGCGACGCTCTCCTAAGCTGTCAAGGGGAAGGGGGCTTTTCGCCAAGGCCATTGGGCCGGGCACCACAACACATCTTGCCTGTTACAACTCGGTCAACCCCGCCTGGTCTAAGGTGCGGCATCAGGAAGCAGCGCAAGCAGCGGGTATTGGCAGGCCCGGGACTCACGGCTTCCGGCACACGCAGCGCTCTAGACAGTGGCAATGGCAGGTGGCTTCAAGGTCTGGTGTTGTTGGTGTAATGGCCGTCGCAACCACCGAACTAGTTCCGGATATCGCCGAGAAGGCCTTCGATCTCCTTTTTGGCCTCTGCCGTCAACGGCAGCAGGGGGAGGCGCACGCCACCACCGAAATAGCCGTTGAAATCCATGGCGTACTTCACACCGGGAATGCTCAACTCGCCCACAATCCGTTGCGCAGCCCTGGCTATGCGTCCCTGCTTGAGGCGGGCCAGTTCGTGATCATCTTCCTTCCATGCTGCGTAAATCTCGTAGCAGGCTGTGGGTGCAGGATCGGCGAAAGCCAAAATCGCGCCCGCTGCCCCGGCCTCAAGCGATGGTTCCAATTTCTGCGCCGCGCCGACCAGCACCTGGAATCCGACTTCCTTCTGGCGGGTCTTGAGTCCGCTTACGATTGTCACCGCAGCTGAGGATGGCTTCGCGCCACCAATCGTGACCAGTTCCCCGCCCTGACTGTTGCCTTCGGCTGCCTTCAGCATGCGCGGCGTCATCGCCTCAAAAGTCTCGGTCACCGTTGCAGTTCGTTTCACCTGCCGGGTTCCGGCCACCATGGTACGGACTTTCTCTACATCGCCGCTCGACTCCTTGATGCCGATCAGGTTCGGGTGCTCAGCAAGTTCGACGACCAGCTCGGCCGGAATGTCGTATCCGGTGGCCTGGGGAAAGTTGTAAAGAATGACCGGCAACGGCGAGCGGTCGGCGACGAAGCGATAAAACGCCGCCATGTTGGCGGGCTTCATCTGACCTTTGTAGTAATGCGGCGTGCGTACCATGGCGACATCGTAACCGATCGACGCGGCATACTCGGTCAAGCGCAAGGTCTCGCTGGCCGACTCGATCCCGGTTCCTGCCACCAGCACCTTGTGGTTCGCCGCGGCCTCGCGAGCCGTCTTCAGTACTTCGCGGCGCTCCTGGTCGGAAAGCAGGATGGCCTCTCCGGTGGAGCCCAGCACGACGATTCCGGCAACGGGAGTCTTCGAGTAGCGCTCCACATTTGCCTCGAGTTTCTTGTGGTAGACGTTCCCGTCCGGGTAGAAGGGTGTTGTGATGGGAGGAAAGATGCCGTGGAGAAGCATGATGGCCTCAGGGTATCACTTCTTCGGCGGGCACAGGAGCGGGATCTCGTCCCGCTTATTGGGCCGGCAGGCCGGTATCCGCAATGACGTTCAGCTGCGCGAGAACCCTTTGCGGGAAGAGACGCTTCTCAGCCCGTCCTTAATCACGCCGGCGTACTTCTTCCAAGTCTGTGCGTCGTGTCTGGAGAGCGAGGTTTCCAGCGCTCGCCGAATCACGCGGCTCACGGGCAGTCCCGTGCTTTGCGCTACCTGGCGAAGCCGCGCGAGCAGGTCCTTTGGAAGCCGGACAGTGGGTGTACTACTCATGCGGCAGTATTGTACTGGGGGGCGATAGGGTTCGCGGGTCTACGGCCGGCTCTTCGCCACCCGCTCGGCGTGCAGATGCTGCAGCGCCTGCACCTTGATCTCGCCGCGCTGCAGGGCCGCAATGCCCTCCGCCGCCGCGCGTGCCGCCGACAAGGTTGTAATCGTCGGGATGCGGGCGTTGACCGCGGCCCGCCGGATTGCTTTCTCGTCAAACCACGGCTCGAGACCGGTAGGGGTATTCACGATAAGCTGAATGCGCTCGCCCTTGATCAGGTCAACCACGTTCGGGCGGCCTTCCTTGACCTTGTAGACGCGCTCTACCGCCATGCCCTTGTTTTCGAGCACGTCGGCGGTACCGGCCGTAGCCACCAGCCTGAATCCCATATCGACGAAGCGCCGGGCCAGATCGGCGACCTGAGTCTTGTCATGATCGGTGACGCTGATAAACACCGTTCCCTGGGTGGGCAGCTTCTGCCCGGCGGCGATCTGCGCCTTGGCGAAAGCCTCGCCAAAGGTGTCGCCCACGCCCATCACTTCACCGGTGGACTTCATTTCCGGGCCGAGCACCGTATCCACGCCGGGAAACTTGTTCCAGGGGAAGACCGGCGATTTCACGTAGTAGCCGCGCCCCGTGTTGAGATCGGCGCGGCGCTCGATGTATTCGGGCAGGAACTCGCGCAGCTTGCGTCCCGTCATCAACCGTGACGCAATCTTCGCCATGGGCACGCCGGTGGCCTTCGAGACATAGGGCACGGTACGTGACGCCCGCGGGTTCACCTCGAGAACGTAAACTCTGCCGCCTTCTGCTCCGTTGCCCGACCCGCCGTTGGTGCGCGGTATCGCGAACTGGATGTTCATGAGACCGACGACTTTCAGCGCCCGGGCGAGCTTGAAGGTGTAGTCGCGCATGCGGTCCATCAGGTGCGGAGGAATATCGACAGCGGGCAGCACGCACGAGGAGTCGCCGGAGTGAATGCCGGCCTCTTCGATGTGCTGCATGATGCCGCCGATGACCACGTCTTCGCCGTCGGAGAGCGCGTCCACGTCCACTTCGATCGCGTCTTCCAGGAAGTGATCGATCAGCACGGGGCGATCCTGCGAGTACTCGACCGCCTCTTTCATGTAGCGCACGACGGTCTCTTCGTCATAGGCGATGACCATGGCCCGCCCGCCAAGCACATACGATGGCCGCACCAGCACCGGATATTCCACGCGTTTCGCGCCCTCGGTCGCTTCTTCCACCGATGCCACCATCACGCCCGGCGCCTGAGGAATCTCCAAATCCTCGAGCAGCTTGTTGAAGCGCTTGCGGTCTTCGGCCAGATCAATGGACTCGGGAGAGGTTCCGATGATCTTCGCACCCGAAGCCTTCAGTGGCAGCGCCAGGTTCAGCGGCGTCTGCCCGCCGAATTGCACGATCAAGCCGACGTCCGCGCCGCCCGAGGTCTCGTGCTCGTAGACCGCCGACACATCCTCGAGGGTGAGCGGTTCGAAGTACAGCCGGTCGCTGGTGTCGTAGTCGGTGGAGACGGTTTCGGGATTGCAGTTGATCATGATCGTCTCGTAACCGTCGTCGCGCAGCGCAAATGCCGCATGGCAGCAGCAGTAATCGAACTCAATTCCCTGACCGATGCGGTTGGGCCCGCTGCCCAGAATGATGACCTTCTTCTTATCGGTCGGCGTTGCTTCGTCTTCGTCTTCGTAGGTCGAGTAAAGATACGGAGTGTGGCTGACGAACTCCGCGGCGCAGGTATCGACCCGCTTGTACACCGGAGTGACGCGGTGTTTCTTCCGCTGATGCTTGACCTTCTCGAGCGCCCCTTTGCCCTCCAGCCGCCACACTCCCGCCAGACGTCCGTCGGAGAAGCCGTAGCGTTTGGCCTCGCGCAACACCTCGGTGGGAATCGACTCCATCGGGTGTTTCTCCAGCTCCAGCTGCATGTCGTTAACTTCTTTAAGCTGGTAGAGGAACCAAGGGTCCATGGAGGTCATGGTCGCGATCTGCTTGACCGTGTGTCCCTGGCGCAGAGCATAACGGATATAGGAAAGCCGCTCAGGATGCGGCGTCACCAGCCGCTGGGTAAGGATCTTGGGCTCGATCTTTTCCGATCCAACTTTCTTCCCGGTATCAAGCGCACGCACGCCCTTGAGCAATGCCTCTTTGAAGGTGCGGCCAATGGCCATCACTTCGCCAACGGACTTCATCTGCGGGCCCAGGTTCTCGTCCGCGCCGGGAAACTTCTCGAACTGCCACTTGGGGATCTTCACCACCACGTAGTCAAGCGTGGGCTCGAAACACGCAGGCGTCTTGCGGGTTATGTCATTGGGAATCTCGTCGAGCCTGTAGCCCACCGCCAGCTTGGCTGCGATTTTTGCGATCGGGAACCCTGTGGCTTTCGAAGCCAGGGCCGACGAGCGCGACACGCGCGGGTTCATCTCGATCACCACCATGCGCCCGGTCTGCGGATGAATGCCGAACTGAATGTTCGATCCGCCGGTCTCGACACCGATCTCGCGAATCACCGCGATGGCAGCGTCCCGCATCGCCTGGTACTCGCGATCGGTGAGCGTCTGCGCGGGAGCGACGGTGATCGAGTCGCCGGTGTGCACCCCCATGGGATCGAAGTTCTCGATCGAGCAGATGATGATGACGTTGTCTTTCAGGTCACGCATCACTTCGAGTTCGAACTCCTTCCAGCCGAGCACCGATTCCTCAATCAGCGCTTCGTGCACGGGAGAGAAATCGAGACCGCGGGCGAGCACTTCCATCAATTCCTCGCGGTTGTAGGCGATGCCGCCGCCCGATCCGCCCAGGGTGAACGAGGGGCGGATGATCACGGGAAATCCGATCTTCCCGGCAAACTCCAGGCCGTCTTTCAAATTGTTGACCAGGGCTGACTTGGGAACGTCGAGCCCGATTTTCTGCATTGCATCCTTGAAATAGAGCCGGTCTTCGGCCTTCTTGATGGCGGCGATGTTGGCGCCGATCAGTTGCACGTTGTACTTCTCGAGCACGCCGCCGTCCGATAACTCGACGGCCAGGTTGAGCGCGGTCTGCCCGCCAACCGTGGGAAGCACGGCGAATCCCACGCCGGGAGAGAGCTCGCGCTCCACGCGGATGATTTCTTCCAGATAGTCGCGGGTCAGGGGCTCGATGTAAGTGCGATCGGCCAAATCCGGATCGGTCATGATGGTCGCCGGATTCGAGTTCGCCAGCACTACCTCAAAGCCCTCGGACTTGAGCGCCTTGCAAGCCTGGGTCCCGGAGTAATCAAACTCCGCCGACTGGCCGATGATGATGGGGCCAGAGCCGATGATCAGAATCTTCGAGATGTCAGTCCGTTTCGGCATGAATACCAGTTCTCAATTCCCAGGCGGCCTTTAACGTGATGCGCGCTCTTTCAACCGCGCTCTTCGCCACTACTTCCTGAACTCCTCCATCATCTTCACGAAATCCTTGAACAGATAATGCGAATCATGCGGGCCCGGAGCCGCCTCGGGGTGATACTGCACGCTGAACAGCGGCAGGTTCCGGTGGCGCAGGCCTTCGAGCGTCTGGTCATTCAGGTTCATGTGCGTCAGTTCGACTTCGCTCTGGGACAACGAATCCGGATCCACCGCAAAATTGTGGTTGTGCGAGGTAATCTCTATCTTCCCCGTTTGCAACTGCTTCACCGGATGATTCCCGCCGTGGTGTCCGAACTTCAGCTTGTAGGTCTTGCCGCCCAGCGCAATTCCCGTCAGCTGGTGCCCCAGGCAAATCCCGAAGATCGGCTGCCGCCCCATCAGGCGGCGAATGTTCTCGACCGCATAGGTACACGGCTCCGGATCGCCCGGCCCGTTCGACAGGAACACACCATCGGGTTTTAGCGCCAGCACGTCTTCCGCCTTGGTCTCGGCCGGAACCACTGTGACCTTGCAACCTTCGCCGCGCAGCTTGCGCAGGATGTTGCGCTTGATGCCGTAGTCGTAGGCAACCACGTGGAAGCGGGGCGGCTCGTCTTTCACGCCGACAACTTCCTCCGGCAGATGCGACCGCTCTCCCGTCTCCCACACGTAGGTGTTCTTGGTGCTGACCACCTTGGCAAGATCCGTGCCGTCCATCCTGGGAATCGACCGCGCCTTGGCGACCAGTTTCTCGGCGTCGTTCTCGAGCGTCGAGATCACGCCGCGCATCACCCCGTGGTCGCGCAAGTGGCGCACCAGAGCCCGCGAGTCGATATCGCCCAGCACCGGAATCTTGAACTGTTCGAGATACTCCTCGGCTACCTGCTGCGAGCGCCAGTTGGAGCTCACGCGCGAAAACTCGCGCACGATCAGTCCTTCGATATAAGGACGTGTCGATTCCTGGTCTTCCTGATTAGTGCCGTAGTTTCCGATTTGGGGATTGGTGAGAACGACAATCTGGCCGGTGTAGGAAGGGTCGGTAAAAATTTCCTGGTAACCGGTGAGGGAGGTATTAAAAACGACTTCGCCGCGACATTCGCCTTTTGCTCCGTAGCCTTTGCCGCGGAAGACTTTCCCATCTTCCAGCGCAAGAATGGCCTGCATTCTTTCTCCGGGGGAGTGGATTTTACAGATTCTAACAGGCAATCGGCAATCGGCCAAGTGAGCAAGGCTGAGGAAAAAGCAGAAAAGATGGGGGGATCGAAGCCGTTGCGCCCTTACCGCAAGCGCCCCAGCTTATCTACCGGCCAGTAGCCGAAAACAGCCTTGCCATAGATGAAGCCGGCGTCCACCGGGCCAAAATCTCGGCTGTCGTTGGACATGGTGCGGTGATCGCCCAGCACGAAGTAGCTGTTGGGCGGGACTACGACCTCGGGGCAGGAACGGTGGTCGGCGTAGATGCGCGGTACGTAGTCCTCCTCGAGGAGCTGCCCGTTGACGAACACCCGGCCGTCGTCGATCTGAATACGGTCGCCTGCCAGTCCGATCACTCGCTTGATGAAGCTCTTCGACGGATCACGCGGGTAGCGGAAAACCACGATGTCGCCGCGTTCGATTGGTTCCAGACGGTAAACAAACTTGTTGACGAAGATGCGTTCCTGGTCATCCAGCGAGGGCATCATGCTGGTGCCCTCCACTTTGACCGGCTGGTAGAGGAACACAATGATGAATGCGGAGATGGCGAGCGAAATTACCAGGTCCCGCAGCCAGACCGAAAGCATGGGGAAAATCCTGGGTACGGGGGGTGACGCAGCCTCCGTCGGCTGCGCCGGAACCGGAGCTGGGGAAATTTCGGAATCTGCCATCTGTTTTTGATTATACGGGTGAAGCGCGTACAAATGAAGACGGTCGTGAGGGGCACCTGTGAAAGCGGCCGTTTACAGCCATCTCGCGATTCGGGTTACAATATCCGGGCCAAGATCCACCTG
Organism: Terriglobales bacterium; assembly: GCA_035262225.1. GTDB lineage: Bacteria > Acidobacteriota > Terriglobia > Terriglobales > Acidobacteriaceae > DATFTE01. Next base: position 29,191 of record DATFTE010000077.1, read on the forward strand.
AGGAAACCGAACCTATGTTGAAACGCGGGCTAACGCTGGCAGGTGTGTTCCTGATTGTTCTCGTGGTCTCCGCCCCCTGGGCCATCTCCCAGGACGAGGAAGGCGGGGGAGGAGTCCCGGCCTACAATGCCGGCCCGCCGGGCAAGGGCACGCGGTTGCCGCCGATCCTCACCAAAGATCAGCTTTGGGGACAGGCGGCGCAGTACCCCTATCAGACTCACGCTTACGAACTGGCGGCCAGGATTCCCGTGGTTCTTCATCAACAGCCCTGCTACTGCTATTGCGATCGTATGGGGCACAACAGCTTGCACAGCTGCTTTGAGGGAACTCACGGCGCGGTGTGCGCTACGTGCTTGAAGGAACTGTATTACTCGTACACCATGCATAAGAAGGGCAAGACCGCGGTCGAGATTCGCAAGGGCATCATTGCCGGGGAATGGAAACAGGTGGACCTGGAAACTGCGGCCACCATCGACTAAGTTCCGGCCAGTTGACGCACAGGGCCGGACCCGCGTATAACCTGCTCGCACCGGTGAAGAGTCTTGAAGTTGCATCCACTGGAATTACGGCCTTCGATAAGTTTCAGGACTCTTGTGCCGGGTTCACGAGGAACACTTACGAAGAGTACAGGAAGAGTTTTGCAGATGGCGCAAAAAGCAACTCCCAAGAAAGCAGCAGCGGAAGATCCACGTCACACGCAAGCGGTACAGAACTATGAGGCCGGCCTGCGTGCGATGCAGGAACGCAAGTTTGACAAGGCCAAGGGCTTCTTTCAGAAGGCGCTCTCCGGACCCAGCAAGGAGCTGGCCGACCGCGCCTCCGTCCACATCAACACCTGCAATCAGCATAACGAGCGGCCGGCGGTTCAGTTCAAGAGCCACGAGGAGCATTACGACTTCGCTGTTTCATTGATGAACATAGGTGACTATGTAGGCGCCCGGGAGCACCTGGAGAAATTGTCGAAGCAGGCTCCCAAGGCTGACTATGTGGCCTACGGCCTGGCGGCGCTCGATTGCCTGACTGGACACGTCGAGGACTCTCTACGGCATCTGGACGAAGCGATTCACCTGAACCCGGGCTTGCGTTTTCAAGCGCGCAACGATTCCGACTTCCAGAACCTGGCGGAAGATCCACGCTTCACGGAACTGCTGTACCCCGATCCTGGAGCCGAGTTGATGGTTTCGCCGGACGAGTCCGGAGGAAATCTGTAAGCGCTTTATGTCTGCCGACGAGCAGGGCGAGTCTCCCTCGCGGGACGGGCTCGGGAGCGCGAAGAAGCTCAAGGTTGTCGCCATTGGCGGCGGCACCGGGCTTTCCACCCTGCTGAAAGGTCTCAAGGCATACGTTCAGACCTGCGAGCCGGATCTCCCCTCGATAACGGAACTCAGCGGCGTGGTTACGGTGAGCGACGACGGAGGCTCGAGCGGGCGTCTGCGGAAAGAGCTCAACATGCTTCCGCCCGGGGACATTCGCAATTGCATCGTTGCCTTGTCCCAGGACGAAGCCCTGCTCTCCCGCCTGTTTCAGCACCGTTTTGTCAAAGGTTCCGGTCTCGAGGGCCATAGCTTCGGAAATCTGTTTCTTGCGGCTCTCACCTCGATCACCGGCGATTTCAGTGAAGCGGTGCGGCTGTCCTCCGAGATTCTGCTGACGCGCGGCCATATCTTTCCCGCAACCAGCGCGAACATCGAACTGGAGGCTTTGATGGAGGATGGCAGCCGGGTGCTGGGCGAAACCAGAATCACTGCCAGCAACGGCCGGATCAAGGAGCTGTTCCTTGTCCCACCGGACGTCGAGCCGCTGCCGCAGACATTGCGCGCCATCGCCGATGCCGACGTCATTACTATTGGGCCAGGATCGCTGTTCACCAGCCTGATTCCCAACCTCCTGGTAAGAGGCATCGTGAAAGCGGTCCTCGAATCGAGCGCCCTGAAAGTCTACGTGTGCAACCTCATGACGCAGGCCAACGAGAGCCTGGGGCTTACCGCCGCCGATCACATCCGGGCGTTGAACCGTCACGCGCAAGCAGACCGATTATTCGATTATGCGCTGATCAACCGCACGGCTGCTCCACCGGAGATGAAGGCGAAATATGCCCTGGAGGGCGCGTCACAGATTGTGGTCGACCTTGAGGCCATCGAGGAACTGGGCGTCTGCGCCGTGCTCGGTGACTACCTCGAATCCGGACTGGTGGTCCGCCACGCAGCCGACCGCGTCGCCCAGGACATCATGCAGATCGCCGTCCAGGCCGAGAGCATTCCGAAGCGACCGGTTTCCGCAACTTCCCGCTAGCCACGGCTCTCTACGAGACGCGCGCTCCCGCCTGCGATATATTGGGGTCGAATGCCAAAGACCCTGAAGCCGACCTCTCCTCCCCGTGTCGCCATCGCCATCATGGCGGCGGGCAAGGGCACTCGCCTCAAGTCCAAACATCCCAAGGTTCTGCATGAAGTCGGGGGCAAGCCGGTTTTGGCGCACGTGATCGCAGCGGCCACCCAGGTGGTTCCGGCTGCGGACGTTTACGCCATCATCGGTCACGAAGCCGGGCGGGTGCGTGAAGCCGTTGCGCCGACTGGGGTTAGCTTCGTGCTGCAGAAAGAGCAGCGCGGGACCGGCCACGCGCTGATGGTGGCCCGCGAAGCGCTGGCAGGCTACGACCTGGTTCTGGTGCTATCGGGAGATGCCCCTCTGGTCACTTCGCGGACGATCCTCCGGCTTCGTGATTTTCACCTGGCCAAGAAAGCCGCTATGACCTTGCTTACCGCGCAACTGGAGAACCCCGCAGGATACGGCCGGGTGATTCGCAGGGCCGCGAAAGGTGACGATGTACGCGCCATCGTGGAGCAGAAGGCGCTGACCGCGGCGCAAGCCAGAATTCGTGAGATCAACGCCGGTTTTTACGCTTTCTCCGTGCCCCGCCTGTTCGAGCACATCGACGAACTGGGAACGGATAACGCCCACGCCGAGTTCTACCTCACCGACATGGCTGCCGTCATGCGCAAGGCCGGGCAACGGGTGGTCGCCGTGGCCGCGGAAAATCCGGGCGAAGTCCTCGGCGGAAACACCCGCGCGGAGTTGATGGATATCGACCGGCGGTTACGCCAGCTGACGGCTGAGCGCCTGATGTCGGAAGGCGTCACCATCTACTATCCCGACAGCTGCATGATCGACAGCGATGTGGTCATCTCCCCCGACACGGTGATTGAGCCCTTCGTGCAGATTCTCGGTAACACGCGGATCGGAAGTGACTGCCGCATACGCTCGTACAGCGTGATCAGGAACTGCGAGATCGGCGAAGGCGTACTTGTGCGTCCGGGAACCATCATGGAAGACTCGAAAGTCAGTTCGGGCGCGGTTCTCGGGCCCTACTCTCACCTGCGTCCGGGAAGCCAGATCGGTGAAGGGGCGCATGTGGGAAATTTTGTAGAGACCAAGAAGATCAGGCTGGGCAAGGGATCGAAGGCCAACCACCTGACTTACCTGGGAGACGCGGACGTCGGCGCGGGGGTGAATATCGGCGCGGGCACAATCACCTGCAACTACGATGGCGTGAACAAACATACGACCACCATCGAAGACAACGTATTTATCGGCAGCGACTCCACGCTGGTGGCGCCAGTGCGGGTGAAACGCGGAGCCTACGTGGGCGCGGCGTCGTGCATCACCGAAGATGTGCCCGAAGATTCGCTGGCCATCGCTCGCGGACGACAGGTGGTCAAGCCAGGGTGGGTCAAGGAGAAGCGGGAGAAAGTCTCGGCGGCGAAAAAGTGAAAGGGCGCGGCCAACCGCGCCCGGTACAGAGGATAGCGGAATGCCCGCTACTTCGACACGGCGGCAAACAAGTCGGAGTGCATCAGCGACTGAAACTTCTTGTCGTCGCTTTTGAAATGCATCTGCAGGGTGGAGCTGTCCGAATCCACGGTGACGCTGTCGAGCGCCACTTTCTCGGTGGGCGTTGCCGTCATCTTCTTGTAAAGCACCCCCGCCTTCACCAGCGTTGACAGAGTGGCGGCGGTCATCGAATCCGAAGTGAGCACATCGAGATCGAAGTTCACGCCGTTGGTGAAGTTCATCTGGTAACGCGACCCCAGCAGCCGTTTCTTCACCGTCTCATAGTCCCCGAGTTTCGAGGCGTCGCCGAGGGCGGAGCGCATCATGTTCTGGGTTCCCTGCTGGTCGAGAATGCTCCACACCGTGCCGCTATCCACGGAACCCATCATGTCGGTCATCGTGTTATTGGTGTCGAGCGTCGGGCTGTAGCCATCGCGGGCATCGAGCGCTCCCCCGACGGCGGAGCGGTCTCCGAAGAGCAGTGTATTTTCATCAAGGAAAACCATGTCCATACCGCCGGACATGGGCCACAGATCCGTATTGCGCACCTTTACGGGCTTGATTTTGTGGACAGCCATCCGCTTCAGGAACGCCTTCATCGGAAAATCGCCCTGCGCCACGCCGACCATCCTGATGGTCTGCCGGGCATTGCGGTACGAGGCAACCGTGAGTTGCTCGACATCCTTCTCCGTGTCGATACCTGCACCTTTCAGCGCTTCTTCGAACTGCTTCAGGTTGTCGGGCTCGATCTGTTGCTTTAGAGCCATGGCGCTATCGGAATTCTTCAGCGCCCGGTAGTCCACAGAGATGAGCTGCTGGATGTCGGAAGGAATCACGCCGCGCGCCTGAGTGCCGAGCGGCATGGCCCAGACCGCGGCCGAGGACAATAAAGAGACGGTTAGCACAAGTGCTGATCTACGCATAGACTGCCTCTGGAGAACTTGGGTAGTTAGATGCGGTCCGGTCTAGCCCCGTCACCCGCATCAACCTTTCATTGTATGCCAACTCTCGAGACCGGAAAGAGAACGAAAGTGTAATGGCGGTGTAATCAGAACGGTTCGGGGCGGGTTTCTTCGAGGACCTGGCCCCCGGTCGGACGCCCGGCGTTGCGATCGCCATCAGACTTTCAATGCCAGCGCTTTCTGCCGCGCTTCCTGGACAAAGGGCTGGTCCCGAATGGATTCGACGTTGATCTCGACGTTCGACAGCGCTCCCTCGATCGCAGCGCGAGCCAGAGCCATAGCGGTGATGAGATCGGATTTCATGTTGGGGCTGGTGATGCGCTTCAGACTCTCAACGATGTCCGCCACTTCCCTGGCCTGCTGAGCAACGCTCAAAGGAACAGCCGTTGCCTGCTTCAGCGCGGCGGCGATGACGCTCTCGCCGTCCGGAGATTCCTTGGCCTGTTTGTAAGCCTTCATGACCCGGTTGTACGACTCGGCATCGGTGTCGATTGCGGCCTTGAGTTCCTCGCGCAGCTGGGAAAGCCGCGCGATTGCCTGGCTCAACTCGCGCTCGTGCTCGAAATAGGCCTTCTTGCCACGCGACAGGCCGGCCACCATGGCGCCCAGGCCGGCAGCCATGGCGCCCGCGGCTGCAGCGGCGCTGCCCCCGCCAGGGGTGGCGGTTGCCGCGGCCAGCTGTTCGATAAAGGGCTCGGCCCCGGCGCGCAGCCCACCGACTGCCATTTTCCCGCCCATCACCGCCGCCAGCCGGTTCTCCAGAATGAGCGATGAATCGAAGTTTTCCACCTGCAGAAACCATTCCGCCGCCGCCTCCAGAGCCTTTTTCGGAATCAACCCGACAATCTCGCTGCTCACGGGTTGCACACCGTAGCGCGCCGCTTCGCGCTTCACCGTCTCGAACACCCGGTGGATCGGAGTCTGCTCGAAGTCGGTCAGGTTCATGGAGACTTGCGCCTGCCCGCGCACCAGGAATCCGGCGCCCTTGACGAAGCGAAGCCCCCCGGTCGAAAAGCGCACGGCTTTGGCGATCTTCTTGGCGATGTCCACGTCCGGAGTGTTCAGGAACACGTTGTACGCAATGAGAAACTTGCGGGCGCCAACTACCGTGGCCCCGGCAGTGGGATGCACGCGCACTTCGCCGAAGTCCGGCCTGCGAGCCGGATTGGTGGCAATCTCCGCGCGAATGCCCTCGAACTGGCCCCGCCGGATGTTTTCCAGGTTCTGCCGCTCTGGTGAAGTCGCAGCCGCCTCGTAAAGGTAAACCGGGATCCCGAAACGTTTCCAGATCTGCTCGCCTGCGTGGCGGGCCATCGCCACGCAATCTTCGATGCTGACGCCTTCAATGGGAATGAAAGGAACGACGTCAGCCGCGCCCATGCGGGGATGCGCCCCCTGATGCCGGGTAAGATCGATGACTTCTGCGGCCTTGCCTACGCCACGGATCGCAGCCTCCTGAACCGCTTCCCTCTCGCCCGCCAGGGTGATCACGCTGCGGTTGTGATCCGCATCCATTTCGCGGTCGAGGAGATAGACGCCGGGCAGTATCATGGCTTCGATAATGGCGTCTACCCTGGACTTGTCGCGGCCCTCGGAAAAATTCGGAACGCATTCCACCAGAGTTGACATAGGCGAGAAGGATATCGGGGCAACGCGGAAGGCTGCAACCCACCGGGAAAAAGGTGTTGGGGGAGGACGTTAGGAAAAACAGTAAGAGGGCTCATTAGGTAGCCCCGGACCCCCCGGTCAAGGAACAAAGTTTCTCACCCGGCAGCTAAGGAGGCAGGACGACGTTGCGCTACGTCATCCCCGAGCCACCCGGGAGAATCACCCTAATGAGCCCACATGCGCTTGAGATGCGTGGATCACACAGAAGTTACAAGTGCAGGACGGATTCCCCTTCCCTGACCACCGTGAAGACAGTGTAATCAATTGAAAATAAGATGGTTGCTTCTATTTTGGAGGAGGCGATTTCCGGCTTGGCAGAAACCTCCCCAGACCCATTCGCACTTGCAAAGTATTAAGTCCGGGATTGTGCGAGGACAAACCGGCGTTGGAAATGTGCATGTATCGCAATTCCAGGCTGCAGTTGTATTTCTGGCCGAGGAAGTGGGTGCCGAGCGCAATACCCGAGGTGAAATTTTCTTTCGATGCCAAGGAGGGGACCTCGTGGTTGGTGAACAGCGTTCCGCCGCTCAGTTCCAGATAGGGAGCCAGGCTGTCCCGCGTAGCAAAGTTCCACTTGAGATTTACCGGGTTAACTCCAAAGCCATAGGCGGTATTAGCGGGCTGAAACACCATGAAGACGGGGACCGCGTCGAGCGCTGCCTCGAAACGGCCCTTCAGAAATCCGGGGCCGTGCGGACGAGTCAGGATCCAACCGTACCTGAATCCCAGGTTCAAGACGCCGGTATTGCCGGTGCCTCCGCTGACCGAGTGGCCTCCGCCACTCCAGATCTGGATTTCGCGCCCGCCGTCCTCGGGACGGTTTTGCGCGTGGACGCACGGGGGTAACAGGAACAAGAGTAAAAGCCAGAGCCTTCTCATGGAAGAAGCGAAACTCGGCACGATACAGGAATCGGCGGGAGATTTCAAAGCCCCAGGCCTCCGTCGACAGCGAGGATCTGACCGGTGATGAAGCGCGGGGCCATGGCGAAGAACAGTACCGCCGCTGCCACGTCATCGCCGGTCCCGTTGCGCCGCATCGGAGTCAACTTCGCCATCCGTCGCATGAATGCCGCTCCCGACTTCTCACCCAGATCGACCATTCCCGGGGCAACGCAATTCACCGCGACCGCCGGTGCCAAGGCCTTGGCCATGACTCTCGTCAGCATGTGAACCGCCGCCTTCGAAGAACAGTAATGCGCATGGGTTGGCCAGGGTCGTAATCCGCCGAGCGACCCCATATTGATGATTCTCCCCCGGCGCCGGCGCAGCCAGGGCAAGGCTGCCTTTGAGACCAGAAAGGGGCCGCGAGCGTTGGAGGCAAAGATCGCATCCCATTGCTTCACCGTAAGCCTGCCGAAGTCTGCCGTTTCATAGCTGGCAGCATTGTTGACCAGGATATCGATCCCGCCCAGTTCCCTCGCCGTCTCTCTCACCGCCGCCTTGACCGAACCGGGATCGGTAACATCGCAACGCAGGGCGACGGAGCGTACTCCCAGGTGACTGAGATCAATCACCATGTGCTGCGCCTCGCGGGTTGAATGCCGGAAGGTGATGGCGACATCAGCGCCCGCCCCGGCCAAGGCCAGAGCGGTTGCCCGGCCCAGCCGCTTCGCCGCACCCGTCACCAGCGCCGCCTTCCCCTCGAGCGGACGATCCATCGCCATGGCCACGATTGTAACCGCGCCAGGCTTTCGGCGTTTTCTCCGGAAGTTCCGGCAAGGGCGGTCATCGATTCCCCTTCCGGCTTGCCGACCGACCGTTCGATCTGTGAGAAGTTGTTGGAAACATTCGACCGTCCTTGCTACACTCCGGCTGATGCTGACGCTGCGAAAAGTGGTCGTCTACTCGCGCAAGGGCTGCCACCTCTGCGAGATCGTCAAGGAAACTCTGGTGAAGCTCGAACGCCGCGGCGGTTTTCGCTGGCAGGAGATTGACGTCGACAGCAACGACGAGTTGCGCCGCCAATTTACCGACGAAGTACCTGTGGTGTTCATTGACGGCCGCAAGGCCTTTAAGTACCGCATGGACGAGCGCGAGTTTCTCCGCAAACTTGCCAGTTAGAATTCCCACGATAATCCGAGCCGCACGCGCGTGAGTGCTGGCCTGAGCGCCCGGAGCGGGTGAATCCGGGTTGAAGCGCCGCGCGCCTGCTATCATCGGCAGTTCATGAACGCTTCACTTGACATTCTGGCAGTCGCCGCTCATCGCGACGATGTGGAACAGACTTGCGGCGGCACGCTGCTCAAGATGGCGCTGCGCGGTTATCGCACTGGCATTCTCGACCTTACCCGGGGCGAAATGGGCACACGTGGTTCCGCGGAGGACCGCGCGCACGAGGCGGAAGAAGCCGCGAAGATTCTGCGCGTCGACTGGCGGCAGGCCCTCGATATTCCGGACGGGCGGGTCGAGAATAGCTGGAAAAACCGGCTGAAGGTCGCCAGGGTGATTCGCGAGCAGCGGCCGCGGGTGGTCATTCTGCCCTACTGGAAGGGCAGGCATCCGGACCACTACACGGCATCGACGCTCGGCTATGAGGCGTGTTTTGTGGCGGGATTGGGGAAGCTGACACTCGGCCGCCAGCAGTCAGCCATCAGCTCTCCCGACGCAGCCGGTGATCTTGCTCCTTGTCGGCCTTTCAAGATTGTTTACGCGTCCCTCTATTACGACGTGCGGCCTACGTTTGTGGTCGACATCACCGACCAGTTCGAGGCGCGCTTTCAGGCCCTGATGGCTTACAAGACGCAGTTCAGCGATCAGGAAGCAGGCAAGGATCTGTTCCCCGCCCATGCCGACGTCCGCGACCGCATGGATGCCATGGCGCGCTTCTACGGCATGCTCGGCGGGGTAACCTATGCCGAGCCATTTCTACAGAAGGAAGTCGGGTTGGTGGAAGACCTGCTGGCGATTCCGGTGAAGTCGCTGTAGAACCGGCCTGCCCGCAATGGCTGTCGCGCTCTTCATATCTTCAATTCTTACCTTTCCACCTCCTTCACGAGGGCTTGACGCTTGCCAGAAGAACTGGCACGTGACATTCTTATGGCCGTTTCTTCGTGGATAACTTCAACGACAGGAGGACGGGATGAGGAAGATCGCGCTGGCAGGGCTCGCGGCAGTTTGCGCGGCGACGCTCGTGGCCGAGGACAAGGTGCAACCGTTGGACGTCAAGCTGGGACTTTGGGAGACGACGGTCGTCGGAGAAAGCAGCGGGCCCCCGCCCATTCCTCCCGAGATGCTGGCAAAAATGACGCCAGAACAGCGCGCCAGGATGGAGGCGGCGTTCAAACAACAGCAGGCGGAAGGGCCGAAAACGCACACCATGCAGAAGTGCATGACCAGGGAGGACCTGACCAGGACGAACTTCATGGGTAAGGATGATCCCCAGTGCACGAAAACCATCATCAGTTCGACCGCGCGAAAACTGGAAGGCAAGGTGGAATGCACCCACGGAGGGGGCAAACAAAGCGGAACGTTTACCGTTGAAGCAACCGACTCGACCAACGTGAAAGGCGACGTCCACATGGTATTAAGCGCGGGCGCGAATACCATGACCGCCAACTCACACTTCACCAGCAAGTGGATCGGCCCGCAGTGCGGGACGGTGAAGTAGGCTTCCCTTCGCGTTCCTGCCGGCGCCGGGCGGCCACACGCGCGGCCGCCTGTCCCCCACTCACCTCTTCAACGCTACGGCGACGCCGTCCCGGATCGGCAGGATGGTGGTGTAGAAATCGGGCGAGGCGTAGAGGGCGCGATTGAATTCCTGGATTGCCCGGGTACGGACGTCGGCATTTTTTTTCTGAACTACGCGGCCGCTCCAAAGAACATTGTCGCTGACAAACAGGCCTCCCTTGCGCAGGCGGGGCGGAACCAGGCGTAGCACGCGGGGATAATCCTCCTTGTCAACGTCATTGAAGATGATATCGAACTGCTGCTTTTCTTCCGACAGGAGTTCGAGGGCATCTCCGGTTTTCAGGTTGACCCGAGTGGTGACACCGGCACGCTCGAAGTATCGGCGGGCGCGCTCGGCGTTCCTCGGATCGCCGTCGGTATAGATCACGTGCCCTCCTTCGGCGATGGCGCGAGCCCACCAGATGGTGGAATAGCCGATCGCCGACCCCATCTCGAAGATTGCCCGGGCCCCGATCATGGCCGCCAGTTGATATAGAATGCGGCCGACGGCAGGGCCGACGATAGGTATCTTTTTCTTTGCCGCTTCGCCTTCCATCTCGGCCAGCACTTCATCACGAGCCGGAAGAATGTTGTACACATAGTCTTCCACTTCGGCGACGGTGATCCCGCCCATGCGCCAGTGATTTACGTCGATTGGGTCTGGCAAACGCAGCCTCTTTCCACAGATTGATCATCGTTGATTGTTGATGGAAGCCGTGCAGGCGTTTCGCGGGCCCTGCTGTTCCAGTCAACAGTCGAAAATCACAAATCAGCAATTCACAACGTTTGTCCCGGCTTCATTTCCACGACTTCGATTTCCGGCACGCGCTTCTCGAGGTCGCCCGGCCTTCCCGTAAGGACGGGGAAGGTCCCGAAATGCATGGGAATGACGGTCTTCGGCTTCAACAGTTTGCAGGCATACGCGGCCTCGCGCGGCGACATGGTGTAGTGATCTCCGATAGGAATCATGCATATCTCGGGCGCATACAGTTCGCGAATGATTGCCATGTCGCCGAAGACGTTGGTGTCGCCGGCGTGGTAGACCTTCAGTCCGTTAGCGAACTCGATGACATAGCCGCAAGCCTCGCCGCCGTAAACCAGTTCGTCGCCGTCCTTGATGCCGCAGGAATGATCCGCGTGCACCATGGTGACCTTGATGTCGCCGACGGTTTGCGTGCCACCTTTGTTCATCTCTGCCAGGTTCCTGACGCCTTTTTTCCCCAGCCAGCCACCGAGCTCGGGGATAGCGACGACGGTGGGATTGTATTTTCTGGCAATCTCGACCGCGTCTCCGATGTGGTCGAAGTGGCCGTGGGTGCACAGCATGACATCAAGCTTTTGAAAGCTCTTCTCCGCTTCTGGACACATGGGATTACCCATGACCCAGGGGTCGACCAGCACGGTCTTGCCCCCGGGGGTCGTGAAACGGAAGGTGGCATGGCCAAGCCACGTGATCTTGAGGCCGAGGAGGTTCATGGGAGCTCCCGAATCCGGTGTCTGGCAGCTAGCACCCGGCATCTGGGGTTAAATGCCGACTGCCAGGCGCCAACTGCTCGAGTCAAGGTTTCCCATTCTATTGACCCACCGCGGCGGGTGCAACGCGGGTGGTAATGACGCGATGGTTTAATATGGGCGCCGCGATGGAACCCACCATTCTGATTTCACGGGAAAAGATTGCCGCCCGGGTAGCGGAAATCGGTGCTCAGATCACGCACGACTTTTCCGGACAGGCGATCATCTTCGTGGGCGTGCTCAAGGGGGCCGCGATTTTTCTCAGTGACCTGGCGCGGCAAGTGTCGCTCGAAGCGACATTCGATTTCATCGGCGTATCGAGCTACGGCAACCGTCCCAGCCCGACTCAGGAGCTGAAGGGCGGGTGGGATTCGACGGGCGAGGTGCGACTTACGAAAGACGTCGACCATTCCCTGCGGGACAAGAACGTGATTCTGGTGGAAGACATCCTCGATACCGGCCTCACCCTGACCTATTTGAAGAGCATTTTGCTGTCGCATCAGCCCAAGGCGTTCAAGATTGCCGCCCTGCTCGACAAGCCGACGCGGCGCAGGAAGCCGATCGTCGGAGATTACGTTGGCTTCAGCATCCCTGACGAATTTGTCGTCGGCTACGGGCTGGACTATGCCGAGCGCTACCGCAATCTGCCCGATGTATGCGTGCTGCCACGCGAGTAACCGGCGCCCCCCTTTTCGCGATGGCCGGCGGCGGGCGAGGCAGTGTTCTTGCCGAGGGGCCGACCCGTTATGATAAAACCTGCTTATGTCACGCGTGATGGATTCCGCTTTTCCGGCGGCCTTGAACGAGTGGCCGCGGATCGCGCAGCGCATTGATCACACCCTGCTCAAACCCGGGGCCACGGCCGCCGAGGTGGGGCGCCTGTGCCAGGAAGCCTTGCACTATGGATTTGCCAGTGTATTCGTCCATCCTTCGTATCTGGGTCTGGCGGCGGGAATTCTGCGTGGCACCGGCGTAAAGGCGGGAACGCCGATAGGTTTTCCCCAGGGGGCGACTCTGGCCAGCGTGAAGCGCTTCGAAGCGGTCGAGGTGTTGCGCGAAGGCGCGGGCGAGCTGGACATGGTGCTCAACGTAGGCGCGCTGAAGTCGGGATACCCCGACCTGGTGCGGGCGGATATCCGGGGGGTAGTGGAAGTGGCGCACGGAGCAGGCGTCATCCTGAAGGTCATCCTGGAAACCGCCCTGCTGACCACGGAAGAAAAGATTCTGGCCTGTGAACTGGCGGTGGTGGCGGGAGCGGATTTTGTGAAGACTTCCACCGGCCTGGTCGGTGGCGCGACGGTAGAAGACGTGCGCCTGCTACGTTCGACCGTGGGTGAGCGGGCGGGGGTGAAGGCCTCGGGCGGGATCCGCACGGCCACCGAAGTATACGCCATGATCGAGGCCGGCGCGGACCGCATCGGCACCAGCGCCGGAGTCGCCATCATGCGGGAAATGGGAGCGCCCCGGCTCTAGTGCGCCGCCGGGAACACCCCGCAGCCGATGGCAGCCGACAAAAAGCGTCCGCGGGAAAGCGATCGAAAGCGACTTGATATCATAGGCCAGCGTGGAAATCTCAGCCGTCCAATCCGACGTGCCTTCCAGGGTGGAGCCCCTGCTGCTCGAAGTTGCGGACGTGGTCAATACCACGCTCGATCTCGACACCACGCTGAAGCGGGTTGCCGAGCTGGTGCGCAAGGTCATTGACTACGACATTTTCGCCATCCTGCTGCTCAATGAAAAATCCCAGGAGCTGTACTTTCGCTTCCAGGTGGGGTATCCGCACGAAGCCGCCGAGCGTCTGCGAGTCAAGGTTGGCGAGGGCGTGACGGGGATCGCGGCGCAGCGCCGGGAAGCGATTCTGGTCAACGATGTCACCAAGGAGAAAAAGTACATCTCGGCGGTACCCAACGTACACTCCGAGATGGCGGTTCCCCTGATTGTAAAGAACCGTCTGATCGGCGTGCTGGATCTGGAGTCTCCCGAGCCAGACCACTTCACCGAAGAGCACAAGCGGCTGCTGACGTTGATCGCCTCGCGCATGGCGGTAGGCATCGAAAATGCCAGGCTCTATACGCGCACCACGCGGCAGGCACGCACGCTGGTGCTGCTGAACGAGATCGCCAGGGAGTTGACGTCAATTTTGAACCTCGACGAACTCCTCAAACGTATCGCGGAGTTGCTGGCCAGGCTGATTGATTACCAGATGTTCAGCATCCTGTTACTGGATCCCGACGGGGAGAAACTGCAGCACCGGTTTTCGTTGCGCTTCCAGGAAAACATTCACCTTAAACACGACGTTGCCCTGGGCGTGGGACTGGTGGGGTATGCCGCCCAGCACAAGCAGGCGGTTCTGGTACCGGACGTGGGCAAGGATCCGCGCTACGTCCTGCTGAACCCCGAGACCCGCTCGGAACTGGCGGTCCCGCTTATTTACCAGGACAAAGTGATTGGCGTGCTCGACCTGGAGCACACTCGTCGCGGCTTCTTTACGGAAGATCACAAGCGGACGGTCACTACGCTCGCCGCCCAGGTGGCAATCGCGATCGAAAACGCGCGCCTGTACGAGGAAATTGCCCGCCAGGAGAAACGGCTGGAGCGCGACCTGTCGCTGGCGCGAGAGCTGCAGTTCCGCCTGCTGCCGCATGCGTTGCCGAAACTGCAGAATCTCGAAGTCGCGGCAAAATTTGCGCCGGCACGCGCCATCGGCGGCGACCTCTACGATTTTGTGAACTACTCGCTGTCGCGCATGGCTCTGGTGGTCGGGGACGTCAGCGGCAAAGGCGCGCCGGCGGCGATTTATGCTGCGCTGGTGAGCGGCATTTTGCGCTCGCATGCGCCCATCGAGCCGGGACCCGCGGAGATGCTTTCCGCCGTGAACTTCTCTCTCGGCGAACGCCGCATCGATGCCCAGTTTGTTTCCCTGATCTATGCCGTGTGGGACGACCCCGGCCGCACTCTGACCGTGGCCAATTCCGGACTTCCCCGCCCGATTTACTGTCATGACGGCAAGGTCGAGGTCATCGAGGCGACCGGACTGCCGCTGGGCCTGTTTGATGAGGCGGACTATGACGAGTTCACCTTTCATGCCAAGCCGGGAGACGTATTCGTATTCTTCAGCGATGGCATCCTCGATGCCCGCAACAAGGCGGGCGATCTGTTCGGGCGCACACGGGTGGAGAAACTGGTAACGGGATGCGAGACGCAGACCGCCGACTGCATCGTGGACTCTATCTTCAAGGCAGTGGCCAGGCATGCGGCCGGTGTCGAAACCTTCGACGATCAGACGGTGGTGGCGATTAAAGTGAAAGGCGGGTCGGGAAAACGCAAGTGAAGGAAGCATCCGGCCGCCCGCCGGCCTTTACCTACCGGGCTACACACCGACGTTCGCTGCGGCGCGGTCCGCAGGAACAATCTCTCGACTGCGATCAGGTCCCGGTAGCTCGGCTGGCTGATCGTTACGGCACGCCGCTATACGTTTATTCGGCTGCGGCGATCCGCCAGCGCGCAGGCGAGTTCGCAGCCGCCTTTCGGAAGTCCCCGCACACTCTCTGTTACTCCGTAAAAGCGAATTCCAACCTCGCCATCCTGCGGTTGCTGGCTGGCCTGGGCTGCGGGTTTGACGTGGTCTCAGGCGGCGAACTGGAGCGGGTGTTGCGCGTCGACCGCCGCGCTGCCAGGAAAGTGGTGTTCTCCGGTGTGGGCAAGGGACGCGAGGAGCTCGAGGCCGCGCTCCAGGCGGGGATTCTGCTGTTTAACGTAGAGAGCGAATCGGAACTGTCTCGCCTGGGGGAGTGCGCTCATCGTCTGAAGCGCACCGCCCGGGTGGCGCTCCGTGTAAATCCTGACGTTCCCGCGACGACGCACCCCTATATTTCCACGGGACTGCATCAACACAAATTTGGCATTCCCATCGGCCAGGCCCGGGCGCTTTATCGCCAGGCCCTTTCCTCGAAGCGCCTCAGGCTGCGCGGCGTCAGCGTGCACATCGGTTCGCAGATCACCCAGCTCGAGCCTTTCTCCCTGGCTCTCGAGCGTGTCGCACAACTGGTGCGGGAGCTGCGCAGCGACGGACATGCGATCGAGTATGTGGATGCGGGCGGCGGCCTGGGCATTCCCTACGAGCAGTCCGAGGGGCCTGATTTTTCGCGCTATGCCGACGCCTTGCTCGGTCCGCTCAAGGGACTGAACGTGCACTTGTTGCTCGAGCCCGGCCGGGCGCTTGTCGGTCCAGCCGGGGCGCTCATTACCCGAGTGGTGTATCTCAAGACGAATGACGGGAGGAAATTCGTGGTGGTCGACGCGGGGATGAACGATCTTCTCCGCCCTTCACTCTACAACGCATATCACGAGATCGTTCCCGTCGAAACCGGGGAGAATGCCGCGGGCGAAGTCGTGGATGTC
This sequence comes from Terriglobales bacterium, assembly GCA_035262225.1. Classification (GTDB taxonomy): domain Bacteria; phylum Acidobacteriota; class Terriglobia; order Terriglobales; family Acidobacteriaceae; genus DATFTE01. The sequence continues at coordinate 45,231 of DATFTE010000077.1, forward strand.
GTAGGCCCGGTGTGCGAAACGGGAGATTTTTTTGCCCGCGACCGTGAGTTGGCGAGCGTCAAGGAAGGAGACTTGCTGGCTGTTCTCGATGCCGGCGCGTACGGGATGGTGTTGGCGTCGAACTACAACACACGCACCCGGCCCGCAGAAGTGCTGGTGGACGGAACATCTGTGCGGCTGATCCGGCGGCGGGAAACCGTCAAGGACCTGATGCGCGGGGAACGTCTCTGAATCACAGCGACTCCAGGAAATTGGTGACCGCGCGCAGCACCGGCTCCGGTTGCTGCATGTAGAGGGCGTGCCCGAGCGTGGGAAACTGCACGTGGACCGGGTGTCGAAGAAGTTGCAGGGCAACTTTCACATCCGCATCGGTCATCAGGCCGCCCAGTTCAGGATTAGCCTGCATCAACAGTGTCGGGCAGGTGATATTTCCGAGCAGCGATTCACCGTCCCATCCCTCCACCGACGTGCCGTCGAGCGACATTGCGTAGGTATCGGGATCGACCTGCTTTACGCAGCGCGCCCACCACATCAGGAAAGCCTGATCGTTGCCGGGCAAGTCACCGATGGGGATCAGTTCGCTGAGTCCTGGCAACTGCAGCTCGATTTTGGCCAGGCCGCCGGCTATTTCCTCGATGGTGCCACCTTTCCTGGCCAGATCGCGCAAACCGGCAAACAAAGCCGCATAGTAGGTGCCCTCCAGTGAGGTCTTTACCAGCAGGTTGTCGCCCAGGATGATCGCCTTCACCAGGTGCGGCTCGTGGGCGGCGATCCACATGGCAACCATCCCGCCCAGGGAATGCCCCAGCAGGACGGCGGGCTCCTTCACCTTCTCGCGGAGAAAATGCGCGACGTCTGCGGAGTATTCGGTCCCGCGATAGCCATGCGGGACGTGGGCGGATTTCCCGTGACCGCGAAGGTCGAGTGCATAGACGTGCCAACGCAGCACCAGGCTGGGGATCAAGGGCAGAAAAACCTGCCAGCGGCGCCCCAGACCGTGCAGAAATACAAGCGGCGGTCCATTGTCCTGTCCTTCGGCGTAATTCAGCCGCACGTCGCCCGCGTCGAACATCTTTTCTTCCAGTCCGTGGTGGTGCTCGTGATCGTGGCTCACGGGGCGGCCCCGGCGTCGTATACGATTTTGCCGCCCAGAAAGGTCTTCAGCACTTTTACCTCGCGAATCTTCTCCGGCGGAATCGAGAACAGGTCGTCGCTGAGAATCACCATGTCAGCGAGCTTTCCTGGCGTGATTGAGCCTTTCACCTGATCCTGAAATTCGGCGTAGGCCGAGCCCATCGTATAAGCCTCGACGGATTCAGCGACGGTGAGTTTCTGCTCCGGGAACCAGCCGTTGGGATTCTTGCCGTCGAGCGTCGCCCGGGTGACCGCCGCGTAGAGGCCGAGCATGGGATTCAGGGGGGCCACGCTCCAGTCGGTACCGAAGGCGAGGCGGACCTTGTGATCGAGAAAAGTGCGGAAGGCGTAGGTGCGGCTGGCGCGGTCATGGCCGATACGGCTCTCGGCCCAGCGGCCGTCGTCAATGGCGTGGTAAGGCTGCACCGAGGCAATCACGTGCAGTTCGGCAAAGCGGTCGAAATCCTTCGCCGCGACGTGTTGCGCGTGCTCGATGCGGAAGCGGCGATCGGACTCGCCGTGCGCTTTCACGATGTCGGAGTAGAGATCGAGGATGATGGAGATGCCCTGGTCTCCAATGGCATGAGTACAGAGCTGGAGCCCGGCAGCATCGGCTTTCATCATCCGGTCGCGCATGAGCGAGAGCGGCTGCATGGTGTCGCTGAGCAGGCCGCGGTTGTTCGGTGTGTTGAGATAGGGCTCAAAAAAGTAGGCGGTGGCGGCACCGAGCGACCCGTCGGCGTAGGCCTTGAGCGCTCCCAGGCGAAGGTAGGGCCCGCCAAAGCCGTGGCGGATACCGATTTTCACCTGGTCATCCACCTGGGGAATGAGGGGCGCGGCGTAGATACGAGTAATGAGTTCCCCGCGTTCGAGCAGCTCGCTATAGACCGCGATGTCTTCGTAATCGGGATTCATGTGCTGCACGCTGGTGACCCCGAGCGAGGCAGCATGACTCATGGCACGTCTCGTGACCTTTACCAGCTGATCATGCGTCGGTGGCGGAACTACTTTAAAGACCAGGTCCTGGGCCGCGTCTTTCACCACGCCGGTGGGATTTCCCCGGGCGTCACGAACGATGACACCTCCGGGCGGATCGGGGGTTTGCGCGGTGATGCCGGCCAGGCGCAGAACAATGGAGTTCGCCAGCGATTCATGGCCGTCATAGCGGCTGACCAGGACGGGAGTGTCCGGGGTGAGGGGATCGACGAGTTCTTTGGTGGGAAGGTCGGAAGGAGTCCACCTGGTTTCGTCCCACTCGCCGTTAAGCACCCACTCGCCTTTGCCGATTTTTTTCGCTTGTTCCCCGATGCGGCGTGCGAATTCCTGCGGGCTGGCAGCGTCTTTGAGCTGGACGCTGTCCAGGCTGGCCCCACCGTCGACAAAGTGGACGTGGGCATCGTTGAAGCCGGGAAGCAGGAGCTTGCCGCCGGCATCGAGGACATGGGTTTGCGGGCCGCGCCAGGCATTGATTTCCTGGTCGGAACCCACCGCGACAATGCGGTCACCGAGTATGGCGACCGCCTGGGCCCGCGGCCGCGACGGATCGACAGTCCAGATGTTGGCATGGGTGATGATGAGATCCGCAGCAGGCCCGGATTGAGCGGAGAGAGAAAGGGCGAGGAGAAGGGTGGCCAGTACGGTGGCTGGTTTCAGCAATCGAAACCTCCAAATGTTTCTATCTTCGATCGGCACGCGTGTCTTCCTGATTTCTTTCTGCCGGCGCTCGACGGCTGGGCGGCTGGACAGCCGAGGCGGCGGTTCGGGCGTGAGTGGGCGGGCGAGGACGCCATTTCCTGTTTCCTCAGCGCTGGCCCCACTTCAGCTTGGTGCGCAGCACGTCGAAGAAATTCTTTTCCAGGCGCAGCAGCTGCACACAGTATGCCGACTTGCGGCAGAGAATGCGGTCGCCGTCATACATGGGCATGCCGACCTGACCGTCGATGCTGAGATAGGCCTCTTCTTCTCCTGTCTTCACGACGATTTCGATTTCCGAAGTATCACGCACCACCAGGGGGCGATGGGTGAGCGCATGGGCCGACACCGGAGTGATGACGAAGGCGGCAACCGACGGCATCAGGATCGGACCTCCGGCGGCGAGCGAGTACGCGGTCGAACCTGTGGGTGAAGAAACAATCAGGCTGTCGGCCTTGTAGCTGGCAACGAAGACCCGGTCGACGTAAACGTCACAATGATTCAGGCGCGCAATGGTGCTCTTGCCGAGCACCAGATCGTTTAACGCGTCGTACTGGGCGACGCAGGAACCGGCGCGCATGACTTCGCAGTGAACCATGGAGCGCGGTTCACTCTCGCAACGGCCTTCGTCAATGGCGGCCAGCGTGGAATACATCTGTTCCAGTGGCACTTCCGTCAAGAACCCCAGCGTTCCCAGGTTCACGCCGAGAATGGGGATGCAGGCCTTGGCTACCGCGCGGGCCGCTGCCAGTAGAGTTCCGTCGCCGCCCAGCACGATCACGAACTGGGGAGATTTGCGGGCCAATTCGAGGCGTGGGAGAGCATTCGATCCGGCAGTGTAGACCGCGGTTTCATGGTCGGTGACAACTTCGTAGTGATGGGCCTCGAGCCAGTTGATCAAGTCAGGCACGACGCGAGCCAGCTCCGGCTTTTCCGGCTTGGAGACGATGCCGGCGATCTTTTGCGATGGGTACCCGGTTGGCATGGAACCTTGCATTGTAAGGAAAATCGGTCGCGGGTTGCCAGTAGCTGGTGACGGGCTCCGATGGTTGGCCCTGTGACGGGCCTTGAGAGACGCGGCTCGGCGGGGTCTCGTCTGGTCGCAAGGAACCGCCGCGAGGAGCACTAGCAAAAGCGTAAAAACGCTGAGTCCGCCAAGAGCAGCTGCCGAGGGCGCGAAGAAAACCTTCAGAACACTGCCTGGAGCAGGAATTCCTTGTTACCCTCGACGCCCTGGATCGGGGAGTCGATGACGTCGACCGATTGACATCCCTCGGCAAGAACAGCCCTGCGGACTCTTTCGATGGCGGCCCGGTGTGCGGCTTGGTCACGGACGATTCCGCCCTTGCCGACATGTTCACGCCCGGCTTCGAACTGCGGCTTCACCAGGACAATCAGCTGTCGGCCGCGGCGCGAGTCCCCTTCGGGAAATGCGGCGGCGATGACGGCCGGTAGAACAAGGGTGGCGGAGATGAAAGACACATCCATGGCGATGAGATCCGCGAACTCGCCTACTTGCGCAGCGGTCAAGTACCGGGCGTTGGTTTTTTCCAGCAGACGAACACGGGGATCCTGGCGCAGACGGAAGTCGATCTGGCCTTGCCCGGTGTCCACGGCGACGACCCCTGCGGCTCCGTGCTGTAGCAGGCAGTCGGTGAAGCCTCCGGTGGAAGCCCCGACATCGAGGCAGGTTTTGCCGTTGACATCGATACGCCAGTGTTCGAGGGCGCGCTCGAGCTTGAGGCCGCCGCGGCTGACGTATTTCAGGTCTTCGCCGAGCAGGCGGATGGCGGCGTGGGGATCGATCGTGGTGCCGGACTTCTCGATTTTCTGCTCGTTGGCCAAAACCTTGCCGGCCAGGATGAGCGCCTGGGCGCGTTCGCGCGAGGGCGCCAGGCCGCGTTCGACCAGCAATTTGTCCACTCTTACTTTCATCCCCGCCCGGATACCACTTTAGTGGTCTTTCGCCCCACAGAAGTGCCAGCACTCGAGTTTGTGCAGAGTGTTGAACTGTTTGTGGACCTGCAAGTTACAGGCATAGTTTCCCTGTTTTCCACAGAATTATCCACCGTTATGTGGAAAGTTCGTCCTACACAAAACCCTGTAGTGATGCACAGGACGAAAAATCCCGCAAACGGCAAGAGACGCAGATGATCTGCGTCTCTTTACCTTCATTAATTTTCGGACGGTTAAAGGCGTTTGCTATCCGGCAACTTCTTCCAGCAACTTCTGGTCGATGTCGAAGTTGGAGTGGACGTTCTGTACGTCATCGTGCTCTTCAAGGGCCTCCATCAACCGGATCATGGTGTTGGCCGCCTGCCCCTCGAGCTTGATGTAGTTCTGCGGAATCATCGCCACGGCGGCGGAAGCGGGCTCAATGCCGGCTTTCTTGACAGATTCGAGAACCGCCTCGTACGAGGAGGGGTCGGTCAAAACCTCCCAGTTGTCACCGTCATCGCGCATGTCCTCCGCGCCAGCGTCGAGAACCAGGGCCATCAGGTCGTCTTCTTTGGCTGCGACTTTGGGCACGACGATGTCACCCTTCTTGTGGAACATCCAGGAGACGGCACCGGCTTCGGCCATGTTGCCGCCGTTCTTGCTGAAGACGTGACGGATTTCGCTGACCGTGCGGTTGCGGTTGTCGGTGTTGATCTCCGCCAGCAGGGCGACACCGCCGGGGCCGTAGCCTTCGAGCATGAATTCCTCATAGACGGCGCCGGGCAATTCACCGGTTCCACGCTGGATGGCACGCTTGATGTTGTCGGCCGGCATGTTCTCAGCCTTCGCGGCCGCGATGGCGGTGCGCAGGCGGGGATTGGAATCGGCGTCTCCCCCGCCGTTCTTGGCGGCGATGGAGATTTCCTTGATAAGGCGAGTGAAAATCTTGCCCCGCTTGGCGTCGAGAGCGCCCTTTTTGTGCTTGATGGTGGCCCATTTGGAATGGCCAGACATGGAAATACCCTCGTTTGAATGAACTTAAATTGCGCTGATCGTATTGACGCAGGAATCGCCCGTAGTAGAGGAGATCACTGGTTTGCCCTCGAAAAGAACGCAGGCGAAAGCGAATTATAGCACGCGGTCATAGGCGGTTATCGGCTCAATTGGTTGATCCCGGTTTTGGCTTTCCGTTCCCTGTAGGCATAGACCACAGCCAGCAAAGGTGCGGCCAGCAGCACTCCCCAGAACGGAATCACGATTCCCAGGACCAGGGGTGTCAGAATCGAGGCCCACATGGGAACCCGGGCCGTGCGTTTCATGAGGTAAGGTTGCAGAAGGAAGCCGTCGATCAGCACGATAATGGCGTAGAGAATCAATACATAGAAAGCGTGCTCCCAGTCTCTCCAGAACAAGCCCGCGGCCAGGGCCGGGCCCAGCAAGCCGAGGACGGGGCCAATATGGGGCACGATCTGCAGAACGGCTGCCAGCAGTGCCCAGAACGGCGCCCAGGGAACACCGATGATGTAGAGGCCGATCCACCATAGGGCAGCGACGGCAATCGAATCCTGAAACTGGGCGACAGCCCAATTCTTGAGCGCGCCTCCGGTCAGGCGGACATGATCACCCAGGTTCATATTGCGACACGTCATCCTACTCGAGTTCGCCCGGCCGTGCCCGGCGCTCATGCTAGACTTTCCGTATCTGCTCCAGCGAGGAAGCGGCGATGAAATTTGGCGTCATCATCTTCCCCGGGTCCAACTGCGATCGCGATGCCTACTGGACGATCCAGACAGTGGCCAGGCAGCCCGTTACCTTCCTGTGGCACGACTCGCATGACCTGGAGAATTGCGATGCGATTATTGTGCCCGGGGGCTTTGCCTACGGGGATTACCTGCGAACCGGTGCGATTGCCAGGTTCTCTCCCGTGATGGAATCGGTGCGGAGGTTTGCCAAGGGAGGCGGACTTGTGCTGGGTATCTGTAACGGCTTCCAGATCCTGTGCGAGTCAGGGCTGCTGCCGGGAGCGCTTACGCGGAACGTCGGGCTGAAATATGTTTGCAAGCCGGTTCACGTGCGAGTGGAAGCCACGGACACGCCCTTCACCGGCGCCTGCCGGCAAGGTGAAGTGCTGACTATACCCATCGGTCACATGGAGGGCAACTACTTCTGCGATGCGGCCACGCTCGAGGAATTGCAGCGTGACGGGCGCATTGTCTTCCGCTATTCCACGCCGCAGGGACAAATCACAGCAGAGGCGAACCCCAACGGATCACTCGACAATATCGCGGGAATTTGCAGCCCGGGACGCAACGTTCTGGGGATGATGCCGCACCCGGAACGTGCCAGCGAGCCGGAGCTGGGGGGAACCGAAGGCTTCAAGGTCTTCGAGTCGCTGGTGGGAGCGATGGCCGCGAGATAAGGCAGGCGGGACAAAGGTGACGTCCGCCCGCGCCGGTCCGAATTACGCCGAGCGAGACTGGTCTGATTCCGAACTGCGTGCCAGAACCCGCTCCACCGCACTCTCTACCATCGTCAGAAAGCTTCCATCCACAGTCGCGCCGGAAGAGGCGAGCAGGGCCACGTCCCAATCCTCGAGTTGCGGTTGTGCGGTAACCGCACGCGGTGCCGGACTTGCCAGACGTACATAGCCGATCCAAAGCAGCGTAACCGCGTTGTAGGCCATGCTTTTGGCCAGGCTGATGCTGGCGATATGCCGGGCGCCGTAGCCGGAAGCGATGCTGACCAGAATCAGCTCGATGCTGGCAAAGATGCCAAACCCCAGCGCGATTCCGAACACCTGCCGTCGCCAGATGGAACGGACGAACCGCGCCAGAATCACCAGCAGAAAGACCAGGCCGCACTGCATCAGCCGCATCGTGCGATCAAAGGTAAAGACGGCCATAATCACGCGATCGGCATTGGAGTGCTGAGTCGAGGTGGCGACGACCACCGCGATTAGAAACAGCAGCCCGCAGGCCCAGCGAAACAGGATCGATCCCAGTTTCTGGAATCCGGGATAGCTCCCGAACAGCTGGCGCCAGATCTCATCCATCACCAGCAGCGCCAGAAAGACGCTGACCGCATTTCCCGTCCAATAGGCATCGAAATACTCTGCGGGGGCGAAGCGGTAAACCAGCCCCAGGCACGCCGACTTGAGCAATTGGAACAGGACGTAGGAGAAGAACAAGGGAAAGGTGAGCCGCAGCTTGCGCCGGATCATGAACGCAAGCAAGGTAATCTGTAACACCGGACCGAGAATCCAGCTGGCATACGCTGATAGTGTCATGGCGCTCGCGAAGCAACGGTTGGCGAGAGCATAACTCTCCTTTGTCGCCGGCGCAAGAAGTATCTGGGCCGAATCGGCTGGCAAAGAATCAGACTGGAGCATTCCTCAGTTGTCGGCTGGCGGACAGACTCCGTGTCGGCACAACGGCATGGGATCGCTGCCGTCGGCGTATAGCACCGCCTTCTTTGAACTGGAACTGCGTAAGTCCGGGACCGTATGGGGGCTGCTCGAGATCGCACAATACGTTCCCGCCAACGCGAGGGTCGATAGGGCAATTTGCAAGGTCTTGTTCATAGGGAGAAAACCTTCCAAGCGCTTAAATCGCGCAGCGGAAGTATAGGCCTATGGGCAGGTTGTGCAAGCCTGTGAATATCTCAAGGCTGGCCCAGGATGACCCGGCGTCTTGCCGCGTCCGTAGCTGCGTTTGCCGGTCCGAGTTTTTTCGCTTGGCCGGTCGTATTTTCTGCTACTCTGGCGTCCCCCATCGCCTAGCGCTGTCCAGCGCGGTACGTCCGCAGAAGGAGTTCCCTGTGACCGCAAAAGAATGGATCGACAACCTTCCACAAACGTTGCTGCAAGATGACCGCGTCTTGAGTTCCCGCGAGCGGGAGCTGCTTGCCCGCATTCTGCGACTGGCGCGCAGCTACGAACATCCGGGCGGCCGGGTCAGTGAAACGCTGGCCCGGGCGATCGGTGAAATCATCTCGCAGCGGGCCTTTACGGTGTTGGGAGAAGGAATTCTCGAAAGCCTTGAGGCAACCCCGGAGTCTTCGGTGGAGCACGCCGGGGGCCGGCTGGGGACCGGGCCGCGGCCCATGCCCACCCCGTCTCCGCAGAAACCAGGACCGCATCCGCCCAGTCCCAGCCCGCCAACCTCGCCGAGCGGTATTTTCGCGAAACAGCGGGAAGGTGGAATCGCCCTGTTCGGTGAGTCCCAGCCGCCAGCTCCCTACCGCTCCAACCTCGAAAAACAAGCCGCGTATGTGGGTCCACGCCCTCCATCTGTGTCTGCTTCGGCCGGCTCCGAGGGCAATCTGGCTGTGATGGAATCCACCGAGATCCTGCCCGCAGATTGCGTGATCTTCGAGGAATTCCTGGTTCCTGCGGAACTGGACGCCCTCATGCGCTATACCCTGGAGCACCAAGGCGACTTCCGGGTCAGTGAAGTGCTCTCACCCGGCGTGAAGGGTGGAACCATCGATCACGAGCACCGCCGGTCGCGCGTTCTGTCGGAGCCCGGGGAGGAGGTCCGTCCGTTAGTGGAGCGCGTACAAGCCGCCCTGTCGCGAGTTCTGCCCAGGCTCGGCCTGAGTAAGTTCAAGGTTTCGCAGGCGGAGGCGCAAATCACTGCCAGTAACCACGGAGATTTCTTCCGTTGGCATTCTGACAACGCACAGGAGGACATCGCTTCCCGCGAGGTCACCTTCGTGTACTTCTTCCACCGCGAGCCCAAACGATTTCAGGGCGGAGAACTGCGGATTTACGATTCCCTGTCCTCCAGCGGCATTTTCATCCCGACTTCGAACTATCGCGCCATTGTTCCGCGGCAGAATCAGGTTGTTTTCTTCCGCAGCTCGCTGGCGCACGAAATCACCCCGGTGGAGTGTCCTTCGGGAGAGTTCGCGGACAGCCGCTTCACGGTAAACGGATGGCTTCACCGCTAGAGAATCGCGACTGGCTCGATTGGGTTGACAAGGTCATCGGCACTCCTGCGGAGAACCCTTCTCCGCGGGAGTGCCAGCCGTTTCTTTTTTCCTGTCATCTTGAAGATCAACCGGACCACCTGGTTCCAAACTATGCGCTTGATGTCCCCGACAGCGCCACAGTTACCCTTAACCCGCGCTGCCAGTTTCTGGAGGACGGCGAGCTTCCGCCGGAACATGGCGAAAAGACTTCTCTGGCAGAGAGCCTCGACTTGCGAGGCCATATCGCCTGGGTTCCTCATCCTGCCAGCGGCGCGTGGCAGCCTTTTGGGCTTAGCGACGAGTGGGCGCGGGCGCTCGGGCAGACACGCGCCGCAGCCATCTCGCCTGGCCGGCTTCCTCGAAGACTGCGGAAAACGCTCACCATGGCGGGGATTCTCCTTGCCCCGGACACTATGTCGCCGGAGTGGGAGAAAACCCTCGATACCGCCAGCCGGCAATTCCGCGAGCGTGGCTATGCCGCGGCCGCGGGATTGATTCACCCCTTTCATGTTTCTGCCCTGCGACGCTACTACCGACATCAGGTCCGCACGGGAAGAATGAATCTGGGAGACGGCCAGAGTTCGCGAAGATACGTCGCCCACAATGACAGGGTGGCGCGCTTTTTTCACCACCAACTGACCGCCGTGGTTGCAAAGTTAGCCGGTGAGCCGGTGAAACCCTCGTACGTTTATGTGGCTTCCTACCAGGAGGGCGCGGAACTCCAGCGCCACACCGATCGTGAACAGTGCGAATTCAGCATCACGTTCTGCCTGGATTACTCCCCTGAACCCGCGCTGGCCACGGGTTGGCCTCTGACCCTGCATACTGACGCGGGAACGGTCACGGTGTACCAGGCGCTGGGCGACGCCTTGCTCTATCGCGGTCGTCAATTGCCGCACTCCCGTGCCGCGCTGCGCCCAGGACATACTTCGACGTCGATGTTCTTCCACTATGTTCGCGAGGATTTCGCAGGGCCGCTCGACTAAGCCCCTTCGGAGCAGGCTATTTCAGACCCGAAATCACGTACAACACCGACAGAGTCTGGTAGTAGCTGTAAGCGAAGGCGGTGCCATCATGATTGGTGACAACCGGGGATATGGAGACCACGCCGGCCGGATCTGCCGGGATCAGGTCGCGAACTGCCGTTACTTTTCCCGATGGGATTTGCGAGCGATAGACCCTGAGCGGCACATCTCCCGCGCGGTAAACATAGATCGCTTTGCTGTCTCCTGACCACTGACCCACGCTGTAACCATTGTCCATGGGAACCTCGACAGGCCCGGCTCCCTCCAGCGAATAGACCGAAAGGCGGTGATCCCTGCTGGTCCCGCCAACGAGGAGACGGCCATCGGGCGATGGCAACGAGGCATAAACGCCTTCGGGCGTGACCGGCTTTAACCCACCGGTGGACAGATCGACAAGAAAAGTCTGTCCCAGGTGGTTCGGGAGTTGTCCGTTCACCGTGACCTGATTTCCGTCCGGCAGGAAGTGTGCCGAACCGTTCTCCATCCGCTCCAACGCCGGAAGCGGGATTTCGCGCGGCTGTCCCGGTCCGACTGGAAGCAGGGTGAGGTGTTGGTGGGGATTTACCAGAATGGCGGTGGCCCATTTTCCGTCAGGCGAGAGCCCGCCCACACTGCCGTCACCCAGGCGAATCGGAGGCGAGCCGTCGGTCCTACGAATTCCCACCGCATAGTCACTGCCTGCCGGCGCACTGCTCTCCTCGAACAGCACCCAGGAGCCATCGGCAGTCATATCCTTCGCGAGTGTCCAATCGTACCAGGTCAGATCTCGCACATCCTTCGGGTCGGCGCCACTCCATTCCATCGCCAGCCTCTCATTGTCGAAAGAGACCAGGACACGTCCGTCACTGGCGATGTCGTGCAAGGTGAGTCCCCCGGCCGCGCTCAGGACCTGGCGCAGTTTCCCCGATGGCGTCACGGCCCACAAATCGCGGTCGTAACCGCGATCGGCGGCAGTAAACCAGACTTCGCCGCCATTCGACGACCACGCCAATCCATCTTCGGAACCCCACTGTTTGGTCAGTGTCTTCTTGTGTCCGCTCAGATCCACGACGGAGATGTAACCCCGGTCGTCCCAGAGCGCAGGATGATCCATGAAGGCGATCTTCCTTCCGTCCGGGGAAAAGCGGATATAACTGATGTCACCGGTGGTCTCGTAGAGCACTTTGCCGATGGGAAACTCGAGCCGGGTTCGGGCGTCGACATGGTGCACGACGGCCAGTTGTCCGTCTGGATCCCAGTCGGCCCAACGAACATCCTGCTCTATCTCTCGTGGAGCTCCACCGGCCAGTGGCGTGCGGGCGAGGGTCCCGCTGATGAAATCCAGTCGTCCTCCGTGCTCTCCGTGCAACACCAGCGCGAGTTCGCTGCTGCGGGAAATTCCCAGCAGGTGGGCTGCGTTCATGCCCAGGGAGCGGGACTGGGGTGCATCGGAAAGAGTGGTGTAAATCTCGATCGGACGCCCCTTCCATGCGGCGTCATACACAATGTTGTGCGCCTCGGGTGTAAAGCGCGCAGCATATACAGTTCCCCGTTCATAACTGAGGCGCAGGTAGGTCGGATTCCCCGCAGTACGCAGTCTGAATCCGGCATAGAGCCCCATTGCGGATAGCAGGAGCGCTGCCCCAGCCCAGGCCAGCCGGCGGGGAAGGGCTGATGGTTTCGCGCGCAGCCCCGAAATCGGGCGACTGGCCGTCGCATTCGAGACCGTGCTCAGGGCAAAGGCCAGGTCGCGCGCTGACTGAAACCGGTTCTCAGGCTCTTTCTCCAGGCAGTGGCGGATGATTTGCTCAAAAGCCTGGGGAACGGCCTGACCGTTCACACTCATCTCCGGAGGCTCTTCCCTGAGGACCGCCGTGATGGTGTCTACCTCGGTTTCGCCGGCAAACGCTCGGTGCCCGACCAGCATCTCGTAAAGAATTGCGCCAAAACTGAAGATGTCGCTTCGCGGGTCGACGGGTTTGCCGCGCAACTGCTCGGGCGACATGTAGGCCACGGTCCCCAGCACCGAGCCTGCTTTGGTCTGGGTGGTCATGGTAGAGACGGAGCGGTCTGCCGGCGCGTCAGGCAGCGTAAGCTTGGCGATTCCAAAATCAAGAATTTTGATGCGCCCGTCGCGGGTGATGAAGATGTTTTCCGGCTTCAGATCACGGTGGATGATTCTCTTTTCATGGGCGGCCACCAGGCCCTGGGCAATTTGGATTCCGTAGTCGGCCGCGTGGCGAGGGGAAATGGGCCCCTCGACTAAACGCTGCCGCAGTGTTTGCCCCTCCAGCAATTCCGAGACGATGTACGGCGCACCTTCGTGGAAGCCGATGTCGTAGATGGCGACAATGTTGGGGTGATTGAGGGCAGCCGCCGCCCGCGCTTCCTGTTCGAACCGCCGCAAGCGGTCCTGGTCATGGGCGAGGGAGGGCTTGAGAAGTTTGAGGGCAACGTCACGCGCCAGACGCTCATCGCTGGCGCGGTAAACTTCCCCCATTCCTCCCGATCCGATTTTTTCGTGTACCCGATAGTGTCCAAGAACTTGACCAGTCATCGCGAAGGGGACAGCGTGTGGGCATGGTAGGACCGCCTCCGCGCCAAGTCAAGAAACCCGCAGGACCTGCTCTTGATACCAAAACACAAGTTGGCCGGAACGCGCTTTCGGCATCTCGCTGCGCTGCCGGCCCTGCTCGTCGCCGGAGAATTGACCTGCTATATTAGTTTGGCAGCCAGAAAACTGGAGACTTCAGAATCCTGATGACACCCAGCCGTTCAGGTTTTTTTTGTTTTGCCCCTTTCCGCCTCTTATTCCTCGCAATGATACTTCTTCTTCCCCGCCTCTCCCGTGCACAATCGGTCACCCGCTGGGAGATCTTCGGCGGATATTCCTATATGCGCTTCGACAGCCAGAGCATCGGGTTTCGGAACCAGTCCAATTTGAACGGCGTTGAACTCTCGGGTCTGTTCAACATCAGCCGCAAGTGGGCCGTAACTGCTGGTGCGAGCGGGAATTTCGGTAACGAGTTTCGGGTTTACAACTTCATGGCTGGCCCCCAGTACTCCTATCGAATGAACAAAGGCACGGTCTTCGTTCGCGGATTGTTTGGAAAGTGCCGCGACCAGGTCAGCGCAGCGGGAGGAAAGACCAGCATCGGTAAAGTCTTCGGAGGCGGCATTGGCTACGACTGGCAGTACACTCCCCGGTTCAACATTCGCGTGGTGCAAGTAGACTACCTGAACGGCGATACCTACGGAACAACTCAGAAAAACGTGCGCGTCTCGGCGGGAATTGTGTACCGCTTTGGCGGAAAATAGATGGCCATCGAGACATCGAATTTGTTCAGGACACCGGATGTTCGTAGCAAAGGCAATCTTCCTGGAAAGGGTTCATTGATGCCAACCCAAGGACTGTCACGGCTGGCGATAGCCTTCGTGCTGGCGATTTCTTTGGCCGGATGCAGCAATCCCGCGACTCATAGCGCCTACGTTACTCTACCGACCACCAACCGGGTACTCGCATACCGGGTGCGCAACAGCACCGGAGAACTCACTACCGCATTCGGCGGTTCGTTTGTAACCGGACAATCCCCTCTGTCCGTTGCCGTTCATCCCACCGGTCGATTTGTGTACGTCGCTAACTCCGGCGAGAACACCATTTCCCTTTTCAGCGTGGATTCGTCCTCCGGATCTCTGAACGAAATTCGGCCCCGCACGACCAGCGCAGCCCGGCCCACTGCCCTGGCAATGGACCCGGGTGGCAATTTCCTCTACGTGATCAATCAGGGCGTCAATGCGGTGTCCTCTTTTGCCGTTGATTCGGGCAAGGGTACCCTGACGGCGGTCGCCGGACCGCTGGTTTCGACCGGATTCAATCCTGCTGCGTTGGCGGTTACCCCATCGGGAAAGTTCCTCTATGTCTCCAACTCGAATTCTGACTCAGTGTCCGCGTACAGCCTCAGCTCCGGAGCTTTGACCGCGGTGCCAGGATCGCCGGTGGCGATAGGACGCGGACCGATGGCCATCGCGGTTGATCCTGGTGAGCACTTCGTCTACGTCACCAATACCGCCGACAGCACGATATCGGTCCTGGCCATTGATCCCACAACCGGGGCTCTGACCAACATCCTCGGTTCGCCTTTCAACATCGTTCAGATCAACAATACCGGCGCTGCCACCGGTGCTGTCTCCATTGCGATCACTCCGGCGGGAACCCTGCTCTACATCGCCAACCAGATCTCCGGCAATGTGACTTTCTACTCGCTCGGCCCCAGCGGCGTTCCCATCGAGATGACCAACTCGCCCTTCACCAGCGGCTTGGGCACGAACTTCGTGGTGGCAGATACGGTCGGCAATTTCTTGTTCATTGGCGATCAGAGCCGCAAACAAATCTCGGTCTACAACATTGATACCACTTTAGGTGGGTTGACCCTTACCTCCCTGGTCCCCACAGGTGTAGGGGCAACCCAGATGGTTTTGACGAAATAGCGCAACTGGGCGCCCATGGTCCGCTTCGGTATTGTCGGCTTCGGATTGCATGCCGTACGCAGGCTCATGCCCGGATTCGCGCTGGCATCCAATTCACGAGTTACCGCGCTCTCGCGCCGCAGCCTGGTGGAAGCCCGGGAGTCCGCGGAAAAGTACGCCATTCCCCTCGCCTTCGATTCCACCGCGGCGCTCTGCCGCTCCGCTGAAGTCGACGCCGTTCTCGTCTCCACTCCCGATGCGTTACACCTGTCCGATGTCCTTGTGGCAATCGACCACGGCAAGCCGGTGCTGTGTGAGAAGCCCATGGGAATGAACGGCGACGAGTGCCGGCAGATGGTGGAAAGGGCGCGGCAAGCCGGGGTTCTGCTGGGGGTAGCGCAGGTGTTTCGCTTTGAGGACAGCATTGCGCGTCTGCGGGCAGGCGTCGCTGCCGGTCAGATCGGTACGCCTGTTTTTGCCCGGGCAGAGTTTTCCTATTCCGGGCGCCGTCATGCTCGCACCTGGATCACCAACGTCGCACTCGCCGCGGGCGGTCCGGTTGCTGACGTGGGAGTCCACTGTGTCGACGCCCTTCGCTACCTGTTGCAAGACGAGATCGTACGCGTCAGTGCACAGGGCAAGAGCGACACCGATTCGGGAAAAGTCGAGGCTGCGGCCGTCCTGTCGCTGGAGTTCTCGCGGGGCGCCTTGGGAACCGTGCTGGTCTCAACCCGTTCCGAGTATCGCACCCCGCTTGAAATTGTTGGCGAACAGGGCGTCCTGCGGGCGGACGATGGCTTGACGGTCGACCACCCCATCATCATCGAGCTCAGGAAGAACGGAGTCCCAGTGGGAACCGAGACCGTCTCGAACCGCTACGCTTATGCGCGACAGGTTGACGCCTTCGCCGGCGCGGTAGAGGGCAAGGCACCATTCCCGGTCCCCGGAGAACAGGGCTGGCAAAACCAGGAAGTTCTGGACGCCGCGTATCGCAGCATGCACAGCGGGAGGACCGCCGAGGTAAGGAGAGTGATCTCGTGAGCCTGTCACCTCGGCCGTCAGGAAAGACCCTGCACAAGTGAACCAGTGCGGGTAATCGGTTTGGGGTGTAGAAGACATCCACAGTGACCGGCACACCTTCCTTCATCCGCAACAGTGGCCCTGGAACATCACCGTTGTGGGCGACCGTAGCCCACGATGTGTGGTTTGCTGCCTAGCGGAAACCGCTTCGCGCCGTGTTTTTGTAGACCACACCACCTTTCATCACGAATATGACCCGCCGAACAGCGGTAATGTCCATCAGAGGATCGCCGTCCAGAGCGATGATGTCGGCCTGCAGGCCGGGCGCAATCGCGCCTAACCGATCCGCCATCCCCAGTGCTTCTGCTCCCAGGGAGTTGGCCGACACCATGGCGGTCATGGGATCGACTCCGCTGTCGCGTACCCGATGAATGAAATCCTCCGCGTTGCGACCGTGAGCCCCGGCCACAGCATCTGTGCCGTAGACAATCTTCAGCTTCGGAATGCGTGCAGCGCGTTTGAGGAAGTCCTGGTGCGACGAGATGAGTCCGCTCATCGCGGCGAAACCTTCCTCGGTGTAATAGGGTGGAGCGAGGTACTCACCCTTGTACCGGAGATAGGTTTCCAGCAGCAACCCCGCCTGCGGATCAAGATACGTTCCGCGCTCAGCCATAAGTTTCAGATCGTCCTCGGAAGCCCCCAGCCCGTGCTCGATCTGAGTGCATCCAGCGACCGTGGCGGCGCGCACCGCATCGCGGAACGCGTGCACCAGGGAACGCAGGCTCTGTTTCCTCGCTTCGTCGCAGGCGGCATTCAATTGCTCCTGAGACATCGTCATCGCGCCGCGGGTCATGCCTCCCGACGCGTAGATCTTGATTAAATCCGCACCCGCCTCCTTTTGTCTGCGAACAAAGGCGCGGATCTCGTCGGGTGTTCCGGTCTGCTCACCTCGCCCGGTGAGAGCCTCGGCGGAGGTGAGGATCCGCGGACCGGGGAGGTTCCCTCTGGCGATCGAATCGCGCAGGGGAATATCCGCAGGAGAGCCCACACTCTGGACCGTGGTGAATCCCGCCATCAAGGTGAGCCAGGCATTTGTGGCCGCCGCGTACGCGGCCTGTTGGGTCGTACCGCCCTGCCCGGCGTTTCGTCCGTCCGGCCCAAAACTCCAGGTGATGTGCACATGGCCGTCGATCCAACCGGGCAATACAGTCAGGCCGCGCAGGTCGTAATCCACAGGTCCGGCCTTCCGATCGAGAGCCACGATCCTTACGCCCTCGACGACAATGCGCGTGTCGTGCAGCACTCCGCCTCTGCCGTCCAGTACCAAACTCGTGTCGATCACCATGCGCTTCTCCGAGGAACGCACCTGTGAACAGACTCGTGGCGGGGAGGCACAGATGCCAAGAATGCATAAAAGAATATGTGCAGTTCGCATAGTGCGTTGCCCCTCAGCTCTGGTCACCGAGACAATTCTGCGACATCAGGCAACCCGCGCGTGGCCTCGAGAGGAAAATCCGGGTTCCCTCTTGACCACCGCTGGCTTCAGGCGTAGCCTCGCCTGCGGATTTCCCCCGACGATTGGTTGAACCTTGTCCGCAGGAGGCAGCGCATGGTATCTCTTGCCGCTCTCTGGCTTCCGATTCTGTTGTCGGCGGTAATCGTGTTCATCGCCAGTTCCATCATGCACGTGATATTGACGTACCATCAAAGCGACTGTAAGCAAATTCCGGACGAAGCCAACGTCCTCGCTACGTTGCGCAAGGCGGGCCTCGAGCGCGGTTACTATCACTTCCCTTTCGGCTCGCACAAGGATATGAAGTCCCCGGCCATGATTGAAAAGTACAAGCAGGGACCGGTCGGCTTTCTCACGGTATTTCCCAGCGGCCCGCCAGCACTGCCGAAGTTCCTCGGCCTATGGTTCGGCTACTGCCTGGTCATCGGATTGTTTGTTGCTTACCTCACAGCGCACACGGTTGCGCCAGGAACAAATTACCTGGCTGTGTTTCGCGTGGCCGGCACCGCGGCCTTCCTGGCCTATGGTTTGGGACAATTGAGCAACGGCATATGGAAAGGTCAGCCGTGGAGTATGACCATGAAGGAGGTGGTCGACGGGCTGATCTACGCCTGCCTGACTGCCGGCACATTTGGCTGGCTCTGGCCGCGATAGCAGGTGTCCGCTCTCCGAATCACCTCCGCAGACGCTAAACCAGACGCAACGGGCCAGGTCTCTGCCCAGAGATGGGTCAAGCGGAGATGGATAACGAGGATCGCTACTTCGATGTCGACGGGTTCGCGCCCGCGAGAGCTTGGCCCTGTGATTGGGGGAAGCTCTCGCCCGAAAGCTGAGCCTGTGGAGAGACAGGTTGCGCTTGTGTTGGGGATGCGTTCCTTGGGGGGTAACCCTGGGCTTCCACAATCGCCCAATGCCACTCCTGATCGGGAGTGGGGGGCGTGCCCAACGTCTCGCGAAACACCGTGGTGCTCGACGGGGCGGCTGCGCCTTTAATGTGGTAGAGCACCGTAAGATCCGAGTGTTTCTCCTCCGGCGGTGGCGTAGCCCCAGGAAGGGTTGTGGCCGCCGCAGTGATCATTCTCGCCGGGCCCAGGTAGGCTTCTTCAGCCTCGCCATGGCGCAGGATGGTCAGTCCCACGGTAATCTCTTTCAGACTCCATCCCGAACCGTTGTGGACAGTAACTTCCAGCAGGTCTCCAGTAATGGTGGCTGGGCCATCGAGCTTCGCCAGATCCTCCGCGGGAAGATCCCGCGACGCATAAGGATCTGACAGCAACGCGGTGGCGTTGGCGTTGAATGACAGACTGCAGGTCACGTCGGGAGAAGACGACACCTTGAAGTTCTTTCCCAGTCCGTCAAAGGAAAATGACAGGCTGTGGGAAGGACGATGACTGGCTACGTCATCCATGACAGCTGTGAGATTGTCGTTGTCAATGACGGGCTGAAGAGGAAGAGGGGCTTTGGCTTCGTCCTTTTTCTGTCGCAGCGCCCGGGCTAGATCGCCCAGCGACACGTTGTTAGGATCCTCGTCCTGCGCCCATGCTGGCAGGGCTGCGATCAACAACAGCGCCGCGAAGATGACTCTCGATTTCATGAGGCAGATGCGGAACAGCCGCACGCACGGGTTCCGCTATGAGGATTTTAGTCAGTAGGAAGTAACCGGGAAGAGGGTTACCGGAAACGTAGGTCCTAGACCTTTAGGAAGAGTGCTTTTCTTGATGCGGGAAGAGCTTATTGGGCGTGCGGGACAAAGTAGCACGCAACGGGGCACCGCACGCCCAAGATGACGGTTTCCTTACAGCAGGCCAGAAATGCGAAAACGCGCCACCGGATCTGCTATGGGCACCGGTTGTCGCCTGAAAATCCAGCGAGCCACCGCAAACCCGATCGCCACATAGCAAATATGGACCAACCTCATAGCCACCCCCGTTACACCTGCCCTGGCGCTGACGGGGGAGACGAAACAGCCCGATGCAACCCTTTCAACCTAACAAGGGCCCGGCAGGGGGACAATCCACTAACGTGCCATATAGATGGCACGAAAGTAAGAGGCCAGTACCCTTCGCGACAGGAGAAGTAAGTTACTTCCGTTCTTCTCCGCCGGCGGCGGCATGGTCCGCGGTTGGCACGACGATCGCCTGTATGTTCTGTCCTGCCATTAACTTCTGGAAGGCGGCCAGGTCCGCTGACTGCAGTTCCGCCCACTGGGCCAGGTAATCGTCTGCCTGCTTTTTCAGTTTCTTGAACTGCTGGTATTCCGACTCCGTGGGGGCCGAATCGGTGGAATCGCCGACCGCAAGGGCCAGGAATGCCAACTTGCTGTCAACCCTCTGCGGATACACCAGAGAGTCTTCGTTGGCCTTGATCTTCATTTGCGCCAGCTGGTCGCGAACCGCAACCAGTTTTTGGTCAAGATCACTCGCCGCCGTGAGAACCGGCTTATTGCTCGCATCCTCCGCAAGACGCTTTCTCAGGCCGTTCACTTGCGCGCGCACATCCTGAATCTGGTTCACCGCTTCATAGGCGCGGCTGAGCGCGTTGCGAATCTCGAGCAGGAGATCAAACTGTTTCTGCAGGTCGTCCTGCGAGATGTTGACCCGGGGATCAAGCTTCATCTCGAACGGTGCGGTTTGGCTTTTGCCGCCGACGCTGAGACGAACCTGGTACTTTCCGGGAACGGCAAGTGGCCCCAAAGCACCGTCTTTGTATTCCCACAGATAGTAACCCGGCACGCGCGTCGCGCCTTCGTACCTCAAATCCCAGATGAAGCGGTTCAAGCCAGCTTCGGACTTGATCTGCTTCTCCGGCTTCTTGTCGTCAGGATCGAGGGGTTCGTCAAGCTCCGACACCTTGTTGCTGGAATACTTGCGGATCACCCGGCCCGAGGCGTCGAGGATCTCGATGGTGACTTCTCCCTTGGGCGCTTCCTTCAGCCAGTAATAGAGCACTGCGCCCGAGGGCGGGTTCTCGCCGACGAGGATCGGTTTGGGAACGTCTTCCGCATAATGCAACCGGGTGGCGGTCGCCGGGGTGTAGAGGTGCACGTCTTCACGTGCGACTTGGTCGCTGTACTGGCGCAACGGCGAGACGTCGTCGAGGATCCAGAACGAGCGGCCGTGCGTTGCCAGCACCAGATCGTCATTCTTCACTACCAGATCGTGCACCGGCGTGGTCGGCAGGTTCAGCCGTAGCGAGCGCCAGTCTGCGCCGTCGTTAAAGGAAACGTAGACGCCTTTCTCGGTCCCGGCATAGAGCAATCCGCGGCGCTTGGGATCTTCGCGGACGGCGCGAACAAACGTGTCTCTGGCGATTCCGTTTGTGATTTTTGTCCAGGTCTTCCCGTAGTCGCTGGTCTTGTAGACATATGGGGTGTAGTCATCGAGTTGATGGCGGTCTACCGCAACGTAGGCAGTACCGGCATCATGCGGTGAGGCATCGATCTGGCTGATCCGGCTCCAGTCTGCCAGGCCTTTGGGCGTGACGTTTGCCCAGTTTTTTCCGCCGTCGCGAGTCAATTGGACCAGGCCATCATCGGTCCCGGCCCAGATCACTCCTTTGGCAACCGGCGATTCGGCTACCGCAAAAATCGTGTCGTAGTATTCCGTCCCCGTGTCGTCGGTGGTAATCGGGCCACCTGAGGCGATCTGCTTGCTCTTGTCATTGCGAGTCAGATCCGGGCTGATCGCCTCCCAGTGCACACCTCCATCGGTGGTCTTAAACAGGCGCTCGCCGCCGTGATAGAGAATGTTGGGATCGTTGGGCGAGATGATGATCGGCGCAGTCCACTGGAAGCGGTGTTCCAGGTTTGCCGCCCCGCCCCCATCGGTCAGATCAGGATACACCGAGACTTCTTTCACCTGATTGGTGCGGCGGTCAAAGCGGGTGATCTTGCCCTCGTAATCGCCAGCATAGACGATGTTGGGATCGGGAGGATAAGGAGCGATGTAGCCGGCTTCTCCGCCGCCCACCGCGTACCAGTCGGGGGTATCAATCACGCCATTGTCGCTGCGGCTCGAAATACCCACCGTGCTGTTGTCCTGTTGCGCTCCATACACGTAATACGGGGTGCGCGTATCGGTGATCACGTGGTAGAACTGGGCGGTCGGCTGGTTGTCCTGCCGGCTCCAGCTCTTGCCTCCGTCCAGCGTAACCGTGACACCGCCATCGTTGGAGGCGATCATGCGCCGTGGATTCCTGGGATCAATCCACAGTCCGTGGTTGTCGCCATGGGGCACTTTGATCTTGTTGAAGGTCCTTCCCCCATCGGTGGACTTGTGGAAGTCCACGTTCAAGACATAGACAGTGTCAGCATCCTGCGGGTCGGCAATGATGTGCATGTAGTACCACGCGCGCTGGCGGAAGGCGTGGTTATCATTGACCAGTTGCCAGCTGTCGCCGCTGTCGTCAGAGCGATAGATGCCTCCTTCCGCGGCTTCGATCAGCGCATAGACTCGCTCGGAACTGGCGGCCACGGCGAGGCCGATACGGCCATAGGGTTCTTTCGGCAGCCCGTGTCCCTCCAGCCGCTTCCAGCTAGCTCCCCCGTCGTTTGAGCGATAGATGCCGCTGCCCGGTCCACCGCTGGTCAGCGTCCACGGGGTACGCCGCGCCTGCCAAAGTGAGGCATAGAGAACATTGGCGTTGCGGGGATCGAAGGCGATGTCGATCCCGCCGGTATTCTCATCTTTATAGAGAACCTTCTCCCAGGTCTTGCCGCCATCCACAGTGCGGAAGATTCCACGTTCGGCGTTGGGGCCAAATGGGTGTCCGAGGGCCGCAACGAAGACAATATCCGGATTCGTGGGATTCACGATGACCCGGCCGATGGCGCGGGTATCACGCAGGCCGACGTTTTTCCAGGTCTTGCCTCCGTCGAGTGTCTTGTAGACCCCGTCCCCGTGCGAGATATTTCCCCGAATGCAGGCTTCCCCCGTTCCCACGTAGACGATATTGGGATCGGAGGGCGCGACTGCCAGGCTGCCGATCGAAGAAACGTCTTCCTTGTCGAAGATTGCACTCCAGGTCATTGCGCCATCGGTGGACTTCCACACCCCACCACCGGTCGCCCCAAAGTAGTAAGTTGTCGCATCACCGCTGATGCCCGAAGCCGTCAAGGAGCGGCCTCCGCGGAAAGGACCGACGACCCGGTACTTCATTCCTTTGAAGGTCGTATCTTCGTTGCTCTTCGTGGACGTTGCGTCACTGGCGGACGGAACCGGCTGTGCGGTGGGCTTTCCGGTTCTCTCCGTTTGGTCCTTCTTGGCAAGAGACGGGAGCGCCGCCGCCAGCAGCAGAGCCACGAGCAGGCAGGACAAACGGCGCCCCGTGAATTCGGTGCCTTCCATTGCTTTCATCTCCAGGGAATAACGAGGTTTTCGTTATGGTAATCGAGGGCGGGATTTTTTGCAGGGAATTTCCGCGACTAAAACGATTTTCTGACCTCGAGTCAATCCAGCTGACGTGCGCGAGTGCTAGTGTTTCGTTTTCTGTTTTTTTGAAGATTTGCCATCCCCGAGCAACTCGGCGCGCGCCTCCAGGATTTCACGCAGCTTCTCCCCGTCGACTATGGGGTAGCGTAATTCCATTTCCTCGAGGGCCTCGACGACAGCGGCTGCCACAACGACCCGGGTGAACCACTTGTTGTCGGCAGGAACGACATACCACGGAGCGTGCTTGCTGGCCGTGTGACGGATCATATCCTCGTACGCGGTCATGTAATCGTCCCAGAAGCGCCGCTCGCGAATATCGGCGGCAGAAAATTTCCAGTTCTTCTCGGGCTGATCCACTCGCGCCAGAAAGCGCTTCTTCTGCTCCTTCTTGGAAAGATTCAGAAAGAACTTGCGCACCACCGTGCCGTTGCGGAAAAGATAGCGCTCATAGTGGGTAATGTCTTCAAAGCGATCTTTCCAGACGTCGTCGGTCACCAAGGAGGGTGGCAGTTGCTGGCTGCGAAGAAGCTCCGGGTGTACTCGCACCACCAGCACTTCTTCATAATAAGAGCGGTTGAAGATCCCGATGCAGCCGCGCTGTGGCAGGCGGCACGCGGCCCGCCACATGTAGTCGTGATCCAGTTCTTCACGCGAAGGAGCCTTGAACGACGACACCTGGCAGCCCTGAGGATTCACTCCGGACATCACGTGCTTGATAATGCTATCTTTACCGGCGGCATCCAGGGCTTGAATAGTCAGCAGGAGGGCCCACCGGTTCTGGGCATAGAGCATGTCCTGTAACTCGGCCATGCGCGCTGTTCCTCTTGCCAGCAGTTCTTTTCCATCCAGTTCAGACTTGAGTTCGCCGGTATCAGAGGGATCAAAGTCCTTTAGACGAAAACTCCTGCCATCCTCCACCCGAAATGGCTTGACGATTTTGCGTGCCCAGCTCATGGCGCCTCCGCAGGGATTGCAGTCCGCAACATGCCTGTCCCGAAGGTCTCGAGAGATCTTAAAGACCCTTATAATTCTTAACTTTGCTTGACACAGTCTTTACCTCGCCGGGCCACGGGCGGTCATCGAACTACTAGTCTCGGATCGCCTTTTCCAGGGTGCGATTCGACGGGAGCCAGACCCGATGATTGCCCGAACCGACCCGTCGAAAAGCCCAGTTCTTTGCCGGGCCATCTGGTTTACCTTTCAGCCGCATACTTTCCCGCCTGGGCGGGATGGGTGTTGATTTTTTACTCGCTCACCATGTTTGAATTCATGCCCGGGAGGGTTCAAGATCGAATCATCAGATTGTTCGGAGCCGGTTTTTCCTCGCTTTTAAAGGGCTGATTCCCTGATAAATTCCTGAATTTCCAAATTCCGGAAATCTGATTATCCACAACCTGTTCAAAACGATTAGCGGTACTTCCTTCACATTGTGAGGGTAGGCGACAAGCCACTTCAATCTAAAGGAGTTCCTACGGTGAAAAAGACCTGGTTGTATTTGTTGGGTACGGCGCTGTTGTTGGGGGCGCTGGCCAATCCACCAAGAACGCTTGCGGATGGTTACCCTAAACCGAACTGCCAACCCGGCCAGCAATGTAAGCCATAAGTCCCTAAGGGGACCTGGATTTCTCGGGAAAGGAGCTGCTACTTGGAGGCGTAACCGCTACTTAAAGTATTTGTTGTGGGGGGTTTGCCAAGCACGGTATATTGCGCATGACCGGTATGCATGCGCACTCCATGCTCTGGCATTACTTGTGGCTGGCACCTCGTGTGCTCCAGGTAGTCATTTTTACCGTCATGGTCCGTCGCAAGTTGTACCGGGAGTTCCCTATCTTCTTCGCCTACACGATTTACGAGGCGTTCCTGGGAGTTTTGTTTTTCCTTCTGGACCACAGTGAGAGCGTGTCCGCCCACCAGTATTGGCAGGCATTTTGGGTGGGATTCATCGGGAGTATCGCTCTTCGCTTCGGACTGATTTGGGAGATCTTCTCCCACGTATTCCGCCTTTATCCAGCGTTGTGGGAATTCGGAAAGATGGTTTTTCGCTGGTCGGCAATGTTGTTGGTGCTGGTGGCAGTCGCAGTCGCGGTCTACTCCCCGGCGCCGGATGGCCCGCGCATCCAGACCGGCGTTTACGTGATGGACCGTACGATCAGCATGATCCAGGTGGGCCTGCTTTTGTTCCTATTTCTGTTTTCCTCCTATTTCGGCCTCTCCTGGAAAAGTTATGTCTTCGGCATTGCGGCGGGGCTGGGGATCTACGCCAGCGTACAACTGGCAACCTCCTCGATCTGGATGCAAAATGGTGAATACAGCCCGACCGATGCGTTCAACTTCACCATAATGGCTACGTTTCATTGCTGCGTTTTGATCTGGCTGTTTTATCTGGTCAGCAAGGAGCCGGTACGGCGTACCATCGGCCAGATTCCCCATACCGATCTCGAGACCTGGGACCGCGAACTCGCGCGCTTGCTAAACCAGTAGGCTTCATTTTGCCGGCAGCGTCTTCACTTCTTCCTGACTGCCGGATCCGCTGACCTTCACCTTGGTTTCATGCTCAGTTGCGTCCAGGACCTGCCGGGCAATGCGATCATCAATTTCAGCCGCCTGATCAAGTCCTACAGGATAGCGAATAATCACGTCGACTCCGGTTGGGGTAAGGCGCAGGCGGCTTTCCGGATCCAGGTTGTGGATCGGGATGCCGGTCAGTGTGCGCTCCATTCTGCGATGTTCCACGTCCATGCTCTGGCGGTACTGCGCAAAGACATTCTTCACGGCCGTCATCATCCTGTTTTCCACCCGGTGATAGTCGCCCCCGTCGGGAAGGGTGAGGACGATCTCATGCCACGCGAATTTCGTACCGGGCACTGGCTTGAACAACCCGGCGTTGGCTTGGAACACCACGGCGTTGGAGAAAGCAACAATGCGTCCCGTAGGCCGGGCGCCGAATCCCCCGGCACCCACTTCCATCAGGTGTAAACGCACCAGCCCTATGTCCGCGACGTCGCCCGTGACGCCCGCCACCTCCACGCGGTCTCCGACACGAACCCCGTACTTGCCGATCAGAAAAAAGTAACCGGCTATGGAAAGAATCACGTTTTGCAGAGCCACCGCGACCCCTGCGGTCATCAGTCCGGCAAATGTGGCCAGGGAGCCGAGTTCGCTGGCAAAAGTCACAATGATGACCACCGCAATCAGGAACCAGAGCAGAATCCGACGCAACAGCAAAAACTGATAGCGTCGGCGGGCATCCTGCACATAACGAAAAGTGGCTCTTCGCCAGAGTTCGGAAAAGGCAAACAACACTCCCAGGATGGCCGCCAACCCGCTCAGCCTCCACGCCAGGCTCTTGAGTTCGGCCGTGTACTGCGTGACAACGGTGCTACGCCAATTGAGGAGCGTTCGCTGGTAAGCATCCAGGAGAAGGCGTTGCTTTCCCAGCGGCAAGACGGCGGTGGATAATTCCTTGAAGCGCGCGGTCAAGTCATCCAGTTCCTTCTTCTGCTGCGCCAGGGCTGCCGGATCCTGCGAGTCGGGCTGGCTCGCCAGCTTATCTCCACGCTGCACCAGATCTTTCATGTCTGTGGCCAGCGGAGTGCGTATTTCCCTCGCAGAGTCCTCCAGTGAAGCGGCTGCCTTGGCTGCATCATCGAGGCTTTCCGTCTTGCGCCGCAAAGCGAGGGTGTCCGAGATCAGCCCCCAAATTCCCGATGGCGCCGGCTTGGGTGCCGGGACGGCCACCTGGGAAGCCGCCGGCCGACTACCCTCGGTTCCCGCGCTCTTGTTGTGATCGGAGGCCACCAGCACCGTGCGGGACAACTCTTCTACTTGCGAACTCAGGTTGCCCGCGCTCACGCCGCTCCCGCTCGCGAACTGCATCATGCTCCGCACCATGTCGCGACGAGCCTGTTGCAAGTCCAGTTCACTCTGGGTTTCGGCAATGGTGGACTCGAGGGTCCTCCCCTTCCGCCCGCTTGCGGTTGCCAACTGATGCTTGAACGATTCGAGCTCGGCCTGGGTTTGCTCGACCTGCTTCTCGACGTTGGCCAGCATCTGCGTCAGCGCCTGATACTGCGAACCCCCGGGGGAGGGCTGAGCTGCGCCCCCAACCTCGCCAGGCGTTGCGGCTGCACCCAAGGCCTGCGCCCGCGCGCGCGCGAAGTCGAAAGAAAGCTGGACGATCTGGTCAGCCTGCTGGCGTGTATCGTTCAGAAAAATGATGTCACTCGGCTGGCTTGCCAGCTGCTGGAGCACGGCTTGTTGCCGGTACCAGACAATACTCTGGTTAAGAAAGGTGATGATGTTTTGCGGCTCGCTCGCGGCATCAGCGGCCCAAAGGCTGGCTGCCAGGCAAAGCGCCAGCGCGCCGCAGATCCATCGCAGCGTGATTCGTTGGTGGTTCACTATTGGCATTTTGAGACTACTTGGCAGGCGGGCGCAACCTTGAAGGGCGAGGCCTCGAACGAGTCCATGACACAGTCGGTCGAGACCACGGGCTGTCAGTGTGTGCGATTTGGTGGTCGCGCGAAGAAAGGAGGAGCGAGTTGTGTCGCCGGCTCTCGCAGGGGGAGAGTCAGCATCTTTGGCGCGGGACGAGAAACTAGATATGGGCGGGAAGGACCGGGCAGCAATTATGCAGCAATTATTTGGAGGTATAAGCAGCCGTCGACTCCCACTTCATTTCGGCATCTTTCAGTCTGGGATGCGAAACCAGCAAATGCCACAGTACCGCCTGAAATGACTCGGTATGAGGCGTGACGGTTGCCGCGTTCACGACTGGCACCAGTACACATGCGTCCGATACTTTCGCGGTGAATCCACCGTCGCGTCCGACGATGCCACAGATTCTGGCTCCAACTTCGCGTGCGTAACTCAGGGCCGCGACCAGGTTGGTGCTGATGTTGTTTTCCGCGTTTCCGCCGCCGACGGAAAAAACAAAGACCGCGTCCTCGGGCCGCAGGTGACTCCCCTTCAGCCAGTTCTGGTAGGCGGTCTCCCAGCCATCGTCGTTGATGCGCGCCGTCAATTCAGAAACATTATCGGTGGGCGTGTAGCACTCGATGTGCGCGATCTTTCTGAAGTCGTTAACCGCGTGCGAGGCATGTCCCGCACCTCCGCCTACTCCGAGAAAAAAGATGCGCCCACCGTGGTGGCGAACATCCAGCAGAATATCAAGGACCTCGTCGACGCTGTCGCGATCAATCAGTCCCAGGATCGCGCCGGCTTCTTCCAGATATTGGTTCGTATAATCCATAGTCACCTCAGGCTGACAGTGCCGCCGTCACGGAGGCATTGTCAGAATCCAGTTTCAAGTTGCTCAGATAGCGCC
Organism: Terriglobales bacterium; assembly: GCA_035262225.1. Taxonomy (GTDB): domain Bacteria; phylum Acidobacteriota; class Terriglobia; order Terriglobales; family Acidobacteriaceae; genus DATFTE01. Next base: position 73,725 of record DATFTE010000077.1, read on the forward strand.
GCAGGGGCGGTCCCAGTTCCTCATCCTTCAGCGCGAAGGCAAGGTTCGCCTGCAAGAATCCCAGCTTGCTGCCGGCGTCATAATGCTCGCCGACGAAGCGGTAGCCATAGAGGGAAATCGAGCTGGAACTGGTGAGCAGTGAATCGGTGAGCTGCAATTCACCGCCAGATCCAGGATGGGTCTGCTCGATGGCATCGAAAATTCCGGCTTCAAGCACGTATCGTCCAAAGATGCCGTAGCGCGACGTGGTTATTCCGGGACGCGGCTTCTCGGCAAGTGAATTGACGCGCGACGTGCGTCCGCCGCAGCAGCGATCCCGCAAGGGGATAAGGTCGAGAATACCGAAGTGGTCGATTTCAGCCGCTTTCACCAGGCGGGTTGCAATGATGCATCCCGGGTGCTTCTCGTAACACTTCATCAGCTGGCCGATGCAGGGCTCCTCGGAATCGATCACGGCATCGGGCAGGATGACGCCAAAAGGTTCGTCCCCGACCAGAGAACGCGCGCTCCGGATGGCGTCCGCCAGCCCCAGGGGCGACTCTTGCCATGCGGTGCGAATCTCGGCCAGTTGCGAAAGCTTGCGGACCAGTTCGGCATCGGCCTGGCATCCTCTTTCGTTCAGCACCTTCTCCAGCCGGATGTTGCGGTGGAAGTGCTCCTGCAGAAGATTCTTGCCCTTGCCGATGACGACAATCACGGTTTCGACGCCGCTGGCCACCGCCTCTTCTACCGCAATTTGAATGAGCGGCCGCCCGGCGACCGGCAACATCTCCTTGGGAATGACCTTGGTTGCCGGCAAAAACCGCGTGCCGAGCCCGGCGGCAGGAATCACGACCTTGCGAATGCCAGAAGATGTGCTCATAGCAGTCCTGTTCTCTCAGGTATCGGAACATGGCCCGGATCCCGCGGGAGGTACTTGGTAAAACCTCCGTTGACTCTGCTCCGCCCTTTTTTCGCGCTACCGCGCATTCGAGGGGATTGCGCCTTTACTTCAGAGATG
>DATFTE010000078.1:0-6635 GCA_035262225.1 Terriglobales bacterium
ATGACCTACCGGCGGCATGCGGCGGGAGTGAATCCTTATGAAGCTCCGGGGGAGCAGGACATCACGGCGCATGTGAACTTCACCGCGCTCGCGGCGGCGGCCGAAAAGAATGGCATGCAGGTGGAAGGGCTGGTGACGCAGTCGCAGTTTCTGATGGGGATCGGCGAGGCGAACCAGTTTGCCGATGCCTTCGAGGAAGCGCGGCTGCCCCAGGAGCGCGCGAAGGTGGCGCTGCAGTTGAAGCACCTGGTGACGCCGGCGGGAATGGGAGAATCGTTCCACGTGCTGATAGCGAGCAAAGGCGTGGAGGCCGCAGGTTTGAGCGGGTTGAGCTTTCAGGCCATGCTGTAGTCGGCGGAGGTTCTTTCGTAACACAGCTATGGGCGTCGGCAAGAAGATACGCGGCCGCGCTGCGTCTCCAACAGATGCGGAGAAGCCGGCCCGAGAAGGAGGCCCATTCTTCGGGCCAGGGCTGCTGTCTTCAATGGGGCCTTTTCACTCCTATCGATTCTGTAAATGCGTTCATAAAAAGATTTAATGGGCGAAACGAAAATCTGAAGAAGCAGGCGAGTGATCTAATCGGTCTGTATGGGTGCTCGTCCAGCGGCGTGGAAGACCCTGTTGGCGTTCGCCATTATCTATTTCGTCTGGGGGTCGACATTCCTGGCGATTCGCGTGGGCGTGCGCGAGGTGCCGCCGTTTTTGTTTGCGGCCATGCGTTTCGTGGTTGCCGGGCTGGCGCTGTACGGCTGGATGCGGTTGCGCGGCACGCCGCCTCCGTCGCGGCGAGAGTGGCTTTCGGCATCGTTGCTGGCGCTCCTGATTTTCGTGGGTGACTACGGCCTGCTGTTCTGGGCGGAACGGCGGGTGCCTTCCGGAGTCGCTGCGGTCATGTTGGCGACGATTCCGGTATTTATGGCGTTGTCGGAAATCCTCTTCCTGAAAACACAGGAGCTGACGTTGCGCCTGAGCCTGGCGCTGCTAATTGGAATTGGCGGTGTGGCCGTGCTGGTGAGCCGGTCGCTGGGATTAGGAGAAGTTGCGGTGGACTCCGCCGGAGCGCTGGCGCTGATCGTGGCGGCGATTAACTGGTCGATTGCCGCGGCGCTGATCCGCAAGCTGCCGCTGCCATCGTCGAAGCCCATGAGTTCCGGAACGCAGATGTTCGTGGGGGGAATTCTGCTGGCCTTGACCTCAGGGCTGCTGGGGGAGTTTCGCGGATTTCACCTGCAGAATGTCTCCCGGGGGGCTTGGCTTGCTTTGGTTTACCTGATTGTGGCGGGGTCGATCGTCGCGTTCACCGCCTATGTGTGGCTGCTTCATCATGAATCGCCCACCAAGGTGGGGACGTACGCGTATGTGAATCCCGTGGTGGCGGTGGCTATTGGATACTTTCTGGGCGGCGAGGCCTTGGGGCCGCGGACTTTGCTGGGAACGTTGCTGGTGCTGGCGAGCGTCGTGGTGATTACAACGACGCGTTCGGGGAAGGTCGAGATGAGGACGGTGGGAAAGTCGGCAACGGAGCCGGCGTCGTAGGGTCTTTCCCCCCGCCGGGACTGATTGTGGTTCGGGAACTATGGCTTGGTCATCTTCTCAGGGCGGACCCACTGGTCGAATTCTTCCCTTGTCAGGTAACCCAGCTTAAGGGCGGCGGCGCGCAGGCTGGAGTGGTCGACGTGAGCGGTTTGGGCGATCTTGGCGGCTTTGTCGTATCCGATTTTGGGCGCGAGAGCCGTTACCAACATCAATGAGTGCTCGACGTGGTGCTTCACTTTCTCGTGATTCACTTCAATGCCCCTGATCATGTACTCGACGTAACCATGGCAGGCATCGGTGATCAGCGTGACCGAGTGGAGGAAGTTGTAAATGATGACGGGCTTGTAGACGTTGAGCTCGAAGTTGCCCTGCGATCCGGCAAATCCGACGGCGGCAGTAGCGCCGTGCACCTGCACGCAGACCATGGTCATGGCCTCTGCCTGCGTGGGATTGACTTTACCGGGCATGATCGACGACCCGGGCTCGTTCTCGGGAATGGTGAGTTCGCCTAGGCCGGAGCGCGGGCCCGAGGCCAGCCAGCGGATGTCGTTGGAGATTTTCATCAGCGAAGCAGCGAGGGTTTCGAGAGCGCCTTGCGCGAAGACCAGCTCATCGTGGGCAGAAAGGGCGGCGAACTTGTTGGGATGGGAGCGGAAGGGAAGTCCGGTGAGTTCGGCGATTTTCCTGGCGGCGCGCTCGGCGAATTCCGGGTGTGCGTTGAGCCCGGTGCCGATGGCGGTGCCCCCGATGGCGAGGTCGTAGAGCCCGTCGAGGACGTAGTCGAGGCGCTTGATGTCACGCTCGAGAAGGCTGGCCCAGCCGCTGAATTCCTGGCCGACGGTCATAGGCACGGCGTCTTGCAGGTGAGTGCGGCCAATCTTCACGATGTCTTTGAATTCTTTTGCCTTGACGTCAATCGCGTCGTGGACGTTCTTGATCGCGGGAATGAGCGCGCGCTTCACCCGTTCGGCGGCCGCGATGTGCATGGCGGCGGGGAAGGTGTCGTTCGAGGACTGCGACATGTTGACGTCGTCGTTGGGATGGATGGGCTTTTTCGATCCCATTTCTCCACCTGCAATCTGGATGGCGCGGTTGGAGATGACCTCGTTGACGTTCATGTTGGTCTGGGTGCCGCTGCCGGTCTGCCAGATGCGCAAGGGGAACTGGTCGTTCAGCTTGCCGGTAATGACTTCGTCGGCAGCCTGCACGATGAGCCTGGCTTTGTCGGCAGGAAGCTTGCCCAGGTCCTGGTTCACGAGGGCGCAGGCCTTTTTCAGGATGCCAAAGGCGCGGATGAGTTCCGGCGGCATGGTGTCGCGTCCAATATTGAAGTGCAGGAGCGAGCGCTGGGTTTGGGCCCCCCAGTAGACATTGGCGGGGACTTCGATTTTCCCCATGCTGTCGGATTCAATGCGCGTGCCGGCGGGAGATTCTACGGTAATAGTCATAGTGATCCTAAAGAAAGTAACTGGAGATTATAACGCTGGGCAGTTGTGAGTCCGGGTACCGGGTACCGAGCGGACGTGCATGTCGTAGGGGACCGGCGTCCTCTCCCTTTGCTCGAGCTGCACATTATTCATCACAGAAACCCAAAGCACAGGGAAGGAACGGGAAACGAACAAGCTTCGTCAGCGGTCGGAGTAACCAGGAGGTTGGAGCAACCAGGAGGTTGGAGCAACCAGGAGAATGGCTCACGTTATCGGTCGCAGCCGCCGCTCTTCGTGGCTAAGGCCGCTCCTCGTGGCTAAGGCAGGCGACAGGCGGGGACGCCCGCCCTCCATCACCGGCCCAGGTTCCAAATTGGGATGGCAGAGGTCGTTCGGGGCGAGGAAGTCCTTACCCATGGCGTGCGTTAGCCTAGTCTGGCAGCGGAAGGGCCGTGCGCGGCGCATGGTAAAATCGGCGTTTCCACCACGTCCGGCGAAACGTGTTGTGGCGTCGGAGTTTGCAGATTCAGGGGCATGTTTCTTGGCTATCGAACTGATTCCCGAAACTCTTCCTCGTGCCCTGGCGCATTCACGTCCGGACCGTAGCTCGGATGTGCTGGTGATTGGCGCTGGCCCTACTGGCCTGGCCTGCGCGATTGAAGCGCAGTTGCTGGGCCTGAAAGTTATGGTGATTGACAAGGGATGCCTGGTGAATTCCCTCTATCACTATCCGGCGAACATGACATTCTTCACCACCCCGGAACTCCTGGAGATTGGCGACATCCCGTTCAACACCGCGCACCAGAAGCCCACGCGGTTGGAGGCGCTCGAATACTATCGCCGCGTGGCCGAGCATTTCCACCTGCACGTATGCCAGTACCAGTGGGTGAAGACGGTGACCGGCGAGGACGGCAACTTCCGGGTGACGGCTACCGATCGCTCAGGCAGGATTCATGACTACCGCACACGGAAAGTGATCGTTTCGACCGGGTACTACGATCTGGCCAACCAGTTGGGCGTACCCGGCGAGGACCTGCCCAAGGTGTTTCACTATTACCGCGAGGCCCATCCGTTCTTCGATAGCGACGTGGTGGTGGTGGGAGGGAAGAATTCCGCGGCCGAAGCGGCGCTCGACCTGTGGCGCCACGGAGCGCGGGTGACGATTGTTCATCGCGGCGCCCACATGAACGATCACATCAAGTACTGGGTGAAGCCGGACGTCGAGAACCGTATCAAGAACGATGAAATCACCGCCTATTTCCGCAGCACCGTGACCGAGATCGGAGCCGATTTCGTGAACCTGAAGACGCCCGATGGGCCGGTGCATCTGAAGAACGACTTTGTTTTTGCGCTGATCGGCTACCATCCGGATTACGACTTCCTCCGGGCCTTGGGCATCGAGCTTTCGAACGAGCAGTGCCGGCCGGTGTGCGATCCGGAAACACTCGAGAGCAATGCACCGGGAATTTATGTGGCCGGGGTCATCGTGGCGGGCTCGCGGACAAGTGAGATTTTTATCGAAAACGGCCGGTTTCACGGGAAGCTGATTGCGGCGGATTTGCGCCAGAAGCTGACTTCGTCGAGTTCCGAGTAAGCGTACCGAGCAGCGGCGCGGCGATTTCCTCGCGGTTGGACGCCGGAGATTTACCCCAGCGTAATCGCTTCTTCTCCCAACTGTTGATTAATAAGGCGGGCCACCAGGGGTTTCAAGCCTTCATTGCTTTTTGTCAGCACAAAATTTTGCGCGGAGTCGGCCCAGTCGAGTTTGAAGCTGGTGGCCAGGGCGGAGATCCAGATTTGGCGCGCGGGAGCGTTGGGAGAAATTATGAACTTGCTGCCATCGTCAAAGGAAATGTGGAGGGCGCCCGCCTGATCTTCCACTTCAAAGTCGGCCGAGCCTTCGGCCGCGATCAGAGATTGCTTGAGGGATTCGAGGGCCGCGTCGGAGTGTTTGCGGAAGACGGTTTCGTCGAGCATGGCGAGATTATAGTCGTTGGTCGTTCCTCGTGGGCCGCGTCGAGGTTGGGCGGGGCAGCTGAGGCGGCAGCCCCTGTGTGATTTGATCAGTGGCCCAGCAGATACTTCTTCACGAACATCACCGTGGCGTAGAACTGGAAATCCTGATTTTTCTTTTTGTGGAAACCGTGCCCTTCATCTTTGGCCAGCAGCCACCAGACCGGGGTGCCGTTCTTGCGGACGACATCGACCATTTGTTGCGATTCGCTGGCGGGGACGCGAGGGTCGTTCTTGCCGGCAATTACGAATAATGGCTTGGTGATGTTCCTGGCTTTGTTGGCGGGGGCGATCTGCTCGAGGAACTCGCGCATTTTGGGATCGCGCTCGTCGCCATATTCGACGCGGCGGAGGTCCTGGCGGTATCCCGAAGTGTGTTCGAGGAAGGTCACCAGGTTGGAGGGGCCGACGATATCCACCGAGCAGCAGATGCGGTCGTTGTAGTTGGTGGCCACAGCGAGCGTCATGAAGCCACCGTAGCTGCCCCCGGTGACCAGAATCTTCGACGAATCCAGATCCGGCTGGGTGGCGATCCAATCGAACAGCGAATTGATGTCCTTGTACGAACCCTCGCGCAGGAACCCGTTGTCGGCCGCGAGGAAGCTTTTTCCGTAGCCGGTAGAGCCGCGCACGTTGGGGAAGATGAGGGCGATGCCCAGCTCGTTCAGGTAATAGTTGTTGCGAGCGAGGAAGCCGGGGCGGTACTGGCCTTCGGGTCCTCCGTGAATGTTGATGATGACGGGTCGTTTGCCGGAGAACTTGGCAGGCGGACGATAGAGAAATCCGCTGATGGTCTTGTCGTCGAAACTCTTCCAGTGGATCAGCTGCGGTTCGGAGAAAGCGGCAGTGTTGAGACCGCCGGTTTCGCTGAAGGTCCAGCGCTCGACTTTGCCGGTCTGGGTATCGAGAGAGTAGACATCGGAGGTAGAGCGGGCGGAACTGAGATTGAATCCCAGATCGCGGTTATTTTTGTGCCAGTGCACGCCGGAGACGATGCCTCTGGGCAAGGAGGGGACCGGTTTTTCCTTGCGCGTTTTCGTGTCCATCAAGTGCAGGACGCCATAGCCGTCTTCGTTGGTGACAAAGGCGAGGGTCTTGCCGTCGTCGGACAGGTCGAACTCTTCGACGTCCCAGGGGATGTGGGTGGTAAGGTAAGCAGGTTCCCTGGTCGCCAGATCGATGTAAGTCAGGCGATGGAACTCGGAGTCGCGATCGCTGGTGGTGTAGATGCCTTTGCCGTCCTTGCTGAACTGGGCGCCGACGTAGGAAACCGTGCCTACGTGCGGCTGAGGCGTGAGCAGGGCCTTCTCTCCCGTGGCCGCGTCGAATAACCACAGGGAGCTGTCGTTGGCGGACACTTCGTCCTGGACGACAAGCTTCGAGCCATCGGGGGACCAATCCTGTGGCTCCCAGCCGCCGCCGTCGAGCTGGGCGAGCATGCGATCCGACTTCGGATCTGCGGGATTGATGACATACAGGTCCACGTCGTTCCCGGTGCGACGGGTCGAGCCATAGGCCAGCTTGTCGCCCGCATAGGACCATGTTGCTCCGGTGTTGCGTGACTTGCCATCGGTCAACAGAGTGACATCGCCCGTTGCCACATCGTAGCGATAGAGCTGGTAGAACTCGCCTCCACCGACGTCTTTCGAGAAGACAAAG
>DATFTE010000079.1:0-2447 GCA_035262225.1 Terriglobales bacterium
GGCGTTACGTCACGCGGAGCAACTTCCCGATAGGTAGGATTATCGGAAGTGCGCCGGGATAAACCGGCATGTTGTCGGGAATGAAAGAGTCCTACAAGAAAGGAGAGAGCGAATCCATCTTGGCCCCAAGTCTTGCAGCTAGCATCGTGAGGTGCTGGTTGAAGCGTAGACCGGGGTATCGGTGGGCCGGGCGATTGAGCTTCGAAAAACCCTAATCAGGGCGCTGAACTCTATTACCGACGGGGAAGGCAAAACGGCTGGTCGCGATACATCGCGAGTGATCAGTCGGCCCCGCGTAGTCTAAGAACCCAGGCACGCTGAGAAACAATATGCACGAGAACCGGGAGATCTCCGGGGCGTCTCGGTCCCACCAGGATCGAGACCGGTCCGCGAAGGCGCTGAGCCGCAAGGCGGACATGCACGTCTCGGAGAAGTCGGATCGCGCCACAGTACCGATGAACCAGCCGAACAAAGGGGAGCAATCTTCCGCGGAGGTTGGGGAGGGAAGGGTGCGAATCAAGGAGAACATCGGTCGATCCAGCACGAGCCCGACACAGAGCGGGGAACGAGTGTCCCAGGGATTGAGCGGTGTGCGGCAAGCAGCTAAAGAAAGGAGACAGGAACGGTTCACCGCTCTGCTCCACCATCTGACCGTCACTCTGCTTCGGGACAGTTTTTACGCGCTAAAGCGGCAAGCTGCACCAGGGGTAGATGGCGTGACGTGGAAGGAGTATGAGACCGGACTGGAAGATCGAATCGTGGATCTACACAGCCGAGTACATCGTGGAGCGTATCAGGCGCAACCCTCGCGAAGAGTCTATATTCCGAAGGCCGATGGGCGACAACGCCCGTTGGGCGTCGCGGCCCTGGAGGACAAAATTGTTCAACAGGCCGTGGTGACCATCCTCAATCAGATTTACGAGGTGGACTTCAAAGGCTTTTCGTACGGGTTCCGACCGGGTCGCAACCCGCACCAGGCGCTGGACGCGCTGGCAGTGGGAATCCAGACGAAGCGGGTGAACTGGGTGCTCGACTCGGACATTCGGGGATTTTTGGATCATGCGTCATACTGCCCCCTTATTCATGAAATGCCTTCAAACAGGCTGGGGTGATCATCTACGACTTTGATTCGTAAGCCCTTGCGGCGTCCGCGGGTGACGATCAAGGCTTCGAGCTCGCCGCGCTTTACTCTCTGCAACACGGTTTGACGGGATACGCCCAACTTCAGCGTGGCCTCCAGCATCGGCAGATATCCCGGCGGCGCCTGCTCCACAAAGCGTGCGCGTAGCTCCGCGGTGAGGCGAATCTGCCAAGGCGCACCGGGAGTGACCTGTTCGCCGGCGATAAAACCATCATTCAGCCAGCGATGCACCGTGGAAGGGTAGATGCGCAGAATCTCTGCTGCCTTGCGAATCGGCACGAGTTCCCCGGTGGGCGGTTCCGTCGGTGGCTGGAAACGCGCGATTCCGTGATAGCGGCGGAGACCGCCGACCTGATTGGCCGTGAAGCGTTCCCCGGTGGCGGTTTTGCGTCCCTGACGATTCAGGATTCCGGCGATGACGTCATCGGGATAAAGAGCAGCCAAGCGGCCCAGCAGGGAAAGCGTATCTTCGTCGGTGCGAATCCCACGAGGCTGAGAACGCGGCAAGTCGAGATCGAGTTCCGTGAGCGCGCCGCCGCGCCAGCGCATCGTCAGACACGCCTGGTGTTGTGGCCGATCCACGGTCACCATCACTTCTTCCAGCAGTGCGTGCAATAGCTCCTTGCGATCGCGATCGGTGGTGGTCGGTGCGGTCCAGACTTTCCGCAGATCCGAGCCGAGACAGCGCAGCTGGTCCCTTTCTTCTGGACTGAGTGCCCGAGGGTGTTGTTGTTCCCGTTGTCTAAGTTCTCCCTCGGCAGCCGCCAGATCGCGCAGGCGTTTCTCCCATTCGGTTTCCAGGGTTCGCGCCACCAGTCGGTTTTCCGGTTCTATTGTCTTGTATTGACGTTCGGCGCGTTCGGCTTCGTAGCGTGCCCGTTCCACCGCCAGACGCCACTGACTCAAGGCCGCATCTTGGTCTGCTGCCAGTTGGCGCAGGGCGAGCTCGCTGGCCTCCGCCGCGGCGGGCGTGATGGCTTGGAGAAAGGCGTCCACCACGGCTTGATCGATTTGGACACCGCCAACGTTCAGACAGTACACCCCGCGTCCCTGGACGATATCCTTGCCGGAGCAATGATAGCCGGGCGAGGAGTGGCGGCCCCGGTAGTGAGTGTGTAGCCGTCGGCCACACTTGCCGCATCTAGCCAGGCCTTGCAGCAATGCCGCGCCTTCTCTCACAGCGCCTCCGCCTTGGTGAGGTTGCGGATGAATATTGCTGTCGATGCGGGCTTGGTTGGCCTGGAAGGTGGCCCAATCGATGTAGCCGGGATGATGCTCGGGAAGCAGGACCGACCACTCGGCCATG
>DATFTE010000080.1:0-18614 GCA_035262225.1 Terriglobales bacterium
CAAGGATCTGGGTGCGGGCGCCATCGCACACGCCACCGCGGACTACGGGACCAAGTTTCTGATCGTCGCCGGTCTGCTGAATTTCATCAGCGCAGCCGATGCTTACCATATCGCGATCGGGAAAAAGCCGTGACCCTGGAAGTCTCCCACTTCAACGCCGCTCTGTTGTTCGCTGTCTTCGCTTCGGTGGTTTTCGGCATCACGCAGCGCAGCACCACCATGGAACAGATCCGTTACGGCCTATATTGCTTCGCCATGTTTGTCGGGGGAGTCTTCGTCGCCGGCTGGGTGATGTGGCTGCTCAGGCACTAGGACGGTCTCTCGACTCAGGGTCTCCGCAGATTCAACCTGACAGAGGAAGCAATGTATTCAATGCCTCTTGACGCTCCACCGCTACGCCTTTTCTTGCTTCAGTGATTTAATTGGCTGTCATCAAGAAGTACACAAACACAAACAAACTAGAAACGCACGCCGCGGTGAGATACGGCGTGATCCGTTAGGAACGAATCCCATTGACGGCGATGGTTCGCACGGTTGCTGCTAACGCCCTGCCGCCTGAGGGTCTGAGGTTCGCACCTACCCTTCCCAGACAAACGCGTCAAACACCCTCTTGGTATCGAATCCCATGTGGCGATACAGCTCGACTGCCCGTCGATTGGCTTCAGTCACTGTCAATGACAGCAGCCGGAAGTTGCGCTGCCGAAGATTATTGGCCGTGGCCGCCAGCAGCGCTTCGCCAATTCCGTGGGAACGGTATTCGGGAAGGACGCAGACCTGGGTCACATGTCCAACATCCTGGCGTACGCGTGAGCACAGAATGACTCCAATCACGCTCTTGCCGCGATCCTGCACCGCCACAAACGAGGATTCCGGATCGAAAGTACCGCATCCTGGAAAGCGCACGATGTTGTTGAGGAAACGCAGCGAACCGCCGAGCGTCCGGTATTGATCGTTGATCTCCGAGTCAACGTGACCTCGATAAGCCGTGGTGATGACCGCCGCCACCGGTTGATAGTCGGCTTCAGTCCAGCGGCGAATTTCAATCTCGCCGTTTAACGCCTTGCCGGCTTTCATCGCGTTGTCGAGCGGTAGCACCATGAACAACCTCTGATGACGCGAGAAGCCCTGCCCCATAAAAGGCCGCGCCACTCGCCCCGTCTCATGGATCAGCAATTGAGCCTCAATGCGGTGGATCCCGGGCGACTGCTGCAGGGTCTCAATCACATGCGTCAGCAGCCTGGTTTCGACCTCATGGGAATCGGGCAACCTTCCCCCGTCGGCAACAAACAGATCGCCAATCACTCCCTTGCTGCCCTCGTACACAAAAAACGCATAGCCAAAAATTCGGCCCCGGTCGATGGCGGCGTAGCCGGGAAGAATCTTGGCGTCGACGTAGCGCAGGATCATATCGGCGGATCCGGCATAATCCCACGACAGCAGGCGTCCCCATACCTCGGTCTCGTCGTTCAGCAACGAGCGCAGGTCAGCCGCGGAAAAGTGCCTGAGATCGAGAATCTCCAAGCGGGCTCCTGAATCGGGAAACGCGAAATCTGGAGTGTAGAACCTCACTCGGCGAGGAAGCAAACCGTTGAACAACGGGAAGCAACAGCAATTGTTTTGGTTCTAGTAGCTTCCCACCGGCGCAACCCAGTAATAATCCATCTTCTGCGGCCAGAAGGTTCCCAGGTAGGAGACGCGCCGGTCAGCCAGCACCTTGCGCACAGCCACGCGAGCCGTTTGCGGAGCCACCACGATATGCGTTCCCGGTGGAATCTGTCGGTTTTCATATCTTGCGATCACTTGATTCTGATAAAACGCCAGTCCGTACTCGGTCTCGCGGGGAACTTCGAATACCGCCAGCGGAGGCAGCGCGGCGGCATCTTCCATTTGAGCAATGTCCGCCCACAGCGATCGGGCGGAGAGCGTTTCGTCGAGCACCGGCGCGCCGATGCGCAGCAGCGTCGCCATACTGAGGATCACTGGCACCAGGGTGACGAAACGCAACCACCGCATCCCGTCCGGGCGTGACAAGGTCATCGCCATCCCCACGCCAACCATGGCGGTCAGCGCGCTCGAGACTGCAGTGGCCTTGTTCCACGGCAGGTGGTGCTGGCGGAGAATGTGAGCAATCATGAGCGAGGGGACCAGCAAGCCGGCGGCCACAAACGAGTGCAGAACCATCCACAGAGGATTCGGCCGGCGGTTCTCCGCGGCGATGCGTCGCACATACTGCATGAGCAGCAGTGCTCCGGCAGGGAGTGCGGGCACGATGTACCCCGGCAACTTCGACTGGGAAATGGAAAAGAACACTATCGGGACGACCATCCAGATCACCAGGAAGGCATCGAGCGCATTCTCACTCCGGAGCATCTCCCCCCTTTCCGACCACCGGACGCGAACCCGGGGAAAAATGGCCGCCAAAACCAGCACCGTCCACGGAGCCAGGCCAAGCAACACTACGGGAACGTAGTACCAGAAGGGCTGCTTATGGTGATAGAGGTTGGTGCCAAAGCGCGCGAGGTTGTGCTCGAAGATAAAGACCCGCAGAAACTGCGGATTCCTGATTTCGACGGCTATGTACCAGGGCAATGCGATTCCGAGAAACAGCAGGATCCCGGGAACCCACAGCGTGCGTCGAATCAGGCTCCAGTCTCCCTTGGCCAGCGCATAAAGCGCAACCATCACGGCCGCGAGAAACGGCGCCACCGGTCCTTTGGCCAGCGTGGCAAGAGCCAGGAAGACATAGAACAACGCCAGGAAATGTCGCGATGAACTCTCGTACCAGGTGTACCACGCCAGCAAGGCGATGGCGAACGTGGCGGCCAGCGGCATATCCATGGATGCAGCCCGTGAAAATCCGATCACTCCCGCCATCGAGGCGGCGATCAGCGCACCGTCCAGTTGCGATTCCGGACGGAAGCGTCCGAGAAACACATAGATGGCAAACACCAGGAGCGTCGCATCGAAGGCCGAGGGCAGGCGCGCCGCCCAGTCACTGACGCCAAAAATACGATACGCCATCATGGCCTGCCAGTAGTACAGCGCCGGCTTCTCCAGCCAGGCGACGCCGCCCAGAGTAGGAGTGATCCAGTCGTGGCGCGTGAGCATTTCCCGGGCCACCTGTGCGTAGCGAGGTTCGTCGGCGCCAATCAACCCGAACGACCCCAGCCGGTAAAAGAAAAGGAAGGCGCAGAATCCCGCCAGCAACAGCCAGTCGCGAAATGTACGCGAGCGTGCGTTCACGCCGAACTCCTGGGCGGCACGCCGGCCATCCGGACAAGATTAGAGGGCGTCAAGGGATCGGCTCGGTTCGTCGCAGCAAAGCATAGATGCTGATTGCGGTCCAGGATACTTCGAGGACCACAAATCCGATTTGAAAGGGATGAAAAGCGATGTAGGCCAGAATGAGCGAGCCGATCGCATTTAGCAGGTTATACGCGCCCTTGCGAGAATCCATCCAGTTCATCTGGTGGCCGGCATAGGCCAGAAGGATCAGCGAGGCACCCAGAAACGAGGCCGCCTGGCGCAGCATCGAGATGTCCATATCCTTCTATTGTACGGTGGGCCCCAGGCGAAGCCGCGCAACCACGCGAGCAACCGCGACCGACAACGGCCCGTCGAGCGACAATCCGCTGGCGCACTCGTGACCGCCCCCGCCGAACTGTTCGGCCACCGCCGCTACATTCAATCCGCCCTTGCTGCGCAGGCTCACCCGGTAGCGGCCGTCGGGAAGTTCGCGGAAGAAGGCGGCTACCTCTACATCCTGAATGCTGAGCGCATAGTTCACCAGACCTTCGCAATCTTCTTCCTTGGCTTCACAGCGCTCCATTTGCTCCCGGGTAATCCAGATCCAGGCCAGGGCTCCCTCGCGGTGAAGGCTGGAAAGCGCTGCTCCCAGGAGACGCATCTTCGCCGTCGAGTGCGCGAAGTAAATGTTGCGTGCACATCGCGCTGGATCCGCTCCGGCCATTACCAATTCTCGAGCCAACGAGAAGGTGTGCTCGTTGGTCCCCGCGAACATAAAGGATCCCGTGTCCGTCAGCACGGCGGTATAGAGGCAGGTGGCGATATCGGCCGTGATCCCGACCCCCGCCTCTCGCGCCAGGCGATACACCAGCTCCGCGGTGGCTACCGCTTTGGCGTCAATCCAGTTCACATCCGCGAACGGCCGTCCGCTCAGGTGATGATCGATGCTGATGAGGAACCGATTTTCCAGTCCTTCCAGGCGCGTACGCTGGATGCTGTCGCATTCCAAAATGATGGCGGCCTCGTAGTTGCCGTTTACGCGATCGGTTTTGAGGACCCGGTCTGCGAATGGCAGAGGCTGGTAGATTCGCGGCACACCGTCGCGCAGAACGACTTCGGCTTCCTTTCCCATCATGCGCAGAATCTGTCCACAGGCCAGGGCGGAACCGACAGCATCGCCGTCTGGCCGGGCATGTGAGGTCAGCACGAAACGCCGCCGCTCGCCAATCTTCTTGAGGACCTCACTTACCATTTTCGCTCGACCCCGTTCCTCACTGCCTGATCATTTTCGCGGCTTGATCTGGAGTGGACGAACCTCCTGAGACGCTGGCTTTTTCCTGGTTCGACTTAGTAACTCATCAATTCTCGCCGTGTACTGCTCCGACCGGTCCAGTTGAAACAGCAGCTCCGGCGGGCGTCTCAGGTGCAACCGCTCTCCGACTACCCGCCGGATGAAGCCGGTCGCCGCCACCAGTCCCTTCAGGGAGCGCTGGGCTTCTTCGTCATCGCCTTCCACGTTGATCAGAATGCGTGCCGAGCGCCCGTCGGCGGCCAGCGTGACGCCGCTGACATTGACCAGCCCGATGCGCGGATCCCCCAGTTCTCCCCCCAGGATGGTCTCAATCTCCTCGCGCAGGGCCTCCCCCAGACGCTCCCGGTGGTACTTCTGCCCTCGCTTCTCCAACCCGCACCTCGGAATAAAACGGATGAGAATATCAGAAAAACGGCGTTTGGTCTCCGGCCAAAAAGCGCACCGGGTGGCCCGGTCGAGCAGACTGGATTTGTGGCCGTACTCAGGATGCGTCCAGGAATTCCAGGAATGAATCGGCAATCTCCGCACCGCCGTTGTTGGCGATACGGGTGGCTTGGCGCTCGACATTCTTCATCAAACCATCGAGGTAATCACGCGAATCGGAAACGCTGACCACCCCCAGCGTCGCCTGGTTCCACAAATGGCTCGCGTCGAGCTCCGCGACTGCCACGTTAAAGTGAGCGCGCAACCGGTCCTTGAGACTGCGCACCACCTGGCGCTTGTCCTTGAGCGATTGTGCGTCCTCAATCCGCAGTTCGATGGTGAGAAGGGCGATCATGGGGTCGTTCGTCGGCAGCCGTTGGTAGAGGCAAGAACCAACGACCACCGGTTAACGACGGGTTCTACGCGATGACTTCTGCAGCGATGCGTTCCGTGGCGAAAGCTTCGATCACATCGCCCGACTTGATGTCGCCATAGTTCGCGATTGAGATGCCGCACTCCATGCCGTTGCGCACCTCGCTGGCATCGTCCTTAAAGCGCCGCAGCGAACCCACTTTGCCTTTGAACACCACCACGTTGTCGCGCAGGAGGCGAACCTCGGAATCGCGCTTGATGACTCCGTCGACGACGTAACAACCGGCCACTGTCCCCACCTTGGGGATGCGGAAGGTCTCGCGCACCTCGGCGCGTCCCTGGTAGGTTTCCTTGATGGTCGGCTCCAGCAGTCCGGTCATGGCGCGCTTAATTTCATCCTGCAGTTCGTAAATGATCGAATGCAGGCGGATGTCGACCTTCTCCTGCTCTGCCAGTTCCTGCGCCTTGCGCTCGGGCCGGACGTTGAACCCGATGATGATGGCGTTCGACGCCGAGGCCAGCAGAACATCGCTCTCGGTGATGGCGCCCACGCCGGAGCGCAGGAGTTTCAGGCGGACTTTCTCATTGGAGAGCTTGGTGAGCAGATCACTCAGCACTTCGACCGACCCGCCCACGTCCGCCTTGAGGATGATATTCAGTTCCTTGGTTCCGGCGGTCTTCAGCTGCTCCGCCAGTCCTTCGAGAGAGACGCGCGAACTCTTGGCCAGTGCGGCCTCGCGCGCTTTCTGCTCGCGGTACTCGGAAATGCCGCGGGCCTTGTCGCGATCCGCCACCACCACAAACTGATCCCCGGCCTGGGGCAAACCCTCCATGCCGAGAATCTCGACCGGAGTCGACGGGGGCGCTTCTTCCAGCTGACTGCTCCGATCGTCGAACATGGCACGCACCTTGCCGTAGACGTTGCCCACGACAAAATTGTCACCCGTGCGCAGGGTCCCGTCCTGCACCAGCACGGTTGCCACCGGTCCACGTCCCCGGTCGAGCTTCGCTTCGAGCACCACACCCGTCGCCGCCCGCTGGGGATTGGCTTTCAGTTCCTGAAGATCCGCGACCAGGCAGATCATTTCCATCAACAGGTTGAGATTGGTCTTCTGCTTCGCGGAAACGTCGACAAACACCGTGGTGCCGCCCCAGTCTTCCGGCATCAGGCCGCGGTCGGCCAGCTGCTTCTTCACCCGCTCGGGCAAGGCATCGGGCTTGTCGATCTTGTTCACCGCCACGATGATGGGCACTTCGGCGGCGTGCGCGTGATCAATCGCTTCCAGGGTCTGGGGCATCACGCCGTCATCGGCCGCGACTACGAGCACCACGATGTCGGTCGCCTTCGCGCCGCGCGCGCGCATACGGGTAAACGCCTCGTGACCCGGAGTATCCAGAAATACAATCTGACGCCCATAAGCCGGCGACTGCTGGTCCTGAATCATGACCTTGTAGGCGCCAATGTGTTGCGTAATTCCGCCCGCTTCTCCGGCCGCTACGTTGGTCAAGCGAATGGAGTCGAGCAGAGTCGTCTTGCCATGATCCACATGGCCCATGATGGTGACCACAGGCGGACGCGGGACAGCTTCCGCGCCACCGCCTTCTTCTGCCGCCGCCGCCTCGGAAATTTCCTTCTGCGCCTGCTCTTCGAAACTGATGACGTTGGTGTCCGCCCCAAAGAAGCGCGCCATTTCTCCCGCCAGCTCGGCATCCAGGGTCTGGTTGATGGTCGCAAACACCCCTCGCGCCAGCAGCCTTGCGATCAGATCCTTGGCCCGAACCCCCAGCTTCTCGGCCAGGTCCTTTACGCTGATTCCCTCGGAAATGGTGATGGTGCGGGTAATCGGTTGCGGCTCGTTGGAGAGCGTCAACCGTGGCGGAGGAGTGTAGCCCTTCATCGGGCCTTCCTTCACTCCGCGCGGTACGTAGCGTTGTCCTGGCCGACGTGAGGGTGCTCCAGGCCGGCTTCCCGGACGCGTGGAACCCGGTGGCGGGACCACGCCTGCCCCCGGACCAACGCCCAGCGGACGTGCGCCGGTTGGCGATTGCCGCGTAGGATGCATCGGACGTCGTTCGCCCGGACGCAACGGAGGACGCGAGGCGGGAGCGCCCGGACGCGGACGCTGAAAAATGGGCTGGCCCGGCACGGGGCGTCCCGGGGCCGGTCGAGCGGTGGTCGCGCCGGTGGCTGAGGGTGGCGGCGCCACCGGCCGGGGAGGAGCCTGGTACACCGGACGTGGCCCAGTCTGAGGAACGATCATTCGCGGACGCGGGGCCTGCGGCAGAGGAGGCGTAGGCCTGGGAGCCGCCGGAGGTGCTGGCGGGTGCGCGGCTGGAGCTGGGGGCGCGGCGCTCGGCGCAGCCGCGGGCGCAGCCGCTTCGGCCGGCGGCACGGTGGGTGCGGCGGGTTTCGGAGGTGCGGCCACCGGCGGCGCAACGGCAGCCGGCGGAGGCGCCGGTCGCGGCGGCGGGGGTGCGGGAACGGTAAATGTCGGTCTCGGCGTCGCTGACGGCACAATCAGCCGCGGCGCTGGCGGGGCCGCTGGAGCCTGAGGCGCAGATGCGGCCGGAGCCGCCGCAGCGGGGACAGCACGCTTCATTTCCGGTTGAGGTGTGACCGTAGCAGGACGAACCGGGGTTGGAGGGGGTGGCGGTGTCGTGACCGCAGGAGAGTGCTGCTTGGCACGGATGGCAGACAACACGTCACCAGGCTTCGAGATGTGAGACAGGTCAATCTTGGTCCTGATCTCGTCGGAATCGGTGCCTGTGGAGCGCACAGCCTTCGACGCACCGCTTTGCGCCTCACTTCCCCCTTTCAGGTACACGCGGACTTTTTCTGCCTCGTGCTCTTCGATGGAACTGGAATGGGTCTTCTTCTCGCTGACGCCCACCACGGGCAGCACATCGAGAATCGCTTTGCTCTTGACTTCCAATTCCCTGGCTAGATCGTTGATTCGAATCTTGCTCATCCGCCCTTCATTTCCTCCGATTTGTCCCGCTAAGTCTTCATATCAACCTCACGGTGTCGGCATTGTCTCTGCGCCTGCCGTGGCGCTCCCGGCGCAGCATCATTGCGATTACCCTTTGGTTTCGGAAGGATCTCCGGTTTCCGCCGGTGCCTCCGCTTGCTCAGCTGTCTCCTGGCTGGATTCTGCCGAGGTTTCCCCTTCGGCCTCGGCTGCCGGTTCCGGAGCAGCAGCCGTGGCCGTCTCCGCATTCGCCGGAGCCGACTCGCCACTTTCCAGGCTGGAGAAATAATTATTGACCGCAAGACTGATTTTTTCCACTGTCTTCGGCCCGATGCCCTCGATTGCCTCCAACTGCTCCGGCGTCATATCGGCCAGCGCTTCCACAGTGGTAATCCCGGCAGCGTTCAATTTCTCGATCAGTCCTTCGCCCAGGCCTTCCACACTCTCCAGCGGAGTGGCTGCGGAGCCTACCAGCTGCGACATCTGCTGCTCCACTTCCTGGCGCTTCTCTTCCTCACTCTTGATGTCGATCTTCCAGCCCAGCAACTTCGCCGCCAGGCGCACGTTCTGGCCCTTCTTGCCGATGGCCAGAGAGAGCTGAGTGTCATCCACCACCACCTCGAGGTGCTTTTCTCCCCCCTCCAGCACGGTAACCCGGCTGACCTTGGCTGGCTGCAGCGCCTTTTCTGCAAACGTCACCGGATCCTCGTGGTATTCAATGATGTCGATCTTCTCGCCGCGCAGTTCGCGAATGATCGACTGCACGCGCATGCCCTTCATGCCCACGCAGGCGCCCACCGCGTCCACGTCCTTGTCCTTTGACATGACCGCGATCTTGGTGCGCTCACCCGCCTCGCGAGCAATCGCGCGGATCACCACCGTGCCGTCGTAAATCTCCGGTACCTCGGTCTGGAACAGATGCTGCACCAATTCCGGCGCCGCGCGCGACACCACGACCTGCGGCCCCTTCGACGCTTTCTCCACGCGCGCTATCACCACCCGCACGCGCTCTCCGATGGCGAACGACTCCAGCCGCGACTGTTCTTTCCGCGGCATGCGCGACTCGGCTTTGCCCAGATCGAAAATCACATCCGGGCCCTCGATGCGCTTCACCGTGGCGTTGACAATTTCACCCACCCGCCCAATGTATTCGTTGTAGACGGTGTCGCGCTCGGCCTCGCGCACTTTCTGGAAAATCACCTGTTTGGCCAGCTGCGCCGCGATACGTCCCAGGATTCCTTCGGTCTCCTTGGGAATGTGCAGTTCGCCGCCGACCTCGACCGTAGGATTCAGCTTGCGCGCATCCTCGAGGGTAATCTGCAGCGTGGGATCCTCGACCTGCTCGGGGTTTTCCACCACCGTTTTTACCGCGAACGCGCGGATCTTTCCCGTCTCTTTGTTGAGCTCGGCGCGCAGATTTTCCTGGGTCTTGTAGTACTTCCGCGTGGCCACAACAATGGCGTCTTCCACCGCGCTGACTACGATCTGCGGATCAATTCCCTTTTCCCGGCTCAGGGCGTCGATAGTGTTATAAAGCTCGCTTGCCATAGATAGACTGAACTTCGGACGTCGGACTGCAGACGTCGGACTGCGAACACCGAACTCAGATCCTCGACTCTTGCTTGCCAGGCAATCGGCGCGGGGTCTGAAGTACAACGTCCGCTTTTAGATCTCCGGCACCAGATTCGCTCGTTCCACGTTGGCCAGTTCGATGTCCAGCTTCTGCGGTGTGCCTTCCGCAGGGCGGAACTTTTTTCGCGCCGTGCTCACGTCCAGGGTCAAATGCCCGTCGTGAAAGCTTTCCAGTCTTCCCTCAAAGTGGCGGCTGCCGCTCACCGGCTCGCGCGTCATCAACTTCACGCGGCTTCCGGTGAAGCGCTCGTAATCTGCGGGCCGAACCAGCTTGCGATCCAGCCCGGGAGAAGAAACCTCCAACAAGTACGATCCACCCGGAACCGCATCCTCCACATCGAGGATGGTTCCTATCTCCCGGCTGACCTCGGCGCAATCTTCGTGCGTCACTCCGCCGGGCTTGTCAATCACAATGCGGAGCATCCGCGCCCTGCCTCCGCCACGCAACTCCACTTCCGCCACTTCCAGCCCTCTGGAGGCGGCCACGCGGCCTGCGATCTCGCGCACCCGGTCGATCTCAAATACCATAGAAACAGCAACTTACGTGAAGTCGCCTGGCGACAAAACAGGCTTAAACTAAAAAGTGGGCTTGCGCCCACTGGTGTGTTTCGCCGAATGCTGGTAACTACACAACAGTTTCCAACCATCAATATACGCCGCTTGCGGGGAAAAGACAAACCGCTAAACGGCTGAATGAGCACCCACTTGCGGGATGCGGCACGCGTTTTCAAGCGGTTATAATCGCCAGGGCTTCCGGGGGCACCCTGAATGAACGCTCGTCGCGCGCTTACCTTCGTTGCATTCTTTTCTCTGGCACTCTCTCCAGTCTACGCTCAAAGAACCGGGGGCGGATCCCGCGGAAGCGGCCGCACCTCGAGCGGTCCGGGAGTTGTCCCTAACCCGACGTATCAGAACACACCGTTCCTGACGTCTCCTTCGGTTCAGCACGCGAGCGATGAACGGCCGGTGGAGTTCAAGTCGGAAACGGTTCTGGTCGAGGTGCCGGTGATCGTGACCGACAAGTCGGGCCACCACGTGCAGGGCCTCAGTCGCACCGACTTCGAAATTCTGGAGGCCGGCAAGGAACAGAAGATCTCGAGTTTCGAGGAAATCCAGACCACGCGTGCTCTGCTGTCGCCGTCCCCGGCCCGTGCCGGCGAGTACCGCAACGAGGGCGCTGCGGGCGATGCTCCCCGCGCGCTCACCATGATTGCCCTCGACACCATCAATACGCCCTACCTCGATCAGACCTACGGACGCAAACAATTGCTGAAGTACCTCGCGGACAATGTGCAGGCCGGACAGTCCATCGGCCTCATCGCCATCACCAGCCGCGGTGTCAAGGTGATTCACAATCTCTCCTCCAATCCCGCGGAGTTGATGGAGGCGCTGAAGAAGGTCAACGGAGAACTTCCCCTGCTTCAGGGAGTCGACATCGATACCCGCGCCGCAGCCGCCACCGGGGTGGATCTCGATCCCGCCTCCGCCCTGTCCTTGCCCCCGGGAAGCACCGCGGTCAATCTGGAAGATTTTGTGACCCAAGGGGATGCCGCCATCGCCCGCATGCAGCAGCAGCGCGCCATCGAAGCCACGATCAAGGCTTTTCTCGAGGTTGCCTGGTCGCTTTCGGGTATTCCGGGGAAAAAATCGCTGGTCTGGGCGACGGGCGGATTTCCCTTCTTCATGGACACGCCTTCCGCGGTGCCCGGCGGTTACCTCTCGATTCTCTACGAACGCGCGGTGCAGGCTCTGAATGATGCCCAAATCTCGGTCTACCCCATCGATGTCCGCGGCCTGGTGAACTACTACCCTAATGTCGATGCCAGCCTGCGGGGGACGCGGTTGAACAACTCCTACACCCAGAGCCTGAGTGCGCGCAGCTGGCTGCAGGGCTCCACGCTTGACACCCTCAAGGATTTTGCCGAGATGACCGGGGGCCGCGCCTTTTACAACACCAATGACCTGACCACGAGCTTCGCCCGCGCCGCCGACGACGCTTCCGACTACTACTTGCTCACCTACTATCTCGATACCAGGAACACGAAACCCGGCTGGCGACCGCTCAAAGTAAAAGTGCATCGCCCAGGCACTGAAGCCAGGGCGCGCAGTGGTTTCTTCATCACCAACGCAACCGTCAATCCCGGCCTCGCTCATCAGACGGATATCATTTGGGCATTGACTTCTCCGTTCGACAGCACCGGGGTTCCGCTCTCCGTGCATTGGAAAAACACGGCCACGGAAGGCGAAAAGAAAGAAGTGCAGTTTGGCCTGCACGTGGCTCCCGAAGGCGTCACCATTGAAGGCGACCGGAATCTCCTGAATCTCGAAGTCGCGATTGTCGCACTCCAGAGCAAAACCGGAGCGGCCGCCGATACCATCAGCCAGACTCTCGAGGGGCCGACAAGTGCCGACACCCTCACGAAACTCCGCGCCGATGGACTCACCTACAACAACACACTTCGCTTGCCGACGGGACAATATACCGTGCGCTTCGTCGTGCGCGACAATCCGAGTGGAAAAGTCGGCAGCGTAACCGCGCCGCTGACAGTAAATTAGAGCCGCTTTGAGCTGTGCCCGCGCCAACTCGAGAAGACGCTTCGTGCTTTCCCTGCCCTTGCTGCTTTTGCCAACGCTCATCGCGGCGGAATCGACGGTGCCGGCCAACAACCTGGTCGGCGTCTGGGAGGCCACTCGCCACTTCGGGCCCGCGCTCCGCGGACCGTTGACGCTGACTCGCAAGGATGGCCGGTGGATAGCCGAGGTCGCGGGTCAGCGTGCTGACGCGAACAGCCAGGGCGATTCGGTCAGCGTCCGGTTTCCCTCCGATCAGGGTGACTTTCGCGGCACTCTCGCGGCCGGGGGCAAGGAAATCCGCGGCCACTGGATCCAGCCCCCGACAGTGACCGGCGGACAGCGCTACGCCTCCCCGGTCATTCTCAAAGCGCATGGCGAGAACGTCTGGCGGGGTGAGGTTGTCCCGCGCGAAGATGAATTCACGCTCTACCTGGTGGCCAGCGCTGGTGAAAACGGAGTGGTGAAAGCGTTCCTCGAAAACCCTGACCGCAACCTGGGATTTTTCCTCAACGCCGACCGCCTGGAGCGGGAGGGTGATGCCATCAAGCTCATCGGTCACCGCCGCAACAACAACACCGAGCAGGCGCTGGCGCAGGGCGTCTATCACCCCGACGACGATCCCCGCCAGGACCAGTTCTCGCTTTACTTTTCCAGCCCGCGCGCAACCTTCGACTTCTCCCGCGCCGGCGACGCCAGTTTCTTCTATGCCCGAGGGAAAAATCCCGCCCCTTACCGGTACGAGCCGCCTCCGGCCGAAGATGACGGCTGGCCCACCGGCAGCCTGAGCGAAGCGGGGATCTCCGAGGCGCCACTCGCGAGCCTGATCGCCACCGTCATTGATCCTCCGGCTGCGTCGGTGCATGACCCCTCCATTCACGCCATCCTGATCGCGCGCCATGGCAAGCTGGTATTCGAAGAATATTTTCACGGGTTTCATCGCGAGAAGCCCCACGATACCCGCTCCGCGAGCAAGAGCCTGACCGCCACCCTGGTGGGTTCACTCATCGAGCACGGAGCGCCGCTCAGCACCTCGACTCCGGTTTACAGGACAATTTACGGCAACCAGCTTCCCGCCGATCTTGATCCGCGCAAGAACAGGATGACCGTCGAGCATTTGCTGACCATGACATCCGGCTACTTCTGCGATGACCGCAACCCGGCCGCGCCGGGCAATGAGGACGTAATGCAGGACCAGACCAGCGATCCCGACTGGTACCACTACACGCTCAACGTGCCCATGATCGCGGACCCGGGCTCGCAACCGGTCTACTGCTCGGCGAATCCGAACCTGATCGGCGATGTACTAACCCATATCACCGGCAAGTCGCTCATGGACCTGTTTCAGGAGCGTATCGCCGGCCCCCTTCAGCTACGGCGCTACTATCTCAACCTCAGTCCGACCGGCGATCCCTACATGGGCGGCGGGATTAACTGGCTGCCGCGCGACTTCATGAAACTTGGTCAGGTCATGCTCAATGGCGGCACCTGGAATGGACGAAGAATCGTCAGCCCGGAATGGGCTCGCCGCTCCACTTCCGCGCTCGAGAATCTGCGCCAATTGCAGTACGGTTATCTCTGGTGGAGCATTAACTATCCCTACAAAGGGAAAACCGTCCGCGCATTTTTTGCCGGAGGCAATGGCGGACAGGTCGTGATGGGGATTCCCGATCTCGACCTGCTCATCGCTTTCTATGCCGGCAACTATTCCGATCCCGTGGCCTACAAGATTCAGGAAGATCTGGTGCCGCAATACATTTTGCCGGCAGTGGATCGGAACCACTGAGGGTTCTCCTACTCCACCATCCACGTCAGACCGCTCGTGAGGACTCTGGCCGCCGCAGTAGACTGAAACGTTTCAATACAGGAACCAACTGCAAGCGGAGGCAATGAGCGCGAGGTTTCATGGCTCAGGACTCCGACGGGCCTGGGTGAGACATTCTAACCCGACTCGTCAACTCCCACCCCGAGAGAGCTTCGGCCCTGATGAGAAAGGGTGCGCCGAAACTCGGCACACAAGCCATTCCTGCCCGACCTATTGTGCAATCGGAGCGTTGATGGTACCCACCAGGCCCGTACGACTGTCCTGCACTGCAAGGTGCAGGCGGCTGTTGGGCGGAGGCGGATCCATATCCATATGCAGCAGCAATCCGTGTCGCAGAATCTGCTGATAGGTCTTGTCGTCAAACGAGCGGTCCACTTTCTGGCTCACACTGGGCCCCATCTTGCCGTTGGTAAAGGCAGTCGCGTAGAAGGACACATTAATATGCTTGCCGCCGCCCGAATCCTCCGCGGCCAGGGTAGTGGCATCCACCAGGAAAGTCACTCCCACCTTCCCCTTGTTGGCCGACGCGGGCACCACTTGGGCAGTGAAACCCACCATCGTCGAGGCGGTTACGTCGGTCGTCGCCCGGAGGACTTCATCCTGCGGGTTGTATCCCTTGACCTGGGTGGGGTCGATGGCAAAGTATCCGCGGCGGTTTTGTACCTCGACGCCATCGCGCTTCACCTTCACCTTGATGCTGCGATACTTCCCATCATACTTCTTGTTTTCCGGATAGTAGGCAATCGTGTAAGCGGCAGTCTGATCGTCGAACGCACGCTGCACACCGGCCTTGATTTCGTTCTGGTTGACATAGGCGCGTCCCCCCGTTTCGCGAGCGATGGAACGCATTTCCTCCTGCGAGTCGGTGTCGTCGGAGGCCGTCAGGCCGCGAGCGTCCACCGGATAAATTGCGATCTGGGTACTGGATAGCCGGGCGGCCAACTCCCGAATCTCCTCGGCGTGCAGGGTCCGGGTGGTGGCTTCGACGCTGGCCGTCGAATGTTGCCCGACCCGGCGCGTGCTCATGCTGGGCAGTTCTTCCAGCTGTTCCTCTTTGGAGGGTTGGCGGTCTTCAGGGATGAGCGACAGAGGCATATCGCCGGTGACCCAGATGATGTTTTTGCGTCCTGGGATGCCGCCCAGGATACGGCTTAAGCTATTCAACGCATCCAGAGTGAGCACGGTTCGCCGATCGTCGTCGTAGCCGGAGTTCACATTTTGAAAACTCGCCAGAGCACCTTCCGCGATATCCACCAAGCGCGTAGCGCCAGCGGCTAGTGCCCCGCTGGTTGCCGCATCGCTGACCGGCGCCGAGCCCGAATCAATCGCACCGGCCGAACCCGTCGGCGGGGCCCCATTCGACGGCGCGTACTGCTGTTGCAACGGCTTATAATGCTGCAGCGCGGTGTAGAGAATCTGCGGATCGTCGGTCAGATCCTGGAGGACATTCAGACCGCCGGTCAGCGTGAAGACCCCCATGCGATCGCCGGGCTTGAAGTTCTCCTTCACAAACTTCAGCATCTGGAAGCGGGCATATGCCTGGTCCTTAAACGCCGTATTGACCGCGTCGAGCAGCAGAACGGTTACGGGTCCGCCGGGCGAACGGTACTGCGCCCGGTTCGAATAGATTCCCGGCGGCAAGGCCGGTGGCGCAGCATTGTTTTCCGTAGGAGTGGTCAGGCTGGCAATCTTCTGCTGCTTGCCGTTTTCTTCGACAATGAAATCTTCCGCATGCAGCCCCTGCACGGCTTTGCCCTGCTTATCAGTCACCACCACATCCACCACCACCATGTGGGTGCTGACGCGAATGGTGGGGGGTGGCAGTTCCGCAGAGGAAGGAGCCTGGGCTGGCAGCGAGCTCACGATCAACAAGGTAATCAACAAGAGGATGATCGCGGTCCAGGTGGAACGTTGCCAAAGACGAAGTATATTCGGGCGCATAACCATGACTTGGCACGCCTCCCGCGGGTCCGGTCTCTCATGTGCGAGCCAAAGTTATTCTGTTTTCGATACTCTTGGCAAGTAATTTAAGGTGACCCGCCACCGGGTCCGCCCCGGCTCCGCTGAAACAACCTCAGATGCGGGCGGTGTACACTTCCTCCGTGCTCTGGCTCTCGTTGCTCGAGATCACGCTCGGGATAGGCCTGATTCTGTGGAAGAAACCGAACCGGCGGATATCGATCCGCTGGTTCACCGCCGGCATTCTTCTGATCGTTTTCGGAACCCTGCGGCTGGTGATCTGGTGAGAAGCCTACCTGCTTCCCTGACCGGGGCTGATGTCTGGGGCCCACCTTCCTTGCCTCAACTCCCGGCGCGCCTCTAAAATAGAGGATTACCTCCGGTCCTCCCGAGCAAACTTATGATTCATTTCCCGGTTCCCGAAGCTCTTACCTTTGACGACGTCTTGCTGCTGCCGGCCCGTTCCGACGTGGTTCCGGCTTTGGTCAACACCCAGACCCAGCTGACGCGCAACATCCGCCTGAATGCGCCCATCATCAGCGCGGCCATGGACACCGTCACCGAATCGCACATGGCGATTGCCATGGCCCAGCAGGGCGGCCTGGGGGTAATTCATCGCAATCTGAGCATCGAACAGCAGGCCAATGAAGTGGACAAGGTGAAGCGCTCGGAGAGCGGCATGATCGTCGATCCAGTCACTATGGAACCCGACGCCAAGGTCTCCGAGGCCCTGGAAGTCATGCGCAAGTACAAGATTTCCGGAGTTCCCATCACCAAGAACAAGAAACTGGTCGGCATTCTCACCAACCGCGATCTGCGTTTCGAAACCCGCTTCGACATTCCCATCAGCAAAGTGATGACCAAGGAAAACCTCATCACCGTCCCCGTAGGCACCACGCTTGAGGAAGCGGAAAAGATCTTGCATGAGCACCGGGTTGAGAAGCTGCTGGTGGTGGACGATCACTACAACCTCAAGGGCCTGATTACCGTAAAAGACATCCAGAAGAAACTGAAATACCCCAACGCCGCCAAGGACTCCCATGGGCGGCTTCGCGTCGGGGCAGCGATTGGCGCCACCGGCGATTTCGTGGAGCGCGCGCAGGAAATGGCCAGAGCGAAAGTGGACCTGCTGGCCATCGACAGCGCTCACGGGCACTCCACGCGCGTGCTCGAGGCGGTCCGGGAAATCAAAGCCAAGCTTCCCGAGGTTGATCTGATCGCGGGTAACGTGGGCACGTTCGACGGCGCCTGTGAACTGGCGCGGGCCGGAGCCGATGCCATCAAAGTCGGCATCGGCCCGGGATCGATCTGCACTACGCGGGTGGTCACCGGTGCCGGGGTTCCCCAGATCACCGCCATTGCCGAGGCCTATCGGGCCACCAAAGATGCCAGTGTTCCCGTGATTGCCGATGGCGGCATCAAGTATTCCGGCGACATCACCAAAGCGCTCGCGGCTGGCGCCGGCGCCGTAATGATCGGATCGCTCTTCGCCGGAACCGACGAGAGCCCGGGCGAATTGATTCTTTACCAGGGTCGCACCTTCAAGTCCTATCGCGGCATGGGTTCATTGGGCGCCATGGCCGCCGGATCCAGCGAGCGTTATTTTCAGAACAGCGACGGCGATGCTTCCGCCGCCATGCCGGTCTACGGAGAGGATTCGAACCGCCTGGCGAAATTGGTTCCCGAGGGTATTGAAGGGCGCGTCCCCTACCGTGGCTCGGTTTCGATGATCGTCCACCAGATGGTTGGCGGCCTGAAGTCAGGGATGGGCTACTGCGGTTGCGCCACGATCCCGGAACTCCTGCAGAAAACCCGATTCGTGCGCATCAGCGTAGCCGGCCTGCGCGAGAGCCATGTGCACGACGTCATGATCACGCGCGAAGCGCCGAATTACGCAATTGAGTAGCGGCTTTTATGACCGGGTCAGTGCGGACCAACCGCCATTGAACCCCGCGCGCAAAGAAATTTACAAGACGTGGATCGCCGCCGGTATTTGGCTGGTTCTGATCGGAATTGAATCCACCAACTGGCTCTCGGCCGGCAACACCAGCAGAATTCTTTATCCCCTCTTTCACTGGCTCACGGGGGTCGACCCCTTTTCGTTCATGTTCTGGAATTTCTACATCCGCAAGACGGGACATGCGGTGGGCTACTTCGTGCTCAGCTGGTTGCTGTTCCGCGCCTGGCGGTGCACCATGCCCGCCGCCCGCGCTCCGCGATGGACGTTCGAGTGGGCGGGAATCGCTTTCTTTATGACCGCCCTTGTCGCCTGTCTTGACGAGTGGCACCAGACCTTCCTGCCTTC
>DATFTE010000081.1:0-3169 GCA_035262225.1 Terriglobales bacterium
CGTCCTGAATTCCGGGATTTTTTGAGATTTCGATACGATGCCGGCATGCACGACATCCTCGTCGTTCTCGTTCATTCGATCGTCACCGCCGTTCGGCTTATAAAACCGGGTGGCCTTCGTGCCGTCGTCGCCGAATCGGCGCTCACTCGGCATCAACTCCTCATCCTCAATCGCAGTCGCAAGCGAGTTCCCCGCCTGCGTGTTTCCGATCGCATGATCGCCGGTTTATGCGTTTTACTCCGCAAAAAGATCGTCCGTAGACGAAATGTCCGAAAACATTGAGAAACGCAGGCCTTCGCGGGGTGGCTCGTGGAGATGTTAGGCCACCGTTAATCGGAAATTCTCAAACGATGTAACGTCATGTTACGTCCGGTTCAGCACGATCATCGCACGCTACAGACTGTTACGACGCCCTTTTCCCGATCGGATCAAGTTTTTGCGGAGCACAAGGAGTTTTTGCGGACTACAAGCAGGGCTTCCAGGTCGGACATGGTTTTGGCGAAGGACAGTATAAATCTTTAGTTCAGCTACAATCGGTCCGAGGCCTTCAACTGTTCGATATCACTCATTGAGACGTCGGGAAGCTGCCGCCAGCGCTGCTTGAGGTAAGCCCATGGAATGTTCAAGAATTGAACTGTCGGCTTGAACCTGGAACTGTCGTGGATGAAGCAGCTATGAGTACACCGTAAGCGTCTGACCAACCCCTCTTGAGCGGTCTTTGCCAGGGTGCTGATATGGCGGCATGGCAACCAGGCGAACCGCTGAAGTGATCGAGCGCTTGTTGGAGGGCTACCGCCAAAGCGGTGTCACACGCGCCGAGTACTGCCACCAGCAGGGCATTCGCACGACCACGCTGGATTACTACCTCCATCGGGAGCGGCGGAAAACAAGCCGATTCGCTAAGGTGATGGTGACGCCGCAACCCATCCAACCGGGAAACTCCTTTACACTGGTGCTGCGCAATGGACGCCGCATCGAGAGCACCTGGACTTTTCGCGACACCGACCTTGCCCGCCTGATTCACGTCGCTGAGGCCGAGTAACGTGTTCGGCCTGGGACCCGCCACCAAGATCTACATCTGCCTCGATACCGTCGACATGCGCAAAAGCTTCGACGGTCTCTATGGGCTGGTGCGGGACCATCTGGGGCAGGACCCGCAAAGCGGCCATCTGTTTCTGTTCACCAATCGTTCGCGGACGCGGGTGAAAGCGCTGGTGTGGGACGGCAGCGGTCTGTGGGTCTGCGCCAAGCGGCTGGAGCGCGGGCGCTTCGGCTGGCCTGCCGCCAACGGAGCGCGCAGCGTCATCATGCGTCCGGAAGAGTTGGCGATGCTGATCAACGGATTGGATCTCACCCGAGCGCGTCCGCGCAAAAACTGGATGCACCACTCTCCGTCGGCATAATTCCGCAAGCGGCCCCCAGAACATTTTGGTGTATTTGTGTAGCGAATGACGCCGGGCCTGTAAACATTGAAGAAAATGCTGGAATCGCCCCGGATGTTCGCATAGGATAGAGCTTTCAATGAGTATTTCAGATCCCCAACTCCGCATCGCACAACTGGAGAGCGAACTGAAGTGGGCCTATCTGAAAATCCAGGCGCTGGAAGAGAAGCTGCGGCAGCAGCGGATTCACGTGCTGGGACCGCAGAGCGAAACCCTCAACAACCTGCAACTGGAATTGCTTGCTGAAGAGGAGCCCGGCGCCACTAGTGACGAGGTCGCCGCCGAGGCCAAGCGCGAGCCGATTGAGCGTAAGCCGGCCAGGGAACGCAAGCCGCATCCGGGGCGCGAGCGCCTGCCGGAAACCTTGCCGCGCGTGGAGAAGGTGATTGCCTGCGAAGAAAAGACCTGCCGCCATTGCGGCAAAGAGACGGCGGTCATCGGATATGACACTAGCGAACAGTTGGATGTGGAGCCGGCGCGCTATTTCGTGAGGGTAATCAAGCGCGAGAAGCGGGCCTGCCGCGGTTGCGAGCAGAGCACGGTGACGATGGCTCCGCTGCAAGCGCGGATCGTGGAGAAGGGCATGGCCAGCGATCGCGTGGTGATCGAAACGGTGGTGGGCAAGTATTGCGATCATCTGCCGCTGTACCGGCAGGCGGCGATTCTGGAGCGGGAAGCGGCATTGGAGATCGGGCGGGCGACGCTGGACGGCTGGGTGATGCGAGTGGGGGAGTTACTGATCCCGGTGGTGCAAGCGATGCGCAAGGATCTACTGAGTGCGCATTACTTGCAGGCGGATGAGACGACGGTTCCGGTGCAGATGCACGACGGCAGAGGGAAGAATCACGAGGCGTATTTGTGGCAGTATGGCCAGCCCGGTGGAGAGACGGTGTTCGACTTCTGCCTGCACCGCGGACGTGAAGGTCCGAAAAGATTCCTAGGTAAGTGGGAAGGCATTTTGCAGACCGACGGCTATCAGGCCTACGACGGAGTGGGCGGGCCGAAACTGGTGCATGTAGGCTGCTGGGCGCATGCACGGCGGAAGTTTGTGGATGCCGTCAAGGTGAACCAGGAGGATGGCGACGCCGTGAAGATGGTGCTGCGCATGGACGCGCTGTTTGCGGTGGACCGCGACGCGCGGAAGAAGGAAATGAGCGGCGCCGAGCGGCTGGCGCATCGGCGCGAGTTGGCGCAGCCGTGGGTGGAAGAGATCCATCAGGCGTGCCAGGAGTTGACGCGCGCGGCGTTGCCGCAGAGCACGTTGGGCAAGGCAGCGGCGTATACGCTGAACATGTGGCCGAAGCTGACGCGGTGTCTGGAGTACGAGGAAGTGGAGTTGTCGAACAACCTGGCGGAGAACTCGATGCGTGGCGTGGCGCTGGGACGCAAAAACTGGCTGCACGTGGGCAGCGTGAAGGCGGGCCCGAAAGTGGCGGCGATTCTGTCGGTGGTGGAGTCGTGTCGGCGGATTGGCGCTCCGGTGAAGGAATACCTCATGGGCGTCCTGCCGGGGCTGGATCGCCGCACCCTGAGTCAGATTGCCTGCCTGACGCCCGCTCGCTGGATGGCAGCTCGCGCCTGATATCAACCTGGGTTGGCTAGACGCTTATCCTGCATCCAAAAGGCGCGCTACCTCCACAAGCTGCTTCTGATTTGGCTCCACGATGAAGAACGCTTGCTTCACCCGGGGATCGGTGGACTGTTCCGCAGTGGCGGCGATCGTCACT
>DATFTE010000082.1:0-4277 GCA_035262225.1 Terriglobales bacterium
GGAAGAAGCGGCCAAGTTGAATGAGAACGAGGCTCTCAACTTCATTTTCCGTCCCGGGTTCAGCACCGCCGACCAGGTCACCGAAGTATCCGGGCGGGGGGTGGGCATGGACGTGGTGCAGAGCGTGCTGCACCGGCTCAAAGCCTCGGTCAGCCTCGACACCAGGCCGGGACAGGGGACGACGTTCCGATTGAAGCTTCCCCTGACTCTGGCCATCATCAAGGCCCTGCTGTTCTGGGTGGAACAGCGGCTGTATGCCATTCCGCTGAATGCGGTGCTTGAAATCGCGCGCACCACGGAAGCGGAGGTCCATCAGGTCGACAACTACGAAGTCCTGCAATTGCGCAATCAGGTGCTCCCGCTGCTTCGCCTGGGCCGGCCGGCTGCCGAGGGGGAGCGGAAATCCAAGCTGTTTGTCCTCGTCATCACGGTGGCAGAGAGGAAGTACGGCTTGATTGTCGATGCCCTCGAAGGGGAAGAGGAACTGGTCATTAAAGCGTTGGACGATCAGACCTTCTCGACCGACCTGGTATCGGGCGCCTCCATCCTGGGAGACGGACGCGTGGTGTTGATTCTGAATCTGCCCGCGGTGGTCGAACACGTGGCCCGATCGCGGCCCGAGGAAACGGGGCGGGTCAATTGTGGGCTGCTGTTGACCCACACCGATCGCGCGCGACTCGCTCTGACTCCGGCGGGGGGAGGAAAGATATGAGCCTGCGACGTGTCCGGGTGTTGGTGGTCGACGATTCGGCGCTGATGCGCAAGCTCATTCCGCAGATGCTGGCCGCCGACGAGTCCATCGAGGTGGTGGGCACCGCCATGGACGGATCGTTTTGTCTTAAGAAAATCGAGGACCTGCGGCCGAACGTGGTGACGCTCGACCTGGAAATGCCGGGAATGAACGGCATCGATGCCCTGAAGGAGATCATGCGGCGGCAGCCGGTTCCGGTGATCGTGTTCAGTTCGCACAGCACCGAGGGCGCGAGCGTAACCATGAAAGCGTTGGGACTGGGCGCCTTCGACTTCGTGACCAAGCCCAAGGATGCCACCGCGCACATGGCCGAGACGGCTCGCGAGCTGATCGTCAAAGTGAAGGCGGCGGCGGACTGCAAGCTGAAGCCGCGGATTTTGTCGGCCGCTCCGGCCAAGGCGAAAAAAGTGCCGACCCCCACCGGAATACCCAGCAGGGTTGTCGCGATCGGGGTTTCGACCGGCGGTCCCCAGGCGCTCGAGTATGTGCTCTCGCAGTTGCCCGGAGACTTTCCGGGAACCATCGCCGTGGTGCAACACATGCCGGACGGATTCACCGACATGTTCGCCCGGCGGTTGGACGAAGTCTGTCCCCTGCGAGTCAAGGAGGCGCAGTCGGGCGATTTGCTGCAGCCCGGGCGCGTGCTGATTTGTCCAGGGAGCCGTCACCTCAAGGTGAAGCGCCTGCCCCTCGGGGAAATTGTGGTTCTGAGCGACGAGCCGCGCGTCAATGGTCATCGTCCCAGCGCCGACGTGCTGCTGCGCAGCGTGGCGGACGAGTTCAAGGCCAAAGCGGTTGGGGTGCTGATGACGGGCATGGGAGATGACGGCGCCGAGGGTCTGGGGGCGATCAAAAAAGAGGGCGGCATGACCATCGCACAGAGCGAAGAATCCTGCGTCGTGTATGGCATGCCCAAAGCAGCCATTGAGCGCGGATATGCGATTCGCGTCGTGGGGTTAGAGGGGATGGGCGCGACGCTGCAGGCGGTTTGCGGCCGCCATCCCGGTGCGGATTTCGGCGACAGTGGGCGCGACGCACGCGCCGGCAGCTGAGATTGGACACGGAAAGCCTGTGACCGGCGTGATCTGGTCCGGGCGGCACGGCCATGATATTCGAGGAACAAGGGGAGGTTTGTATGGAGCAGTTTGCACCAGTAAAGCGCAGCAAAGACGGGCAGCCAGTCCGCTATCTGATCGTGGACGACTCTGTGTTTGCCCGTAAAAACCTGGCCCGCATGATCGAAACGTTCGGCGGGCAGGTGGCGGCCGAAGCCGGAGACGGCCTCACCGCCATCAGCGAGTTCGACCGCACGCATCCCGACATCGTGCTCATGGATATCACCATGCCGCAGATGGAAGGCATCGAGGCGGCCGAACGGATCGTTCAATCGCATCCTGAAGCGCGCATCGTGATGGTCTCCTCGGTGGGATACCAGGAGAACATCGTGGCCGCGCTGCAGCGGGGCGCTCGCCATTTTGTCCAGAAGCCGGTCAAGCCGGAAGTGCTCTACGAGGTCATCAAGTACGTGCTGGGTGAAGATGGTTCGGTGGCCAACGCCGCAGGGGTGGGAGTGTAAGTCCATGAGGATGGAATTGATCCAGCCGTTCATTAACGCAGCGGATGCCGTGTTGTCGCAAGGCCTGCAGGGCTCGACCAAGGTGGGCAATCTCACCATGGAAGAGGAAGCGTATCGCCGCAAAGGGGTGGCAGGCATGATCGTGCTGACGGGCGACATTGAAGGCAGGATCATTCTGGATCTTGAGCCGCAGACGGCCGTGCGTGTCGCCAGTCACTATGCCGGCGCCGACCTTCCCGAGTCTGACGCGCTCATCAAGGAAACCATTTTCGAACTGGCAAACCAGGTTGTGGGCAACGCCATTTCCGCGTTGAACGATCAGGGATTCCACTTCCGGGTGCATCCCCCCGTGCTGCTGACGGCGCAGGAGGGCGACAAAACCAGTGAAGACACCGAAGCATTGATGATCTGCTTTGAGACCTCCCTCGGGAATGTCTACATGAACGTCGCTCTGCGGTATAACCAAAGCCGGCTGGCCGATCACGCGGCGGCAAGAGCCTAGAACTCATCCCCGGTCCGCGAGTCGTGTCGTCGCATGCGAGCGCCGTCAGGCGAGCAGCGGCAATTGTCCGGAGGCCAGGGACGAATCATCGGCGGGATCGGCAACCTTGCCCAGTTCGGGATATTTCTTGATGAGAGTCGGCGGAGCCCAGACCCGCTTGCCGGTGACCATCGCTTTCAACTCCAGTGCGTTGACGCCCGCTTTGCTCTCGAAGTGATTGTTGGTGATCACGTAAGTCGTCTGCGCTTTTTCCGCAACCCGGTCAATCCGTTGTTTCCACCCCTCCAACTCCCGTTCTTTGTAGAGATAGTTATAACGATCGTTGCGATTGTCGGAATCGAACCACTGGTCGTAGTTGCGGCCGTGCAAGCGCACGTAGGCGAGGGGTGCGGTGACGTGCTCGGTGGGGGCAAGAGACTTGCCCAGCAATGGCTGGTCGATATTGCAGAAGGCGACGTTGTTCTCGGCAAAGGCCGACAGGGTCTCGGGATTGTTCCAACTGGAGTCGCGCACCTCGACCACGCAAGGATACTCGATGAACTGCCGCAGCAACCGATCAAGGTATTCCCGGTTGAGCGAGGTATTCTTGAAAGAAATCGGAAACTGAATCAGCAGCGCTCCCAGTCGGCCCTGGTTGGCCAACGCATCCAGTCCTTCGCGCGTTTTGACCTCGTCGTCGTCGGTGGGCCGAATGCTGGCTGCCGAGGTTGGCTCCATCACCGCCAGGGGGGAATGCGTGAACGCGCGATAGAGCTTGGCGGTGAACAGAAATTGCGGATTGACGGCAGCCACCTTCCGGCACCAGAGCTTGGCCACCTCGGCTTTGAGCGGGCCGTAAAAGGACGTGTTGATTTCCGCGGTGTCGAAAAATCGGGCCAGGTATTCCACCGGATGGGTTTTGTTTCGCCGCATCCCCGAGGGATAAAAAACGCCTTCCCAATCTTTGTAGGCCCATCCGGCCGTGCCGAAGCGAATTTTCTGAGAACCAGCGTGCGCAGGCCGGACTGGGGGCGTGGATTCCATGGACATGGACACGGACGCAGACGGTGGGCAGCGGCAAGATTAGCATAGCGGCAGAGCCCGACAAAGCCGCTACGGGGCGGCGGCGCCCTGGGCCGATAGCGTCTGGTTCAGTTGATTGGCGAGAGCGTTGACCTGATCGTTCGAGAGTTTAACCTTGCTCTCCAGCGCGACCCTTATGCCGCCGCTTCCATTTTCCTGAAAGCGCGCCGTCTCGAGGCTCTGAGGACCTTGCAACGCCTGGGGAAGGGTGCTCTTGACATCGGAGGCGGAGAGCAGCGCGAGGAGGAGAGTTTGTGCGGCTTTGGCGCGAAGGTCCTGCCCGAGATCGCCGGAACGAAGCGCCTCAGCCATCATCCCCGTGGCGTCGATGCGCTTGAATTCGGGATTGATGTGCAGTTGAGAATCCTGAACCGCAGGGGTCAACC
>DATFTE010000083.1:0-147016 GCA_035262225.1 Terriglobales bacterium
GCACAAAGAAATCGGAGATGCACAGCCGCCGCCCCTCTTTCTGTCGAGGGAACGTAAATCGCAGGAACTCATCTTTTTCGCCCGGTACCCGGCGCCCAGAACTCGATACCGGTGGCTGATACACAATCACATCATTCCCCTCTGATTGTGCCGGGAAATACCCATACGCCGCCCGCGGCTCAAAAATCCCGCTGGCAATCACTTCCTCTTCCAGCTTCTTCTTGATGGGGCGGAACTTCTCCTCCACCAGCCGCAGATAGTCTTCCTGCGACGCCGTCTTCAGCTGCCACTGATTCTTGAAAAGCGCCGTCTCGTTGATGTAAGGAAACAGCTCTCTGAGATCGAAGTCTTTTCTAACCCGCACCCCCCAGAACGGGGGCGCAGGAACGTCCGGCGCATCCCCCACAACGGGCGACCGCTCGGCGAACAGCGGTCCCGCTTCCTCATCCACCGCCGCGGCCTTGGCGTACTCCTTCACCGTCCGCCCCTCCTTCAGCCGGGCGTCTCTGCCGCCGTTGGGAGTCGTCAGATCCTCCATGATGTGCAGTCCGGCAAAAGCATCATCCGCATAGAACACTGCGTTCTCATACTCTCGCCGCAAATCGTCTTCCACGTACTTCCGCGTCAGCGCCGCCCCGCCGCAGATCACCGGGAACTCCAGCGCCTGCCGCTGCAGGTCCTGGATGACGTACTTCATCTCCAGCGTCGATTTCACCAGCAACCCGCTCAGCCCGATCGCGTCCGCCCCGTGTTCCTGCGCAGCCTTGATAATCGTGTCTCCCGGCTGCTTGATCCCCAGGTTGACGACCTTGAATCCATTGTTCGTCAGGATGATGTCGACCAGGTTTTTTCCGATGTCGTGCACGTCACCTTTCACCGTGGCCAGCACGATGGTGCCCTTCTGCGAGCCCGACTTCTTCTCCATCTTCGGCTCCAGATACGCCACCGCCTGCTTCATCACACCCGCCGAATCGAGCACCGACGGCAACTGCATCTTGCGCGCGCCGAACAACTCGCCCACCGTCCGCATTCCGTCGAGCAGCACGGTGTTGATGATGTCGAGCGGCGAGTACTGTCCCAGCGCCTCATCCAGCAACTCGTCCAGCGTCTTGCGGTGCTCGCCTTCACCCACCGCCTTTTCCCCGTTGATGATGGCGAACTTCAGCTTGTCCTCGACCGACAGCGCCTCCACGTGCGCAGTCGTCGAGGCCTGTACCTTGCCCTTCGTCCCCGCAAAGTGCTGCATGTAGCTCTGCAGCGGATCGCCCTCGCCCTGGCGGTAAATCAGCCGCTTAGCCAGCTCTACTTCTTCATGAGGGATCTTGTATAAGGGATAGATTTTGCTGTAGTTAACGATGGCCATATCCAGGCCATGGTCCACCGCCTCGTGCATGAATACCGAGTTCAGCACGCGACGCGGATACGCATCGAGGCCAAAGGAAATATTGGAGACGCCGAGAATGGTTTTGACCTCGGGCAGTTCCTGCTTGATGCGCTGTACTGCCTTCAGCGTCTCCATGCCCGCGGTGCGATACTCTTCCTGCCCGGTTGAAATCGGTAGGGTCAGCGCGTCGAAGATGATGTCGACCGCGCGAATCCCGTACTTGTTCGTCGCCAGATCAAAAATGCGGTGCGCAATGGCAACCTTCTTCTCCGCGGTCAGCGCCATGCCGTCTTCATCAATCGTCAGCGCGATGACCGCCGCCCCGTAACGCTTGGCCATGGGCAACACTTTCGCCGTGCGCTTCTCGCCGTCCTCCAGGTTGATCGAGTTGATGATCGCCTTCCCCGGAATCCGCTTCAGCGCCTCTTCCACCACATCGGCTTCGGTCGAATCCACCAGGATCGGCGCTGGCACCCGCGTCGCAATCCGCTCCAGAATCGACGAGATATACCCCTTCTCGTCTTCGCCCACGATGGCGCAGCACAAATCGAGCATGTGCGAGCCGTCGGCCACCAACTTCTTCGCCAGCTGCAAAATGTCGTCGTATTTTTTCCCGCGGACCAGATTGCGGAAGTGTTCCACCCGCGTGGTGGTGTTCATCTCCTCAGCGACAACCAACGGCTTGGGATCCAGATCGAGAGGCACGGACGTGTAGGCACTTGAAGCCGCCGCTGTCGGCTTGATCTCCCGCTTCGCTGGTTCCACTCCGGAAACCGCATCCACCACGGCCTTCAGGTGCTCGGGCGTTGTGCCACAGCACCCGCCCACAATGCCGACCCCATAGTCCTGGACAAAATGCTTGTGATATTTCGCCAGCTCCTTCGGCGTCAGCTTGTAGACCGCATGTCCGCCCTCGTTCTGTGGCAACCCGGCGTTCGGCAGCACGGAGATGTGCTTTGTGGAATTGACCCCCAAATACCGGACCGCATCGTTCATCTCCACTGGTCCGGTGGCGCAGTTCAATCCGATGATGTCCACGTCGAGCGGTTCGAGCGCCGTCAGCGCCGCTCCAATCTCGGTCCCCAACAGCATCGTGCCCGACTCTTGCAGCGTCACCTGCACTGTCACCGGCAGCCGTTTCCCCGCCTTGCGCAGCGCTTCGATGACGCCGATCACCCCCAGCTTCGCCTGTAACAGATCCTGCGCCGTCTCAACCAGCAGTACATCGACGCCCCCCTCGATCAGCGCCGCCGCCTGCTCCTCGTAAGCCGCAATCATTTCATCCGACTTGATATGCCCCAGCGAAGGCAGCTTGGTCGTCGGCCCAATCGACCCGGCGACAAACCGGGGTTTGTCGCTGGTGGAAAACTGCTGCGCCACCTCCCGCGCCAGCTTCACCGCCGCCAGGTTGATCTCCCGCACCCGGTCCCCGAGATCGAACTCACTGAGCACCACCCGCGATCCGCCAAACGTATTGGTCTCGACCACGTCGCAACCTACACCCAGGAAATCCGCGTGGATGTCACGAATAATGTCGGGACGGCTCAATACCAGCACTTCCGAGCAGTTCTCTTTCCCCCAATAGTCATCCAGTGTGGGGTTCCGCTTCTGGATGTTGGTCCCCATCGCGCCGTCGTAGATAACTACGCGCTCGCGTACGGCTTGTAAGAAGTCAGCCATTGGTCTTTCGTCGTTGGTCGTTGGCCTGCAGCCGCATTCGTGATCCTCAGCCCTGGGTGGAGCCGAAAGGTGTCCTTTGTGGTTATGCCTTTTCCCGGCGCCAGGTGCCGGGTACTCGGTACTGGCTTATACACAAACGCCGGCCCCCAGGAAATTGAAGAGGACCGGCGCGCATTCTCGATCGAAATTCTCGAAAGTTCTATGCCCCCGGTACCGGTTCCGCCGGCATTCGATCTTCCAGCACTTCGGCGGTGTTGAACACCGCGTTCGCCCCCAGATGTGCCGGCGCCGCCGCCAGCATCTGTTCCTTGCGATACACCAGGCTGCTGGCATTGAACGAGGCCAGTTCGAACCCGTGCCCATGCGTGATCGCATCGGTCGGACACGCCTCCACGCAATACCCGCAGAAAATGCAGCGGTTGTAATCGATGTTGTAAACCTTGGCGTAGCGCTCCGCGCCTGAGACCCGGTGCTCGGCGGTATTTTCCGCCGCTTCGATATAAATGCAGTTCGAAGGGCAGGCCGCCGCGCACAGGAAGCAGGCCACGCATTTCTCAAGCCCATTCTCATCGCGCTGCAGCACGTGAACACCGCGGAAACGTTCCTGAAACTTCGCTCCCCGCAGCGGTCCCGGGCCATCGGGATAATTCTCCACCTGGGTGGGCTGAAACATCTCCCGGAAGGTAATACTCATGCCCTTCGCAATGGCGGCGATGTTCTCCAGAATCGGCATATCTCGTTAAGTATAGCGGAAGCCGTCACCCGGCGCAGGCGGCGCCCGCCGGGCGGCTTTTCTGGAAGGTTGAATGGCAATTGCGGACCCCGAACCGTGCGTTCCGCGCAACTGGAAGCACCCCACTTGGAGTCCTTGGTCTCTACCGTTTTTCCAAAATCCGAACAAGGTTGCAAAAAATATACACAGAACGCTCTCGAGCGGTTCTAATGACATTACAGGGTTGGGGCGAGAGAGGGCACAGCGCGTTGGACACAAAACAACTGGTATTGGAACTGAAGCGGCAGCGTCGCCACCTCGAGCAGGCGATCGCTGCCCTGGAAGCCATCGAACGAAACAAGCGACGGCAGGGCAAGACTCCGGTTTCCAGAAAACCCAGGGTGGCTCGTTTAGCATTAATGAGGACGGGAACTGGGGGACAAGTCATTCCCATTTCCACTGCGACCCGTTCCTCGCGATAGCTCTTCTTTAACAGTGCGCACCCGCACAGCAACGTTTATGGGCAAGGGCGGGAGTGTTGGTTGTGACGCATTCCCGGCTGGCGTGCTGGGTATCCGCCACTAACCGCACCCGTTGCACCTGGATGTTCGTGCGGGGACGGGCGCGCACGCCTGTCCCCGCGGTACCACCTCATCTCTCTCATCAGGCAACCCTGCCCTTCCGGGATCATCTAATTCGCTACAACTATGTAAAATTCTATGAAGACAGGACAACCTTCCCTGTTCGAATCCCTCAAGAAAGTCACGGTTCAGGAATCCATGTTCAATTTCAGAAGTCTTCCGGTGGTCGCTCTCACCGTGGGGCTCTGGCTGCTCGCTCGGCCCGCCTTCGCGGCGCTTGGAGGCGATGCCGCCTCGGTCACCAACGATCAAGTGCGCATGCAGGCAACCCTGCGCTCCTCCCAGAATCAGGGCTATAACGTGCACGAACTCCGCGACCCCGCTGGCAACGTGGTGCGCGAGTTTGCCTCCCCCGAAGGAAAAGTATTCGGCGTCGCCTGGCAAGGCCCCCTCCGCCCCGACTTCCAGCAACTCTTCGGCACCTACTTCCAGCAATTCGCTGAGGAGGCAAAGAATCATCGCCACCGTTCCGGGCCACTGGTGATCGAGCAACCCGGACTGGTGGTTTACTCCGGCGGACACATGCGCGCCTTTTTCGGAAAAGCCTACATACCTGAAATGCTGCCCAAGGGGGTTCCTGCTGATGTCATCAAGTAACTGCTCGTCTCTTCGCGTCGCCGCCGCCCTCGTCGCCGCGTCCGCCATCGGACTGGCCCTCGCCTGCGGCGGTGGCAGCAGCAAGCCGCCCCAGGTCATCACTCCCCCGGGTCAGAATGTAGCCGCGCTGTCAGTCAACTCCGGCCCCACAGGCAACTCTGCCAATGGCGTCTTCACCAGTGTAACTGTCTGCGTCCCCGGAACCTCCACTTGCCAGACCATCGACAACGTTCTCGTAGATACGGGTTCTATCGGGCTGCGTCTGCTCTCCTCTAGCGCCGGCGGTGAATTCAACCTCTCGCTGCCCTCGGTCAAAGACGCAAGCGGCAACCCGCTCGCATCCTGCACTCAATTTGTGGATATGAGTTTTCTCTGGGGACCGGTGCGCACCGCCGAGATCAAGGTCGCGGGCGAAACCGCCAGTTCCGTTTCCGTCAACGTCTTCGGCGATCCCGCCTTCACCACCGTTCCCGCCACTTGCTCGCAGGGGAGCAGCATGAACGATGATTCCCTGCAGGCTTTTGGCGCCAACGGCGTGTTGGGACTGAATGTCTTCGTCGAGGATTGCGGTCCGTTCTGCGTCTCCGGTTCGATGATTCCCACCGGTATCTATTACACCTGCCCCTCGTCCGGATGCGTTCCCGCGTTTGTGCCCCTGGCGCAGCAGATTTCAAATCCCGTGGCGTTCTTTGCTACCGACAACAACGGGGTAGTCGTCGAGCTACCCTCAGTCTCCTCCTCCGGACAGCCCAGTGCCAGCGGATCGCTGGTCTTCGGCATCGGTACTCAATCCAACAACGCCTTGGGAAGCGCCACTGTGATCCCGCTCGACGGTTCCGGGTTGTTTACCACCGCCTTCAAGGGACAGAACTACTCGAGGAGCTTCGTCGATACCGGATCAAACGGCATCTTCTTCCTCGACAGCACGACGACAGGAATTCCCGGCTGTACCTCGGCAATGGGCTGGTATTGCCCTTCGTCCAACCAGAACCTGAGCGCCACCAACATGAGCACGGTGGGCTCCGGGTCTACTTCTGTCAACTTCAGCGTGGCCAACGCAGAGACTCTGTTCAGCAACGCGAACAACTTCGTCTTCAACAACCTTGCAGGACCCCAGCCCAACAGCTTTGACTGGGGCCTGCCGTTCTATTTCGGCAGAAATGTTTTCGAAGCCATCGAGAACAGCACCATCTCCGGGCACACCGGGCCCTTCATCGCCTACTAGCCTGCTGGCAGTAAAGAAGCCATGAGCCCCGCTTCTCGGTACGAAAAGCGGGGCTCAAGCTTTTTCCCAGGACCAGAAACGGTCTACGTCGCGTCCCCCCACTGCATGCTGGCCATGTCCAGCACCGGCACTCTGCCCTGGGCCAGCTTCCGGATCGTATCCAGCAGGCATTCCAGCCGCGTTCCTTTTCCCAAATGCACATTCACAAATGTCAGCTCTTCGGAAGGCAATCCGGCCAGACCCGAGA
The DNA here is from genome assembly GCA_035262225.1 of Terriglobales bacterium. GTDB lineage: Bacteria > Acidobacteriota > Terriglobia > Terriglobales > Acidobacteriaceae > DATFTE01. The sequence continues at coordinate 6,487 of DATFTE010000083.1, forward strand.
TCAAAACTACAGGCACTCCGGAGTCCATTCGCTTCAACTCCCGGGCCAGTTCTGTTCCCTTCATCCTCGGCATCTGATAATCGAGCAGCGCCAGGTCGAACTCCTTTTTCTTCGCCTGCTCCAACGCCGCTACAGGATCCTCTTCCCCAATCACCGCAAATCCTTTCGTCTCCAATATCGCGGTGAGGAGCCTTCTGGAATTGCTGTTATCGTCCACGTACAACACCGTCGTCTGCTTGCACATCGATTTCCTCCATGACCTTTGGATGGAAAACGTTTCGGTTAGGAGGCACCAGCGGAAGATCGAACCACGGGCACGATCAGCGCCTTCCGACTCTCTATCCCTGAACGCGTGGCATCCTCCATCTTGCGCCCGGGAGAGTTAAAGTTGTGTATCGCTCCGTTAAATCTTTGTAAAATTCCCTGGGCCTCTGCGAGTCACGCCCTCACCCCTAACTTCAGAAAGATGACGGCACCTCTATGGCTGATCATGATTTGCGCAATTCACCGACCTCAACTCGGCGTCAGTTTCTCGAGTACGCGGGCGCGGGACTGGCTGCCGCAACCCTCTCCCGCTCCTTTCCGGCCTGGGCCCAGACCGCGACCAACGACTCGGTCGCGCAGATGCGTGCCGCCGCGGCCACGGCCAAGCTGTCCACGCTGAAGCTGACCGACTCGCTCTCCGTTATCTCCGGCGCCGGAGGCAACGTCGCTGTGCTCACCGGCCCCGACGGCAAGGCCCTGGTTGACACCAGCTTCGCCACCTCCGCCCCGCAACTCAAAGCCGCCCTGGGCGCGCTCAGCAATGACCCCCTGCGTCTGGTCATCAACACCCACTGGCACTTCGATCACACCGACGGCAACCCATGGATGCGGCACAGCGGCGCGCTCATTCTCGCTCACGAGAACACCCGCGTCCGCCTCGCCCAGGCGCACGATATGCCCGATCTTCACATGCATTTTGACCCTTCGCCCGCCGACGCGTTGCCCCAGCAAACCTTCACCGATCAGGCCACCCTCTACTTCAACGGCGAGACCCTCGCCCTCAGCTACTACCCGCCCGCACACACCGACAGCGACATCCTGATCCACTTCACCCAGGCCAACGTCATCCATGCCGGCGACATCCTCTTCAATGGCAGGTATCCACTCATCGACTACACCACCCGAGGCAACATCGACGGAATGATCACTGCCGCGAATCGCACGCTCTCCCTCTGTGACGCGCAGACCAGAATCATCCCTGGACACGGCCCCATGGCCGACCGCCCTATGCTCGAGCAATATCGCGATATGCTCGTCACAGTGCGCGAGCGCGTCGCCAAACTCAAGCAGAGCGGGAAAACCCTGGAGGAATCAATCGCCGAGAAACCGACGCGGGACCTGGACGAGAAGTGGGGAAAGGGTTCCATCGGAAGCGACTTCTTCGTGAAGCTGGTCTATACCACGCTGTAACAAGAAAAACGGCGCAAAGGCAACGCCCGCCGTCCATCTCTACAAACTGGCGAGCGACCTCCGCGCCGTCGGTCTCTACAGACTTCTCCAGGTGCCGGATACCAGTGCCCGGTACCTTTAGTGGTTCCTCTGCGACGGGTGGTGCTTCATACTATCGCGCTTCTCCGAGTAGCGCTGTTCGTGTTGCATCACCGCGCTGGGGTGTGCCTTCCAGTGGTCGGCGATTTTCGGATGGTCCTGCATGTACTTCTGCAAGTCCGGATGCTCCGACACAAACTTCGGATCGTTGATCAGGTTCGGATTCTTGTGCAACTGCTCGCGAAGCTCGGGATGCTGTCCCAGGAATTCACCCATGTTATGCTGTGCGTCCCGCACATCCTCTCTCTGATCCGTGGAGGCCGGGTTCGGGCTGGGCGGCGCGGGCTGCGTCTGGCCCAGGCTTAACCCGGACGTACCCAACACAAGACCTGCTCCCAAAGCCATCGCCGTCGACATCTTCTTCCACTTCGATTCCATCCTCATGATTGACTCCTCTGCCTCAGTTTTCTTTCCGTACTTCACCATCCCACTACAACCCAAGTACTGAAAAAAAGTCGCGCCGGTTAAATACTCTAAGGGGAAACCGGTATGTGTCTCAAAAAAAGAAGGCCCCGCGGCATGCAACAGGCCGCGGGGTCGCCTTTCGATACCGGATTTCCAGTTTCCTAGGGGCGCCGGTCCGAGGTCTTCAGCCCAAACCGCTCCGCCGGCTGGCAGGTCGAATAGCCCACAATATTGCTCGCGTCAAAATCATCGGGACCGAGCGCCACTTCCTCGGGATGGGCGGGGATCACACTGCCCCGGTCCAGCCCCTTGCGCACGCGGTAAGTCCGTATGCTGAAGCAGAAGGTATCTCTCGGCTGACCAGAGCCCAGGAAAGTTTCCCCCGTCGCTGGCACGATCACTTTTGCATCGCCGGAGGTTGGTAAAGATCCACTCGACGCAGCCGCCGGGTCCGCCGCCAGAGCCACCGCCACCGAGGCCATCAGGAACAATAGACCAAGAAGCAATCCTCGCATCGGAACGCCTCCGCCCAAGCATTATATCCCCAATATCCATTGAACGAACTATGGGAGTTACAATACCTCGCCGTGTTACTCCCGCCCCTTAAACTGCGTCTCACTGCCTTGTTATTCAATCCGATTTTTCTCTTGACGGCATTCTGGCCTGCGCCTGGGGATACAGCGCCTGGCGGGACTGGTCCTTCATTTCCCCCGGGCTTCGCGGCGTCTCCATCCGGGCGGCGGCGACCAGCCCGGTGATGGTAGCGTCCCCCCAGGGGCTGCTGGGCTCGCTCGGCCGGTCCCCTCGCGCACTGCGAATCGCTGGCCTGGCCTCTGCGGGCTTCGGCGTGATCCAGGCCGTCGGATCACTCACCAAAGTCGTTCCCTGCTCCGGACGTGCATGAGCGCGCAGCAAGCTGATCGCCGGCGGAGGTCTCGTCATTGTCGGCCTGCCGGCCCGCTGGCTGGCCTGAACACCATCTCCTCGAGACCCAGCCAGCTGCGTCTCTCGAAACCAGGGGAAAACAAACGGCTCGTGCTAAAATCCTCCTCCAACGCATTACGGCAATCCCCGCAACTCCATCCCCTCGCGCCCAGGAGCCCGAATGAATTCCCGGCGAATCGTTTTGCTGTGCTTGCTCGCCATCTTTCTTGGCACTAACCACGTCTCCGCCGCCGGCGATCCTGCAGATCGAGCCATGGCCGCCATTCGCCCCGAAGCCATCCGCGCCAACATGAGCTTCCTTGCCGACGACGCGCTCGAAGGCCGCGGCACCGCCGCCCGCGGCTACGACATCGCCGCCAAGTTCATGGCCACCCGCTTCGAAGCCCTGGGCTTCGAGCCAGCGGGCGAGGCCGGCACCTACTTCCAGCAGGTGCCTTTCCGCTCCATGCGCCCCGACCGGGCTCAGTCCTCGTTTACCCTCACCCGCGATGGCCAGCCCGAAACCTTCACCTATGGCGACGACTACATCACCCGCGGCGATCCCCGCGCCGACACCTCGGTCGAAGCACCGGTCGTCTTCGTGGGATTCGGCGTCACCGCGCCCGACCAGGGATACGACGACTACAAGAACATTGATGCCAGAGGCAAGATCGTCGCTTTCATCCACGGAGCGCCCAACTTCGCCTCTTCCATCAAGGCGCACTATTCGTCCTCCACGCAGAAGGCTGCCAATGCCGCGGCTCACGGCGCAGTCGGCATCATCGACCTCGACGACCCTGTCTACGAGCGGATCTACCCCTACAGCAAACGCGTCCGCGCCCTGGCCTTCCCCCACTTCCGCTGGCTCGACCCGCAAGGCCAGCCCAATGATTTCTACCCCCAGCTCAAAGGCAGCGTCTCGCTGAACATGGCCACGACCAAGCTAATCTTTCACGGCAGTTCGCACACCGCCGATGAAGTCTTCTCGAACGCGCTAAGCGGCAAGCTAATCTCCTTCGACCTGCCGCTCACCGCCAGACTTCACAACGTCACAGGGCTGGAACAGGTTCACAGCCCCAATGTTGTCGCCAGACTCGAGGGCAGTGATCCGGTGCTCAAGAACGAATACGTGGTCTACACCGCGCATCTCGACCACCTCGGCATCGGCGAACCGGTGAACGGTGACCGCATTTATAACGGGGCTCTCGACAATGCCTCCGGCTCGGCCATGCTGATTGAGATGGCGCGCGCCTACAGCACCCTGAAACCCCGCCCCCGCCGCTCCATCCTGCTCGTCGCCGTCACCGCGGAAGAAGCCGGGCTTCTCGGCTCCGACTACTTCGCCCACTATCCCACGGTGCCAAAAAATGCCGTGGTGGCCAACATCAACACCGACGAAGTGGCCATGTTTTGGCCCATGGCCGATATCATCGCCTTCGGCGCCGAACATTCCTCACTCGAAAATGCCATCCAGAGTGCCTGCCAGCGCATGCACCTCACCGAGAGCCCCGATCCCGCACCCGACCAGGTCGTCTTCGTCCGCAGCGATCAGTATTCTTTCGTCAAACAAGGTATCCCTGCGGTCATGCCCAGTCCGGGCGTCAAGTCGAGCGATCCCAACCTCAACCCGGGCAAAATCTTCGCAGAATGGGAGCAGACCCGCTACCACGAGCCTGGCGACGATATGCAACAACCGGGATTAAATTTCGAGGCCGCCGCCCAGTACGCGCGCTTCGTTTTCCTCACCGGCTACTACGTCAGCCAGGACAAGCAACGCCCCGCCTGGAACAAAAACGACTTCTTCGGCCAGCGCTACGCAGGCAAGTGATCCGCAGACGGGGCTGACTCACCTGGATGACGGGCGTCCCCCGCCCTTCGAGCGCCACAGGAGTGGGCCGGGAGACGGCGTGGAGACGAAGTGAGCCGCCGGTTCCGCCCAGGCGCGTACCGAACAATTCGCTCTTCGAAAAGCGGGATTCCCCGATCAGACGCGCCATCGGCCCGGCTGAGAAACCGCTGCCCGACAATCGAAAATGGGCTGGGTCTTAATCAACATGTCAGTCGATTCCCAGCTCCTTCCACTTCTTGTCGACGAGCACCTTGGTCTTGGCGTCCATGAGAATTTCGTCGGGCCAGGGGCGAGTGAAGCCTTCGCTTGCCCACTTGCGGGTGGCGTCGATGCCCATCTTCGATCCGAAGTTGGGCAGGCGCGAGGCATGATCGAGTGAGTCGACGGGGCCGAGCGTGAACTGGATGTCGCGCTCGGGATCGATGTGATTCAGAGCTTTGAGCGTAACTTCGCCAATATCCTGCACATCGACGTCTTCATCGACCACCAGGATGCACTTGGTGAACATTGCCTGCCCGAGCGACCAGATGGCGTTCATCACCTTGCGCGCCTGGCCGGGATATGACTTCCTGATCGAAGCGATCATCAGGTTGTGAAAGACACCTTCAACCGGCAGGTTGATGTCGACCAGTTCGGGAATGGTCAACTTCATGAGGGGCAGGAAGATGCGCTCGACTGCCTTGCCCATCCAACCGTCTTCCATCGGCGGCTTGCCGACGATGGTGGTCGCATAGATGGGATCCTTGCGGTGGGTGATGCAGGAAACGTGAAACACAGGATAGAGATCTTCGAGCGAGTAAAAGCCGGTATGGTCGCCGAAGGGGCCTTCGGTGCGCAACTCGTCGAGATGCACGTGGCCTTCGAGAATGATCTCGGCGCTCGCCGGAACCTCAAGATCAACGGTTTCGCACTTGACGAGCTCGACCGGCTTCTGGCGAAGGAATCCGGCGATCAGGTATTCCTCGACGTCAGGCGGCGCGGGGACGATGGCGGAAAATGACAGAGCCGGGTCGGTGCCGATGGCGACCGCCACTTCCATGCGGCCGGAGGGCCTGTTGCCTTCGACCAACACCGACCCGCCGGACGACCGGGCCATGAGGTCAACCGCTGCGCGCGCATGCTCCGCGCGCTCCGGACGCGTTCCTACCTGTTTCGTGCTGGCGCGCAGGGCTTCGCGGTAGTGCTCGGCGCCGACTTTCTGGCGCTGCCAGTGCATGCCAGTGGTTTTTTCGTCGAAGACCTGCATCCTGTACATCCCCACGTTGCGCTTGCCGGTGTTGGGATCGCGGGTGATCACGCAGGGCAGGGTGATGAATCGTCCTGCATCCTGCGGCCAGCACTTGAGGATGGGAAAGTCGAGAAGGGAGAAATGGTCACGCTGGATAACTTCCTTGCAGGGGGCACTGGTGACAGTCCTGGGAAAGAACTTGCCCATCTCCGCCAGCATGGGGAGCATTTTTACTTTGTCGAGAAAGCCTTGCGGGGACTTGACGTCCATGAAAGCGCGGATGCGGTCGGCGACTTCGTCGAGCTTGTCGACTTCCAGAGCCAGGTTCATGCGACGTGCCGAACCGAACTGGTTGATCAGGACCTGCGATCCGGGATGGCCCTTGATGTTTTGGAAAAGCAGGGCTGGCCCTCCGGGGCGGACAGCCGGGGCGGCGGTCCCCGGGCGAGCCTTGCTGACCCGGTCGGTGATTTCGGTGATTTCGAGAACCGGATCGACATCGGTGCGGATTTTCTTCAGTTCACCGGCGCGCTCGAGCGCGGCAATCCAGTCGCGTAGATCGTCGTAGGCCAAGCATCCTCCTGGGAAATGTTCGATTATACGGCGGGGAAAGCCTTCCACCGCAAAAGCCGCAAACAACGCAAAGACGACGGCAAGCAATTGAAAGCACAGGCCGATACAGTTTGCATCCGGTCGGGTGGCGGGGAATCTACATAGCTGTCGTTAGAGGCAGTTCTGACGGCCATGTAACAAGCCCTTCCAAGCCGGTATCTGGCAGATTCAAGCGCAACAGGCGGAACTGCTCGTCCTGAGCGAACTCAGGGGGAGTAAACGATGAGGCATCACTTGCGGGTGGTGGCGACTCTGGCGGTGTGCGTCGCCGCGTACGGCGTGCTGGTCGAGGCGTTTCACTGGATGAACCAGCCTCGGGACTCGTCGGTACTGGGCGGCATTGTGACGATTTTCGGTCTGCTGGTGATCGTGCCAGTGGCAGTGCACACGATCTGGAGGAGACTATGACGCTGTTCAATGATGACCGTGAGAGAGGTCGAGTCATCAATGGGCGGGGTGAGGACTTCCCTTCCCGCCGCGTGATCGTGCCGCTGCTGGTGGTCGTGGGAGTGATCATCGCTGTGTGGGTGATCGGCAGCACACTGATCGGAGTAAAGCGCATCGAAGCCGGCTATATCGGCGTCGAGGTGAACCTGGCGGGCAGCCAGAGAGGCGCGTCGGAGATTCCGGTGCGCACCGGATGGGTGTTCTACAGCCCGCTGACGACACAGGTGATCGAGTTTCCGACGTACGTTCAGACGGTGAAGTGGACCAGGGATGCGAATGAAGGCAATCCGCTGAACGAGGAGATGGGATTCAACAGCAAGGAGGGCATGGAAATATACGCTGACGTCTCGCTGTCGTACGCGATTGAGCCGAGCAAGGTGCCGGATTTTTATGTGAAGTACCGGGTGAACAATCTGGATCGTTTCACCCATGGCATTTTGCGTGACATCGTGCGCAACTCGCTGAACGAGGTGGCTTCGACCTACACCGTAGAGGACGTCTACGGCGAGAAGAAGGCACAATTTCTGCGGCAAGTGGAAGACCAGATCCAGCAGAAAGTGGCGAACGTCGGAGTAGGCGTGCAGCAGTTCGGCTTTATCGGGGCGCCAAGGGTTCCGAACGTAATCGCGCAGGCGATCACGGCCAAGGCCCAGGCGATCCAGGAGGCCGAGCGCGCGAAGAACGAACTGGCGACCACCCAGGCTGAGGCGGCGAAGAAGATCGCCGAGGCCGAAGGCGACGCCAAGTCGGCGGTGGAGCGGGCACAGGGTGAAGCGGATGCAAACCGCATCCGGCAGAACTCTCTGACGCCGCAGTTGCTGGAGTTGAGGCGGCTCGAAAACCAGCGAGCCTTGATCGAGAAGTGGAACGGACAGCTGCCGGCGGTGCAGTCAGGTCAGGGTGGAGGATTGATCCTGCAGATGCCCAAGCCGGAGTAGTCGTTGATCGTTCGACGTTGGTTTTTGGCCCCGGGGAAGGCTTCTGCCTTCCCCGTTTGTTTCTTACCGGTGCCGTCCGCTGAAGCGGATTCGGCCCTCGGTTCTCCTTTCCTGCCGCTTCTGCGGCGGGCTCAAGACGGCCGCCGTTTCGCAGCCGATCGTATGGGGCATTCGAGTTCGGGAAATCCCCCGTCTCGAAAACCGCAAAACCTGGAGCACTCGGTCGGACCGCCGGGGCGGCTGTCGCTACCTGGGTCGGCGGCGGAATGAACGGTGAGGCGGGGTGGACTTGGCGGGAACCGCACAGCGGGCGCGGAAGATTCCACGGCCGCATTGCTCGAGAGTGTCACAGTGGCATCGGTGCATCAACTTCCGAAGCAGGCGACGGACGGTCTTTATGTCGGCCATCAGGGCATCGAGTTCCGCCAGTTTGCGCTGAGACAGCCTTTGCCAGCGCTCGGAGGCGCGAGTGACGCTTCTGAATCCGAAGAAGAGCTGGCGGATTTCTTCCAGGCTAAAACCGAGCTGGCGGGCGCGCTGAACAATGGCGAGCCGATAGAGGACCGTGGAATCGTAGCGCCTCTGCCCGCTGGTGCGGGGTGCGGGCGGAAGGAGTCCGATGTGTTCGTAATAGCGGATGGCCGAGGGCCGCAGCCCAAGTTGCTTCGCGACCTCGGAGATGGTGAGTCCGGCCACCGATTGATTGTAAAAGCACTGAGCGGAGGACGCACCAGAAATTCACAAACAATTTCGCAGACTGGTGCTTGCCTTAAAGTCGACTTTAAGTTGTAGGGTTTGGACGTGGTGACAGAAGGAGGGACGTTTTGAAGCAGACGATCGCGGCAGTTCTACTCTGGATGGCGTGGGTTTTGCCGGCGGGGGGCGCGATGCCCACTGCGGCACAGACGGCGGCTGTCGCCGGCCACGCGGCACAGCAAAACGGCGCCTGGGACGCACAACGCGAGAAGCGGGCGCAGGAGATCTTTCTCCAGTTGGCGCAAAAGCTGATCGTGTCGGCGACGGAAGCGATGCCGGCCGACAAGTACGGATTTGCGCCCAGCGAAGGCGAGTTCAAGGGCGTGCGTACCTTCGGCCAGCAAGTGAAGCATCTGGCGGCGACGAATTACATTCTTGCCGCAGCGGCGTTGAACGAGGAGGCGCCCGCTGATGCGGGAGACGAAGTGGGCCCGGAAGCAGTGCGGACCAAGGCGGAAATTCTCGCCTACCTGAACGATTCGTTCGCGCACCTGGGCCGGGCGATCGCCGCAATTGGCGACCAGAGCATCGCGGTAAAGACATCGCCGATTTCGCCGTTGCCAGCGAAGGCGGTGACTCGACTGGCACTCATTGACGAAGCCCTGATTCATGCTTTCGATCACTATGGGCAGATGGTCGAATATCTGCGCATGAACGGCGTGGTACCGCCGGGGAGCCGCCCATGAATCCCGCGCCCATCGCCTGTAGCCTCACAGCCGCGGAACTGCGGGAACGCGAAGCTTCGCTGCTCGCCCGGTTACGGTCAGCGGTGACCGCAATCGAAGAACTTCCCGACGGGTATGCCTTCACTTTCGAGGGCGATGGGAAGTGGCTTGTGCTGGCAGCGGAGGTAGTGGCCGCAGAGCGGGACTGCTGTCCTTTCCTCACTTTCGCGGTGGTGGCGCAACCGGATCATGGGCCGCTTATGGTAAGGATCACCGGCCCGGAGGGCAGCAAGGAATTCCTGGGGACGATCCTGGGCGAGCCGGGACGAAGGCGGTCGGAAAGTCCATTCCCGGAAAACTGGCGGGGTTAACGTTTACCCCTCCTCCCCGCTGACGGGTCCGTGTGTTCTGGCCACCAAATATGCGGGAAGGAAAAAGCGTGGAAGGGTTCTGTGATGCGCGTCCTTCACTCGGATTGGGATTCAGCGTATAGTCTCATGCCGGTTCGATGGAGTCCCTATGACGATGCAGTCACACACCAAGAATGGCGCGAAGGCGAAAAGCTTTGGCGAGAACCTTGAGAGCGACCTGGCGCTGGAGTTTATCCGCGTAGTGGAAAACGCGGCCATCGCGTCGGCGCGGACGATGGGCCAGGGAGAGCGCAAGCTGTCGGATCACGTGGCCACTGAAGCCATGCGGCACACGATGGATACGGTGCCAATGGACGGGACGATCGTGATCGGCGAAGGCGAGCGGGATGAGGCTCCGATGCTGTATATCGGGGAGGAAGTGGGGGCGGAGTTTCCCGACGGCAAGGATGTGCCGCACGTGGATATCGCCGTAGATCCGCTCGAGGGAACCAACCTGTGCGCGACGGGAGCACCGGGAGCGATCACCGTGCTGGCCGCCTCGGAGAAAGGCGGATTGCTGAACGCGCCGGATTGTTACATGGAAAAGATCGTCGTGGGCCCGTCGTGCAAGGATGCTGTAGAGATGGATGCGCCGGTAGCCGACAACCTGAAGAACATCGCCAGGCGTCTGGAGCGCGACGTGGAGGACTTGGTAGTCATCGTTCTTGACCGGCCGCGGCATGAGAAGTTGATCGCTGACATCCGGGCGGCGGGAGCGCGGATCCGGCTGATCGGCGACGGCGACTTGTCGGCGGGAATTGCGGCGGCGGTGATTGGGACGGGCGTGCATGCGGTGATGGGATCGGGCGGCGCGCCGGAGGGTGTGATCACCGCGGCGGCGATCCGATGCCTGAATGGATACATGCTGGGACGCCTGGTTATCGACAAGCCGGAACTGGAAGAGCGGATTGCGCGGATGGGGATCAAGGACAAGAACCGGATTTACGAGGCCGAGGACCTGGCGCCGGGGAGCCAGATGATCTTCGCGGCCACCGGCGTGACAGATGGCGCGCTGCTCCGCGGGGTGCGGTTCTTCGGCGAAGGGACGCGGACGCAGTCGGTGATCATGACGCTGAAGACCGGAAAGGTACGGTTCATTGACAGCATTCACCTGGAAAAGAGTCCTGATGTGAAGATCCGGTTTGCGTAAGAGTTGGGAACGCAAGGCTAAGCGGCGGCCCTTTGGAGAGAGGGCCGCCTTTTTGGGGGATTGTTGATCGATTGTTAACATACTGGACCCATCGGCGAAGTCCTCAACCGTCGCCAGATCGCTCAAGGGCGAGATCATGAGTCCATGCCAGCCTGGGTAGAGCTCTTCGCCCAACACGAGATCAATAAAGTCAGCGTCGAACGTTTCTTTTCCGCGTTGCCAACCTCCCACCCCAAACGCACTTCCCGGTAACGCGCACCCTACCAGGACCAATCATGCGTTGACCGAAAACTCAGGTCTTCGCGTAGAATCACGAGCCAAGCGGTAAGTGACGGCATGGGCATCGCTACCTCAACCCGTAACAGGGGGCATCTGCTACGCATCGTTGGCGTTGGTTTCGGTCTCGCGGTGAGCGTCGGTGCCACCGTGGGTTCTGGTATTTTGCGAACGCCCGGCGAAGTCGTCGGGCATTGGGGTAGTTCGTTGCCTATTTACGCGCTGTGGCTTTTGGGAGCGGTGTACACGCTGCTTTCCAGCAGTTCCCTGCTCGAACTCGGCACGATGTTTCCAGATGCCGGCGGCTGGTATGTTTATTCGCGTCATACCTTTGGTGATTACGGCGGATTCCTTATCGGATGCTGCGATTGGATGGTCCAAGCGGTCGCAACCTCATACTTGGCGGTGGCCCTCGCCGAGTTCGCATCCGGATTGCAACCGGCCCTGGGCGGCAGGCTGAAGCTCGTAGCGCTGACAAGTCTGGGGGTTCTGGGGCTTTTGAACTGGCTGGGGCTGCGTGCCGGAAGCCGGACTCAGGAACTAACCAGTCTGGTCAAGGCGCTGGCGCTGGTTGCTCTCGTACTGGCATGCTTCAGGTTTCCCGCGGTGGCGCAATCACCGCATAGTCCCCTTAGCTCTAACCCGGTTGGGCCGACAGAGGGCATACTTATTGCTTTCGTCCTTTCCATGCAGGCAGTCATCATCACCTACGATGGCTGGTATGCACCCATCTACTTCATCGAGGAAGACCGTAATCCCGACAGCAACCTGCCACGTTCAATGATCGGGGGTGTCGTACTTTCCGCGGCAATTTTCTTGCTTGTGAACGCCGCCTTGTTGCACATCATCCCCGTCCGGCAACTCGCAGGCTCGCAAGTACCTGCCGCGGATGCAGCGTTGCTGGTCTTCGGCAGCTATGGGAAGCAGATCATTCTCATCATCTCCGTGATCACGGTGGTAAGCACCATTAATGCGGCTCTTCTCATGGGTCCCAGGATCCTTTTTGCGATGGGTCGGGACGGCCTTGCACCTCGCTGGATTGCGTCCGTCAACGCCGGCGGAACCCCAAGCGTTAGTCTTCTGTTGACCATCCTTACCAGTAGCATCCTGATACTTAGCGGTAGTTTTGAAACGTTGATTGCCATTGCCTCCTTTTTTTTGTTGGCGGTGCAAATATCCGGGTTTGGTGCTTTACTGATACTGAGGCGACGAAGACCAGACCTGGCCAGGCCTTACAAGGTGTGGTTTTATCCCTGGACTCCGCTGGCGACGCTTTTTGTCTCTGGGTTGCTCTTGGTTCTTTTCGCAATAGGTGATCCGAAGCACAGTCTCGTTACCCTTGCGCTAGTTGTCCTCAGTTATCCTGTCTACGTCTTTGTCGTGAAGAGGAGAATGCGGGCTTCAGCCACCTCACCAGCGTCGGAATAACCGGGAATTCATTGTTGTTCCCCGACAGATACCTGTCAATTTGGCCAGTACAAGCCTGGCTTTGACTGCGCGATTCTACCCCCAACTCCTCGAGCGCTTGTTTGGGAGGGCCGCAGCGGTGGGAGCAAAGGGTCGCAAGCAGACACTCGTACTGCTCACCTTGCTGTGCTGCTGGCATGTGCGAGGCATCGCCCAAGATCTCGCACCGCGCGCCTACCTGATAACGCCGCTGCATTCCAACGCGGTGAATTTGACATGGTCCTTCTACACTGGCGGGCTCAATTTCAACGGCACAGTTCCTGTTACGGGAGCGACCGGCACGTTCAGCGTCCCGACGCTCAGTGTCTACCACGCATTTGGCATTTTTGGACGATCCGCGAACCTCACCCTCGCCCTGCCCTATGGGGTGGGAACCTTTAGCGGAGACGTGCTCGGCACGAACAAATCCGTGTACCGTTCCGGCATGCTGGACTTCACGGCCCGAGCCTCGGTAAATCTTCTGGGTGGCCCCGCGATGCAAGCCGAGCAGTTCGCCAAATGGAGGCAGAAGGTCATTTTGGGCGCGAGCATCAAGGTGATAGCACCAACGGGACAATACTCTGCGACGCAGCTCGTCAACTGGGGAATTAACCGCTGGGCGATCAAGCCGGAACTTGGCTATTCCGAGCGTTGGGGGCACTGGATTCTCGATGCCTATACCGGTGTATGGTTCTACACAACCAATCCGGCACACTACGGAATACCCGAACCCGTTCCGCAGACCGAGTCGCCGATCGGCAGTCTTGAAAGCCATCTAAGTTATGGTTTCAGGAATCCGCGAGCCTGGACGTCCCTTGACGCCAACTTCTGGTGGGGTGGCGTGACTGCCCTGAACAGCGTTCGCAACCTGGAGACGAGACAAACCAGTTCTCGCATTGGCGCAACCCTGTCGCTGCCAGTCGGTAAACACCAGTCAGTGAAGATCTCGTACAGCCGTGGCGCCTATATCCGTTTTGGCGGCAACTACCACAATTTGCAGGTGGGATGGCAGTATTCGTGGTTGGGAAAGCGATGGTAGCGCCTCCAGGCGGAAATCGAATTGCCAGTTGCTGCTTTAGTGGATTTTGAACCTCGAAGAGTGCGCAGGCGCAGCAACCTATCGCGGTTCTTCTCGACAATCGGTTCCAACTTGTCATCGCCGCGGCCCTCGGGGAGAGCCGAGGCGGCTGTCCCTGCGCGAGTGGACCGGGTGATGGTAGGCTTTTCAAATGAACGAGAGAAAAGAGCCGGTTTACTTGTTTACGGAAAAGCAGACGGCAGAGAAAAGCGAGCTGGCGCGGCGGTTTCTGGAAACGCGGACGCGGTTGAATGAGAACGTCGAGAAGGCCGACAACTTTCTGGTCAAGCGCTTTTACAACATCGATCACAATACCTATCTGGAGGGGGCGATTCCGGCGAAGTACAAGGAGATGATGGGGCTGGTGGTGTCGGCGGGATTGCGGTGCGATGACTGCATCAACTATCACATCATTCAGTCGTACCGGCTGGGGGCGACACGGGCCGAGCAGGAAGAGGCGCTGAACGTGGCGCTGGTGGTAGGCGGAAGTATTGTGATTCCACATCTGCGAAGAGCGTATGCGGTGTTGGCGGAGTTGTATGGGGAGTGCCCGGCACCAGGCGCCTAGAAAGAAGTCCCTGGCTCGAGCACAGCCGAAGCGGCTGTCCCTGCGCGGGCAGGAAGGCGACGGGCGGAGGGATACGCGTCCCCGATCGTTGGCGTTTTGCTACATAAACGCGCCCGGTCTGGGTGGCCATTCTTGCGAGAGGCCGGGAAAGAGGAATTTGGTTTTTTCGACGCGGCGGGTACCGTCGTGGACGGCGATTTGATGGGGCTTGGCGGCGTCGCCGTAGCCTTCCCACAGAGAGACCCCGGCGTAGGCGCCGTCTTTTCTGAGGATGTAGTAAGTCATGTCCATGAAGCGCAGGTGGTCTTGTTCGCCGCTGTAGTTGTGAGCGGTGCGCTTGAGGGCGTCCATTCCCGCCTCTTCCGGCGACATTCCCCTGCGCATGTTTTCGACGATGGTGTGGGCTCCGGCAACTTTGATGTTCTCTTCGCCGCTGCCGGTGGCACCGGCGGAGCCGACGTCCTGATCGGTGTAGCATCCGGCGCCGACGATGGGCGAGTCTCCGCAACGGCCAGGCAGCTTCCACGCCAGACCGCTGGTGGTGGTGCAGCCCGAGATCTCTCCTTTTTCATTCAACGCTGAACAGTGAATGGTGCCGGTGGGCGGATGGAGGACTTTGCGGATGGCGTCCATGCGCTCGGCTTCCGGGATGCCGAGATCGGCGGCCACCTGCTTCATGTGCTCGATCAGTTCCTGGCTGGTTGACTTGCCCGAGGGAAGGCGCTTTTTCCAGTCGGGGCTGGACAGACCAGGTCCCCACCAGTCGGAGTGGGTTTCCTTGTACAGGAGCCAGAGCTTGCGGGAGTGCTCGGTCAGCAGGTTCTCGCGGGCAAAACCCTGGGCGACAGCGAAGCGCTCGGCGCCTTCGCCGACCAGCATGACGTGTCCGGTGTGCTCCATGACGGCTTTGGCGACGAGGGAGACGTTCTTGATGTTGCGGACTGCACCGACCGCGCCGGCGCGACGGGTGGGTCCGTGCATGCAGCAGGCGTCGAGTTCGACCACGCCTTCCTCATTGGGGAGGCCTCCCAAGCCGACGGAGTCGTCGTTGGGATCATCTTCAGGGCCGCGTACCACCCGCAGAGCGGCTTCGAGGGTATCGCCTCCCTGACGCAGCATGGCGTACCCGTCGTCGAGGTAGTTGTAGCCGTTGTGGGCACAGATGATGATGGGTCGGCGGGCGGCAGGGGTCTGGGTATCGAGGGCGAGGGCGACGGATCCAAGAGCAGTGGTGGCCAGGAAATCGCGGCGGGAAACGGGCATGGGGGCTCCGGATTCTAGTGAGAAACGGGAAAGGATATCAGTACCCGGTACCTTGTACCTAGCGAGAATTGGAAAAAAGCCTTCTTGCCGCCAACAGTGCAAGGCACGGCCGCACAGATCGCGAAGAGAAGGCCGGGGTTGACACGGAGGATCCCGAAGATTCCTCCCTTCGGCCGGAATGACATGCGCGAGAGTGGAACGACTGCGGGTGCGGGGTGGCTCGCCTCGCCCGGGGACAGCCGGGGCGGCTGTCCCTGCAGGGTCGGCTCGGTGGTGAATTCACGAGGCTACGGCGATGCCGAAGGTGCGCGGCTGGTCGGCGCGGAAGCGAAGCAAGGCGGCGATGTTGCCCGCATGATCGAACTCCTCGTCGTTTTTCACATAGAACAGCTCAATGTCGCGGCGGATAGCGGCGGCAATGATGGCATCGCCCACGTCGTCGAGCTCGCGGGTGGCGCGACCGCACACCGGGCAGCGACGGATGATGTGGACGTCGAGGTGTCCACAGTTCGAGCATTCCACCGCGTGGGCGGAATAATTTTCGCCCATGAGCAGAGTCTGGACTTCGCCGAGTTCGATAGAGCGCAGCACGCGGCGCAGCCCGGTAACCCCGCGGTTGTTGCTCTTGGCCTGGTTGAGAGCCTCGCGGATGAGGCTCTTGCGGCGGTTATCGCGGGCTTCGAGCAAAATCCGGGCGGCGTGTTCGCGGATCTGGTCATGGGTGGCGGTGACGACGTCGGTGGAAAAGCGTCCGATAAGGCGTTGCATGACGTAGGGATGAAGCTGGGGATCGAATTCGGACCAGTGGTTGTCCTGACAACCGATGATGAGTTTTTCCCAGGCGCCCTTCTCGGCTTCGTCTTTGAGGCGGGCGGCGACGTTTTTGTAATGATGGAGGGCCTCCTCGGCGACATGGCGCTCGTGGTGTCCGGCCTTATAGCCGGCGTATCCGTCACTGCGGGTTCGGCGAGGAACCGCATGGTAGATCCCTTCCCTCTCCTTGAGTTCGTCGAGGCGGAGATCGAAGAGCCGGGCGCGCTGGCGGTTCACCAGGGCAACACAGACCCGGCGCTGAGCTCCCAGAAGCAGGGCAAGCGGCCTGAGGTGAAAACGGTTGTCGACGATGAGCTGGCTGCCCGCAAGCTCAGGGGGAAGATCGAACTCGCGCCAGA
Organism: Terriglobales bacterium; assembly: GCA_035262225.1. Taxonomy (GTDB): domain Bacteria; phylum Acidobacteriota; class Terriglobia; order Terriglobales; family Acidobacteriaceae; genus DATFTE01. Next base: position 23,267 of record DATFTE010000083.1, read on the forward strand.
AGTTGCGTGCGCCGCAGGCGAAGATGGCCTTGGCGCGGGTCTGGTGGCCGTGCAGGTTCTCGGCGACGCTAAGCATGCGGAGAAGGTCGGCGCGGGCGCATCCGTTCTTGCCGTTCTTTTCCGCCTGGCGCATGGCGCTGCGCACCAGGTCTTTGGCGAGGATGGCTTCTTCGCGGTGGGATTTGTTTTGCGGCGGTCGGGGTTGGAAGTAGAAGCTCAGAGCGCAGGCTTCTTTGTCTTTTTCGTCGAAATGGAATTGCGCCAGCTCACGGATGTCTTCGCGCGTAATCATCGAATACTCCTGGTTTCGTTTTTTGGTCAGTGTGTAGCGGATCCCTGCAGCATTTTTTCCTTGAATCGGTGCACGATCGGGGCAAAACGGCGCAAGTGGTCGCGGGCGGCGGAGATGGAGGACTGGATCTCCGCGGGCTTGCGATCGGTGATGGCCGAGATTTCCTCCACGGTAAAGCCTTCAATACCGTGCAGGAGAAAGACTTCGCGGTGGTTGCGGTCAAGGCCGCGAAGCGCATACTGCACCAGATTCACCATTTCGTCGTTCACGGCAATGGTTTCCGGAGTCGCCGAGGCGCGATCCGGGATGACGTTCTCTTCGGTCAGAGTTTCATCGGGTTGATGGAACTGGAGGGTGTGCTCGTCGCTGGCGCGGACGTTCGGGCGGCGCGCCGAGTCCTCGAGGTGAATCGAAGGCAGATCTTCAAAGCCGTGGGCGGCGAGGTCTCCGATGGCGTGCAGCGCCAGGCGGTACAGCCAGGGTTCCAGAGCCAGGCGTTCGGGTTTCTCTCCGCCGTCCCCCAGGGCGCGGGCGATGGCCTCGTCAATGACTTCTTCCTTGGAGACCGAGTCGGGAGAAATCTGGTCAGTGGCTTCGCGGTAGGCGAGCTCGCGTTCGACGAAACTCTCCAGTCGTTTAAGATTGGCGTTGACGTAGGAACGGATGTCGTCCTGGGAGACGGTGGGAGGCTGAACCGCGGCGAGGGTTTTCTCGAAGGGGACCTGGGGATTCAGGCGCTCGTTTTCCACCCCGCGCCAGCGCGGCCACTTGTGAGGGCTGCGCAGTTGAGCCTTGTGCTTGTTGAGCTGCTGGAGCAGATCTTCAAAGGCAGCTTTCAGAGCGGCGGGCGCTGTCGAGGCGGAATTCTGGACCGCCATCTGTCCCGAAGGCAGGCGCAGGTTCAAGGAAACGATGAAGCCTTCGCGGGGAGAGTTTTGCTCGATTACACCTTTGAGATGGATGAGTTCGGGACGGAAAACCTGAAGACGTTTGCGCAGCTTATCAAGATGATGGCTGATTTCTTTTTCGATGTCGGGCGTTTTATGAACCTTGTAGCCGATGTGGACATTCATGCATCGCCTCGGAGACGGGAGCGGATCCCGTGAAGCTTTCTGTCGCTACGGTTCGATTCTACACCCATGAGAAAAAAGTGGATGCAAGGAATCTGGCCCCGTGATGGGTGAACCTGACGGCGGAGTGGGGCGGGTTCGGCTGCGGGGGGCGACGGGTGGAGGGTTAGCCGCAAAGACCGCGAAGAGTATCGAGACTGTCCGCTCGCTCGACGGACGGCCGAGGCGGCTGTCCCTGGGTGGATGCCTGGTTACTCGTAGCGGAGAGCTTCGATCGGATCGAGGCGGGAGGCACGGAGGGCGGGAATCATGCCGCTCAGCAGGCCGACGATAGTGAGGATGATGGTGGCGACCACCAGCGTGGTGGGATCGATGATGAGGCGGACGTCTGCGCTTTCAGCGTGTTTGGCAATGGCGCTGTAGAGGGTGAGGCGTCCCACGGAGAGGGCAACGGTGTAGGCGAGGATGACCCCCAATGCTCCGCCCAGGAACGTGATGGTCAGCGCCTCGGCGAGGAATTGCAGGAAGATGTCGCGAGCCCGTGCGCCCAGGGATTTCTCCAGGCCGATTTCGCGCGTGCGCTGGGTGACCGAGACCAGCATGATGTTCATCAAGCCGACGCCGCCAATGCCCAGGGTGAGGGTGCCGATAAAGCCCAGGAGGATCTTCAAGCCGAGCGTGATGAGCTCGAACTGGTGAACCTGCTCCATCAGGTTGAAGATGAAAACTGCCCGGCGGTCGGCGGGATTGAACTGATGCAGCGGCGCCATCAGGTAGCGGACTGACTGCTCCAGCCGCTCGTAATCGTGAGTCTCGTAGTTGAACCAGATGGAGTCGAGGTAGTGGGTATCCTTGAGGTCGGAGACGGTGGTGAAAGGAATGTAGATGACGCGGTTCACGTTGTCGTCGCCAGCCTGCATTTTGGGTACAAGGACGCCGACGACCTCGAAGCTGATGCCGTCAATGCGGATGCGCTCGCCGATGGCGTTGCGACCGGAGAACAGCTTGTCCTTGGCGTCGGAGCCGATGACGGCAACCCGGGCGTGCTGGATTTCGTCCTCGGCGTTGTAGAACCGCCCCTGCGCAACCGCCAGGGCGCGGATGGATTCGACGTTGGGATAATTTCCACTGACGTAGATGGTGTAGGTGCGGGTGTCGTACTGGATGTTGCACTGCTTGCCGCACTCGGGCGTGATGTGGGTGATCTGGGGAAGATTATTGGTGAGAGTGTCGACGTCGTCCAGAGTGAAGCGCACCGGAGCGCCGGCTTTTTGTCCTCCCGCCTGCATGGAGGAGCGGCCTGGAGCCATGATCATGAGCTTGGTGCCGAAATTGGCGAAGATATTGGCGCAGGCCTGACCGAATCCATTGCCGTAAGACAGCAGCATGACCACGGTGGCGATGCCCCAGGCCATGCCGAGCATGGTGAGCATGGTGCGGCGCCAGTTGTGGCGCATGGCGCTGTAGGCTTCGCGTAAGAGATCCTTGAACACGGTTACTCCTGTCTCAGGGCTTCCACGGGTTCGAGCATGGCGGCCTTGCGCGCGGGATAGAGGCCTGCGACCACGCCGGCGACGGCAAGGCTGGTGATGGCGAGGATGGCGGTGGTGGGAACCAGTTTCGGCGGGTCAAACCCGCCCGGGCCCTGGAATTGTCCCAGGAACATCATGAGCCCTCCCGCGAATCCCATGCCGATCATGCCGCTGAGTACCGTGATCAACACCCCTTCGAGGAAAAACTGGAACAGGATGCTGCGATTGGTGGCACCCAGGGCCTTGCGCAGGCCGATTTCGCGAGTACGGTCGCTGACCGCGATCAGCATGATGTTGATGACGCCGATCGCACCCAGGGCGAGCGTCACCATGCCCACCGTGCCAAGAAAGGTGTTCATGGCGTCAAAGATCAGACCCATCATCTGGGCCTGCTGGACCGTATCCCATCCTTCAAAGGCGTCTTCGTCCTTCACATCGAAACCGTGGTTGCGGGCGACGATTTTGCGGATCTCCCGCTGGGCAACGAGATGTTCCTCGGCCACACGCGGCTGATAGTTAATAAAGGAGATCGCGTCCTGGGACTCCTCTCCTTTCAGCGGAAAGTAGTCTCGCATGACAGAGAACGGGATGTAGCAGCGCATGTTGGTGGAATTGTCGTCGCCCCGGCCTACACGCTCGAGGGTACCCACCACTTCGAAGCGAATGTTATTGACGAGGATGAAGGAGCCGACGGCGGGTCGGCCGGGAAAGAGATTGCGGCGCATTTCATCGCCGAGCACGATGACGTGGTGCTCCTGGGTTTCGTCGAGCCAGTCCAGAAAACGGCCTTCGCGCAGGGGCAGATAGCGGATGCCGCGGTATTGGGGCAAGGCGCCGGTGACCTGGCCGTTGGCGGTGGCGAACTCGCTGACCGCGTGGGTATCGTCTTTGACCAGGACCGGAGTCGCAGCGCGGATGTGCGGCGCGTCGGTGGCGATGTCAGCGTAGTCCTTGTAAGTCAGGCGATAGGTGCGGGCGGAACTCATGTTGCCCTGGACCGCGGGAGCGCGGCCGGGAAAGATGAACATGATGTTCTCGCCGAACTGAGAGAGTTCCCGCTTGTTGCCGGAGCGGAAGCCTTCGCCAAGTCCCACCAGAAGCAGGAGCGAGCCGACACCCCAGGCGATCCCGAACATGGTCAGGAAGGAGCGCAATTTGTGCGCCCAGAGGTTGCGGAAGATCTGGGTCAGGAGATCGAGGAAGCCGCGCATGATTCTCCTAACCATAATACCGTTTGACCGGGAGGAGTCAGAAGGGTGAGCGACGTGAGTTGTAAAAAAACCTCGCTGTCGGCCCGGGGAGGGCGCCGGAAACCCCGTTAACTATGGCCGTTAACTATAAAGGATACAGGGGTTCACCGAGGAGCTTTCCCGGTCCCGGAGCCTGAACGCAAAAAGGTCTCCTCCGGCTTTGCCCTGCAGCCAGGACGGCTGTCCGCGCGTGGCTTGCCTACACAGCCACTGTTACCGATGTTTCTGTGCGGGTGACGGGGCGGTAGAGGGTGTCGCGTTCGATGGGTTCCCTTCCCGCTTCCTGGATGAGACGCACGAGTTCCTGCCGGCGCATGCCCTGGGGCGTAGTGGCTCCGGCGTCGTGGTAGATCTTCTCTTCGATGACGGTTCCGTCAATGTCGTCGGCGCCGAAGCGCAGTGAGATCTGGGCAATCTTGGGAGTCATCATCTGCCAGTAGGATTTGACATGGGGGAAATTGTCGAGCACCAGCCGGCCCACGGCGATCTGCTTGATGTCGAGCATGCCGGTGGTTTTGGGCAGATGTTCGAGCAGAGTGTTGTCGGGGTGAAACGCCAGCGGGATGTAAGTCTGGAAGCCGTGGGTTTCGTCCTGCAGCGCGCGCAGTTTGATGAGGTGGTCGACGCGGTCTTCGTCGTTCTCCACATGACCGTAGAGCATGGTGGCGTTCGACTTCAGTCCGATTTGATGCGCCAGACGCGCGGTATCGAGCCACTGATCGCCGTCGATTTTGTGGTCGCAGATGATGTGGCGGACGCGGTCGGCGAAGATTTCAGCTCCTCCGCCGGGGAGGGAGTCGACGCCGGCGGCTTTCAGCTGTTCGAGGGTTTCACGGATCGAAAGCCTGGCGCGCCTGGCAAGATATGCCACTTCCACCATGGTGAAGGCCTTGAGGTGGACTTGCGGGAAGCGCTGCTTGAGCCCCGAACAAAGGTCGAGGAAGTATTGGAAGGGAAGATCGGGGTGCAGACCTCCGACGATGTGGAACTCGGTGACGGCGTCGGTGTAGCCGGAAGCGGCTGTAGCGAAGGCCTCTTCGAGCGCCATGGTGTAGGCGCCGGGAGAATCTTTCTTGCGTCCGAAGGCGCAGAGGCGGCAGGCGGCGACACAGACATTGGTAGGGTTGATGTGACGATTGACGTTGAAGTAGGTTTTGTCGCCGTGCAGGCGCTCGCGCACCGCATTGGCCAGCCAGCCCACGGCGAGAATATCGGTCGTGCGATAAAGAACCAGGGCGTCAGCGGCATCTAATCGTGTGCCGGTAGAGACTTTTTCGGCGATGGGATGGAGACGCGCGTCGTCGGTCTGAAAGGCGTGCCTGGCCATTCCCTTGATCATAGCGCAGGGGTTGGGGGAATCACAGGGGGGCGTGATTTTGAAGAGATTGAAAGGATCAAAGGATTTAACCGCAAAGGGCGCGCAGAACGCGAAGCGTGACTCCTGGTCGCCTCGCTGTCGGATGACGCCGCCCGGATGACCATATATTTACGGCGTGTCCCGGGGGCCCTGCTGCGCGCGGAGGACAGCCGAGGCGGCTGCCCCTCGGTGGTTATCGTTCCTGGTTGGCGGTATTGGAGGATGCGTGAAGGGAATCGCTTATGCATTCGTACCCATCTTGTGGGTGGTACCGTTCTGGGGGCAGAAGGGCGATTCCTGCACCGAAATCAACGCGGCAAAAGCAAGAACCTATGGCTTCTCGCCCAGCCGATTGACGGACAAACAGCGGCAGGCGAAGACGGTCGAGATAGACGCTTTCTGGCTGCTGGCAGGGCACGAGAAGCCAGCCTCGGCGGAGTGCCTGCGGCAGTTGCTTGGCGCCGAGAAGCGCGATGGCTTCTTCCTGTTTGATGGGTCTTCCCTGCTCTACAGCCTGGACCAATCGGAAGCATCGGCCAGGGTGGTGATGGCCAGCCTGGAGCGGGCGGACATGGAGGAGATCGAACCCTCAGGCTATTTGCGGCTGCTGCTGACGATGTCGAACCAGGGATTGGACATCGGGCGGCTGGCCGAGAGGTATCTCGAATATCCCAAGGTCGACACCTATGTCCCCCAGCACGCTATGTCGTTGGATCGCGACATGGGCGCGCTGATGCTGTACGGGAGCATGGCACCGGAAAAGGAGGACTCCTACCTCATTTCCGAGTTGGCGAGCAAGGAACGATATGCACGGGCGACGGCGGCGCTCTTGCTGGCATTGAACATGACGGAAGAGAGCTTCAAGGCCCTCGAGACGTTTGCGACCTGGGAAGACTTGCCGGAAGACTCGAGGAAGGTAGTGCAGTCGTATCGCACCTATGCGGCGTACCGGGCGCCGGCGGCACCGCCAAAGTTCAGCCGGGAACAGGTGCTCTTCTATATTGCGCAGCTGCCGCACAGCGAGGCGGAGTTTCGCGCGGCGACCGAGAGGCAGGAGCAGTACGAGAAGCAGCATCCGGAGCTGGTTCCCAGGGGAAAGTTAAGCGACGCGCAGCTCGAGGCGGCAGTGAACAGGAAGGTCGAGGAGAGTCCCCCGTTCTTTGGGGTAGCGGGAGCGGACCGGTTCAACGAGAGCGCAGTGGCAAATTTGACGGAAGCGGACCTGCCGGCGATTCGCGAAGCGCGGCGGCGTGCCATGCAGAGCATTTCGGACGAAGCGCTGGGGGAGTACTTCGCCTACAGTCACATAATCCGCGGAGTGATTAACCGGCTGGATCTGTACCGGGAATACCGGGTGCATCTGGTTTCGAGTGGCGGGTACCGGGCGACGCCCGAAAGGTTACTTCCGGATGAGCAGGTCGGCGGCAACGAATAGGAAGAAGACGACTGCAATGACCCCGTTCATGGTGAAGAACGCGGCGTTAAGCTTCGAAAGGTCGTCCTGGCTGACCAGAGAATGTTCGTAGGCCAGCAGCAAGGCGACAGCGACCACCCCCGCCAGGGCCATCCTTCCCAGACCAAACACGGCCAGCCAGCTCACCAGCAGTAACAGCATCAACAAATGAAATCCGCGGGCGATCCAGAGGGCGCTCGGAATTCCGGCGTGGCGCGGGATCGAGTGCAGCCCGGCCTCTTTGTCGAAGTCGTGATCCTGACAGGCATAGAGCACGTCAAAACCGCCGACCCAGAAGGTTACAGCGGCGGTGAGCAGCAGCATCCGGAGATCGTAGGCGCCACGGACCGCGATCCAGGCGGCGGAGGGAGCGATGCCGAGGGCGAATCCGAGGAAGAGATGCGACCAGCGCGTGAAGCGTTTGGTGTAGGAGTAGAGCAGGACCACGGCGAGAGCCACTGGCGAGAGCCAGAAGGCGAGGCGGTTGAGCCGGGAGGCGGCGAGGACAAAGACTCCGCAAGTGACCAGGACGAACATGGTCACGAAACCGGGAGTCAGCGCACCGACGGGCAGGGCGCGGGTTTGCGTGCGAGGGTTGGCCGCATCGATAGCGGCGTCGGCGAGGCGGTTAAAAGCCATGGCGGCGGAGCGCGCTGCGACCATGGCGACGATGATCCAGATGAGTTGGTGAAGCGTGGGCCATCCGCCTGCGGCCAGCATGGCTCCCGAGAGGGCAAACGGCAGAGCGAAGATGGAGTGCTCCCACTTGATCATCTCCAGCGTGGTGCGCAGGTTGTGAAGCAGGGGCACCGCACGATTGTAAATCACGCTTGGGCTTCGGGCTTCGAGCCACAACTCACCATCCGGTCGTGTAGGCTTCGACGCCGATCAACGGTACAAAGCGGCAGGGTTCGAGAACCGTGACCACAGGAATGCCCTGGCGGTTGCGCACGATCTGGAGCTGTTGGGCGGATTCCGGTCCCACCGGGATAACCATGCGCCCGGATTCCCGCAGCTGTTGAAAGAGCGGGGCGGGAATGCGCGGCGCAGCGGCCGATACCACTACCGCGTCGTAAGGGCCATGCTGTGGCAGGCCCTGGCTTCCGTCTCCGATGATGATGATTGTGTTTTGATAGCCGAGCCGGCGCAGGGTTTTCTCTGCTTGAGCGGCAAGAGAGGCATGACGCTCGATCGAATATACGCTGCCCGAGAGTTCAGCCAGCAGGCCAGTCTGGTACCCCGAGCCGGTGCCGATCTCCAGCACCCTGTCGCTCGGCGCGAGGGACAAGGCCTCAAGCATGATGGCCACAATATAGGGCTGGGATATGGTTTGGTTCTCGCCGATCGGGATAGGGTAATCTTCGTAGGCCTGGGCGCGGTATTCCGCCGGCACGAATTCGTGGCGCGGCACGCGTTTCATCGCGTCGAGCACTCGAGTGTCGCGGATGCCGCGGGCGCGAAGCTGGGACTCCACCATGGCCTGGCGCTCGGCAGCGAAGACATCCGGGAGCGGGTTTACGACCATTTGTGGTCAGGATACTCCGGTTGCCATCGGCCGGCTTCCCCAAGGGAGCCCCGCCAGCGCCCGGGGCCGCTTGTGGCTCCCGGCGCCTGGGCACGCGGCGTTACTTCTTGAGCCTGCGGAAGCGGACGTCGATGCTCACCACACCGTTCAGATCGCGGATGGCGCGGATGGAAATGTTGCGAGTCACGTTGTACTCAACCTGGATGATCTGCTGCGAAGCCTGCGACACGGCGGTGCTGTAGGTGAGCGTTAGAGCGCTGGTGACTTGCTGCTCGATGGTGACCTGGGGGCCGCGGGCAAGGTTGGTTTCTGTTGTGCTCAGTCCCTGAGGATCGACTTTGATACGGCTGACGCCGAACAGGCGTTGCACACGATTGCTGACGGTGGCATTGAGGGCTTGAGCGATGATGGCGTTCGAAGCCCCCTGTCCGATGGAGGACTGGCCCGACTGCTGCAGCTGAGCCGCTTCTTCCTGAGTGCGCCCGAGCGCGAGCAGCGTGATGATGTCGGCTTCCGGCAGCGGAGGCTCGGAACGGTAGGTAACGTGGAGGCCGCTGGGCTTGCTGGGATCGCCACTGATCGACAGCGTGACGTCGTAGTCGCGGATACGGGTGGAAGCCTGGAGGTCGAGGATGGGAGTGGTGGCGGTGGGGTTGGAGAAAGTAATCTCGCCGCGCTCCAGGCGGTATTTTGCGCCATTGAAGAAGACCTCGCCTTCCAGAATGTCGACACGTCCCAAAACCACGGGTTTCGCCGCACTGCCGCGGACGCGCAGATCGGCGTCTCCGGACAGACGCAGGCTGGCGGTTTGCATTTCGAGTTCCGGGGCGGTGACGACACGAACATCGAGCTTGATGCGATTGAGCAGCGGGCTGGACTGGGGCAAGGCGGCCTGTTGCGAGCCGAGGGAGCTGGCGAAGTCGAATCCTTGAGCTATGGAAAGCCGGTTGACCGTGATCTCGCCGGAAAGGCTGGACGCGACGTTACTGCCCACCCAATGCAACTCCGCGTCGGCGGTTGAGCTGATACCCGGCGGGTAGCGCAGTCGAACTCCCTGCCCTTCCACGCGCAGGTCGAAATTGAACTGGCGGTTGTAGGAGGTAGCGTAGCCTCCGAAAGTGACCAGCCCCCCGCCCGTGTGAGCGGTGAGAGTCCGGATCTCGAGCCGGTTCTGATCGAATTGCAGCGAGCCGTTGATGTCACTCAGGGCGCTGGGAAGATCGATGTAGGCGATCGACCCGTTGTTGATGTCCACTCTGCCCTGGGTAAGCGGCCTCGAAACTGTCCCTCCCACCCTGGCGTCTACGGTCACCACTCCCGACGAAGTGAAATCCGGGTTCAGGGTCTCAATCAGACGCAGGTTGAGCTTGCCCTGCGCCTGCAAATTGAGAGGATAGTCACCCCCCAGGCCCACGGTGCCCGTCGACGTCAAATCGATTCCCTCGCCTACCAGATGCAACTGTTCGAGCTGGAGCCGCTGGCTGTTCAACGAGACGCGCACCGGACCGGCGTTGCGAATCTTGATGTTGTCGATGTTGGCGTAGAGGTCGGTGAGATTCCCGGTCAACAGAATCTCGTGCGGCTTGCGCAAGGGACCCTCAAGCTGGAGATCGCCGGCGACCGAGGAGTGGCCGATGATCCGCCCGTGCAAGTAAGTACGCAGCAGCGAGTCGATGTCGAGATGATCAAAGCGCAACCCGATGGTGGAAGGAAAATCGCCTCTGAGATGAACTTTGCCGTCGATGTGAAGCTCGGCGTGCTCGAACTCGGATTGCCCCTGCAAGGTGAGTTCAGCGCCCTGAGTCGCGGCCTCGATCGTGAAATTGCCGGCACGCTCGTGATCAAGGGTCAGGTCGCGAATGTGGATGCTGGCGTTGATGGTGGGCTCCTCGGGGGTTCCCGAACCGGAGGCGATGAAATCGGCGCGGCCCTCGACGGCTATGCGAGCGCTCTCCACGCGGGGAATGCGCGTAAGGTCGAAGTTGCTGCCCGCGAGATGAAAGCGGAACGCCCGAGTGGAAACATCGTAAGTGGCGCCTCCCGTCACGCGCGCGTCGTAATACACGAGCTGGATGTTATTCAGCTGGGCTTCGCTCCCGGTGTAGTGCAGGTCCGAGTCGAAATGTTCGACGGCTTCGCCATAGATGACGGCGTCAGTGAGGCGAACATGGCCCTCGCCGTGCGGTTGAGCGCGGGTGCCGCCGGCCGTCAGCGAAAGATTCATGGTTCCGCTGATGGGATAGTCGAAGCCGGTAAGCGCGAGGATCTCGGCGACATCCGCCTTGTAGAGGTTCAGCCGGGCATTGAATGCACTATCAGGGGTGAATTGCCAGGCTTGCAGATTGGCGCTGCCCTCGAATCGCACATAGCTGTCGTTGTGACCTAACAGGACGTTGCGCGCGGAAAAGCCGCGTTGCGAGACGGCGAGGTCGGCTTTGACGAAGTCCCAGTGAACGCCCTGTTCCGGGATGTGTACGGCCGGGGGAAGCAGCAGGTCAAAATCCTCCATCTGCAGCTGACCGGCAACCGTAGGGTTCGAAAGTCTGCCGCTGGCGGTGCCGGTGAAGACAGCTTGTCCATGCAGTTTGACCGGAATTCTGGTGCTGCTGCCGAGAGCCGCCAGAACGGGTTGCCATTCGCCCAGGTCGGTGGAGTTCACGGAGAACTTGAGCGCGGCGCGCGAGGAGAAGGTACCATTGGCGCGCACCTGCGTTGTCCGCGTATTGGCACCGAATTCTGCCAATTCCAGCTCGCCGGTTTGCGCGCGGTAGACGCCCCGGGCGCGCGCCCTCAGCGGCATCTCGCCCGGTCTGACGACGGTGGGCGGGGAAAGCTCGAGAGCGAAGGTGGTTTCCGCGTTTGAGGGCGAACCTTTCCAGCGCGCTTCGATGTTTCCCGAGGCAATCCCGGCCAGATTCAACCGCCCAAGCGGACGTTCGCGGGTTGAAAGCACGGCCGCCAGCTCCCTGGCGGAAATGTTCCGCAAGCGCAGGCGCAGCGTTCCCTGCTGTTCTTGCGGATTCTTTCCCCTGGCGGGTTTTTCCGCGGGACTGAAGGTCAGCCAGTTGGTAACATCGGCATCGCCCGTTGCCGCTCCCCCGAGCAGGCGGGCGTCAATCTGAGTCAGGGCAAGCCGCTGTGGCGTGATCGAGTATTCTGTGTTGACGGCTGCGTTCCGCAGGTCTAAGTCCTGGTTTCTCCAGTCGAAATCTTTCAGGGACAGCTTTCCGATCGCCGTGAAATTCTGAAGCGACCAGGTGCCGTGTCCGCTGGTCTCGAAGGTGCCGCGGCGAAGTCGCGGCTGGCGCAAAATCGCTCCCGCTTCCGCCAGATCCACGGTGACCTCATAGTGGGCGTCTACCCGGGGGTGGAGGAAGTCGTCGATGCGACCGCTGGCGCTCAAATGCGAGCGTCCCGAGGTTACCTTCAGAGACTTCACGTCGACAAAGTTCCTGCCGAGCAGGAAGTGTGCCTCCGCAGTCCAGGCGACAGGACGATACCCGGGCAGCGAGGTCTGCGCATCGCCCAGGGCTACGCTGGTTTCATAACGGCGGTGAAGGAACGAATACGTCATCGTGGCGGTGACGTCATTCACCACGAAATCCATGGGGCGCTTCTGGTCATTCAGCAGGAACTCGCCCTGCCGCGCCTCCAGCCGCTTGATCGACAAATCGAAGAGCCGCTCAACCGGACTCCCCGCCGCGGTCGATTTCTGTCTGGGTTCGGGCTGATTGGTCGAGCCGTCAGGATATTGGATCAGATGGAGCACGGGGTGTTCGAGAACCAGGGAATCAAATCCGAACTCGAAACCCAGAACCGAGATCACGTTGATCTTCGCCAGCAGGCGATCGACATGCGCAAAGGGAACCTGGCTGGGACCCTCGTTTCCGTGGATCGTCAGGTTGCGCACCTCCACGCGGAGCTGCAACGGGATGGTGTGAATGCTGCCCAGATCGACCTTTCCGCCAGTGATGCGCTCGAGCTCGACGACCAGGCGGCGACGCACCAGCTGCTGGAAAGAATCGGTAGTGACGTACCAGGCCGACACGCCCGCAAGCAGAACCAGAAGTCCGGCGGCGATGAGAAGGTACCGCCAAAACCTCGAGCGTTTCAGCATGGCGGTTTCTGTCATCGGGCCTGCGGGGAGGCAGTTGGCCAGGGCGCCTCAGTGCGGATTTCGCTGCTGGCACGCAGGGTCTCGAGCCACGCAGTGAGCAGCTGATTCATCTTCTGCTGTACCAGCAGCTCGCGGATTTTGGGGGTAACTTCGGACAAGGGAACTTCGTGGGCACCCTTTTGGCGGAGTTCAGGCAGCAACTGCTGGTTGTAATAGCTTTCAATGCTGCTCGAATCGATCTGGACGGTCGGGCGCAGGCGGGCATCGACCAGGCGTAAGACATCGAGTTCGAGCGCGACGCGCTTCTTCAGTTCGGTCTCGGTAAGCCCATAGCGAACCAGCAATGCCTGCCAGGCGGAATTGGTTCCGGCTTCGGGGTATTGGTTGCGCACCTCGGCGATGCGGGCATCCACCTCCTCGTCCCTGGCGTGCTGAAAGTCGGAGGACTGCATCTGTTCACGGAGCAGTTCCTGATCGATCAGTCGATCGAGCGCGGACTTGCGGTCGTCCGTGGTGATCTGGTCGAGCGGGCGCCCGGCCGCGAAGGCTTCGTAACAGAGGGCATCCTCCCAATCGCTCTCGAGGATGATATGTCCGTTTACTGTCGCCACAATGCGGTCAACGATCTCGCCTGCGTATCCGAGAGTGACCAGGAGCGCGATGGAAGCGAGAATGGCAAGCGTGCGCAGCATCAGAATGTTTGTCCAATACTAAAGTACACGTTGAAACGGTTCACCCGCTGTCCGTTAAAGTACGGATCGCTCGTCGGACAAAACCAGGTCGTCTGCGAGTTGCTATGGGGTGGCGTCGACTGACAACTGGGAAAGTACGGCGGATTGAGATTGTACCCGAAATCGAAGCGCACCGGGCCGATCGGGGTCCGATAACGCACTCCCACGCCGATCGCGTGAGAGATGTAGTTGTAGTTGCACTGAAACCGCGTGCTGGCCTGACGGCACAGCTGCGGGTCGGGCTGCGACCACTGGGCCAGGCTGTGGAGCATATCGTGACCCGCGGTAAACACGTTGCCTGCATCCTCAAAGATGGCGAAGCTCAGGTTGTCCTGAAAGTATGGCAGCGTAGGTGGCGGAAAACGCAGCTCGAGATTATTCACCACGATGGCGGATCCGCCGAGGGGGAACCCGGTGGTGGGATCGCGGGGGCCGGCCTGGTTTAATCCGAAGCCGCGATGGCTGTTGCCGCCGCCGGTGAAGAAGCGTTCCGGCAAGGGGATGACGGCGCAGCTGGTCTGTCCGTGGGGACAGGGCTCGCCGGGGGCGAGAATGTAAGTGTTCTTGAAGTTGTTTTCCACCCCGATGCGGATGGAACGGGCAAAGACATATTTCCTCTCCTGCAGACGGTTCCTGCCGAAGGCGTGGTAGGTGGTGTTCAGGAAAAGAACCCGGCTGAAGTCGGCTTCGGAGCCGAAATAGCCGGAGGCCAGACCCCCGTCGAAGGTGGTGTAATTTCCCTTGGTCGATTCGAGCGGGTTATCACGCTTGTCGCGGATGTAGCTGAAACCAGGCATACCGACGCGCGTGGGCAGCGAGAACAACGGGATAAGGTTCTGGGAGATTTCGATGTTGGAGGCTTTCACCCGGCGATAGTTGAAGCGATAAAACATGGTGCTGGCTTTGCTTATGATCTGCTGAGCCTGAATCGAGGCCTCGAGGCGCTGCGACGTGAACGTGGTGACATCGAGAGTGTTGTCGTAGAAGCCGGTGAGGGTCAGCCGCCAATTGGGGTTATTGAACCAGCGGGGCGCGTTATAGCTGATGAGGGCTCGCTGCTGCAGGCGCCCGGCGTGAGCCTTGAAGGTAACGGTGTGATTGAGACCACGGAAGTTCAGACGCGTGACGTCGAAACTCACCCGCGGGCTCACCCCCATGGCTCCTTGCGGTTGCGTGGTTCCGACGGCGGGAGTTCCCGTCTGAAATTCGAGGCCGATGCCGTAGTTAAACGTGTATCTCTTGGCCTCCTGCACAGCCACCAGGACATTCTTGCTGGATTCGGCGCCGTTGGGATTTTGCACCGCCGTATCCACCTGGCCGAAGATCCCCAGATCGTAGAGGCTCTGCTGGGTGCGCAGCATCGCGGCCTGGCTGAGCGGATCGCCAGCCTTCACGACCACTTCGCGTTCGATGATGAAAGGCCTCGTGTAGTAGAGACCCGAGATCAGCACCCGGTTCACGAAGACGCGCTCGCCTTCATGGATGGAGTACGTCACATCCATGTGATTAGGCTGTCCGGCGGAGGGCTTGGCGGAAGCCTCAAAGGTGGCGTCCGGGAAGCCACCGTTAAAGTAAAAGTTGAGGATGATATCGCGATCAGAAGCAACATTCGATTCCGAAAAGGGCTGGCCCGCTTCGGTATTAAGCGTGGGGAACTTGTCGAGAGCGACCTGTTCGTTGCCTTCAACATGCAGGGCCCCCACCAGGGTTTGGGGTCCTTCGTCGATTTTGATTTCGACGGCCAGAGTGTTGGCCTGCCCCTGGTAGTTGTCATCGACGGCGGCAGTGACCTGCACCTGCTGAAAGCCGTTGCTGCGGTAAATATTCTCAAGTCCGCGGACATCGCCGTTCAACAGGTTCTGGCTAAATCGTCCACGGGAAAAAAGACGGCTGGCGGGCTGCACACTCATCCGGGGAAGAAGAAAGTTACTGGAAAAGTATGTGTTGCCGGTGATCTCAACCTTCACCAGCTTGTGGCGCTCGCCTTCATCGACCACGTAGACGACGCGCAGTTCGTTGTTCTCAGGATCGTTGTGTCTCCTGAATGTTACCCTGGCATCGAAATAGCCCCGCGTCTGCAGGTAGTTCAGGAGGTTACGACGGCCTTCGTTCAGCAGGTCGTCGTCGAGTGCATTTTCCTCGAAGACGGGAACCGCTCTCCTCAGCTGGCCCCGGCTGATCTTGGAGCCCTCGACAA
Organism: Terriglobales bacterium; assembly: GCA_035262225.1. Lineage (GTDB taxonomy): Bacteria > Acidobacteriota > Terriglobia > Terriglobales > Acidobacteriaceae > DATFTE01. The sequence goes on from DATFTE010000083.1 coordinate 38,791, forward strand.
TGATGTCCACCGTCGGACCCGGCTGTATGTCGAGCGTGTAATCGACGGTATTGGTCGTAGGCTGGTAGGTGCGGTTCGAGACGGCGACTTGCGCCAGCAGTCGGTTTTTCCTTTGAAATTTCCTGCGTAGCCGGTCAAGGGCGTTCGAGATGCGTTGCGCGGAGACGGTATCGCCGGGACGAAGCCGCGCAATATCCTGCACCTGCCCCACGGAGAGACCAGGGTTGCCGGTAACAGAGACACGTCCCACGCGAGCCTGAGCCCCGGGCACAATCCGGAACAGGACCTCCACCTGCTGGATTGCGGAGTCCCGGTTGTCGGTGTGGGTAACCGTCGCTTGGTAATAGCCATTTTCCTGCATCAGGCGCTGAATGTTCGTAACCGCACGATCGAGTTTCTCCTGGAGCAGCGGTTCTCCCAGCTGGAGCTTCGAGGCGTTAACGATCTGGTTCGCGGTAGGACGGCTCGGATTGCCTACCACGCGCGTGATTCCGATGAAGTAGTTCGCTTCGCTGACGAAGGTGAGGATGACCTCCCCGTCGAAGGTACGCTCGGCTTCGACGCGAATGTCAGCAAAACGGCCGGTGGCGTGCAGCGCCCTCACGCTCTCGCGGACATTGTCACGATCGAAGGGTTCGCCGGCCTTTTGAGGAATCAACCGGCGCAGGCGATCCTGGTCGTCCGCAGACAGACCAGGGAAGCGCAACTCGCGCACCCTAAGGCCCTGATACGAGGAGAGCCCTGAAGCCGCGGGAAGTTGCTGGATGTCGGTTTGTGCGCGAGCGGCAGGGATGAGGATCAAGGCTGCCAGAGCTGTCAACACTGCTCTCCCTGCTCGCAAACGCGCTCCCTTTTGGCGTGCCCCGACGCTCACTTGTTTCGATGAAGTGCTGTAAAGCAATGTTGTCTCGGGTGACCGGTCCTCGAGCCTCGTGCTCCCGCGTCTACCCGGGCCGCACCTATAATAAAGGCTTGGAGCCGGACTGGTGACCTCTCTCGAAGGTGACGATCGTTATTCGCGGCAGGTGCTGGTTCCCGGAATTGGCCGGGAAGGACAGCAGCGGCTGGCGGCTGCCCGGGTGGCGGTGGTGGGCTGTGGCGCGACGGGATCCGCGCTTGCTTCCCTGCTGGCGCGGTCGGGCGTGGGCACCATTCGCATCGTGGATCGCGACTACGTCGAGCCCAGCAACCTGCAGAGGCAGTCGTTGTTCGACGAATCCGACGCCGCGGAGTCCCTCCCCAAGGCGATCGCGGCAGCACGCAGGATTGTGGCCTTCAACTCCGGCATCGTGGTCGAGCCACGCGTCGCCGATCTCACTCCCGGCAACATTCGAGAACTGCTGGCGGGAATCGAACTGGTGCTCGATGGCACTGACAATTTCGAGACGCGCTATCTGATCAACGACTTCGCGGTCGAGAATTCCCTGCCCTGGATCTATACCGCGGCGGTGGCCAGTTACTGTGTCACGCTCAATATTCTGCCCGGCGAGACCCCCTGCCTGTGCTGCATCTTTCCCGATGCGCCGCGCGGCGCGCTCGAAACCTGCGAGACCTCGGGAATCCTGAATTCGGCGGTGAGTCTCGGGGCCTCCATCGCGGCGACCGAAGCGGTCAAGCTGCTGGTGGGAGCGGAGAAGCAGGTACGCCGGACGCTCCTCGCGTTCGACGTCTGGCGAAACCAGCGCACTGAAGTCCGGGCAGAGCATCCCCGCCCCGGTTGCCGCGCTTGCGGGGAACGCGAATTTGTCTACCTTCGAGGCGAGGGGCGGCCGCATATTACGCTCTGCGGACGAAACTCCGTGCAGATTCACGAGCGGCATCGGCCCCTGGACCTGGCCGAAATGGGGGAGCGACTGCGGCCCCACGGCCCGGTACGCCATAACGACTTCGTGCTGAAGTTCTGGCACGAACCCTATGAAATGACGCTATTTCCCGATGGCCGGGCCATCATCAAGGGAACCACCGACACCTCGGTCGCCCGCAGCCTGTATGCCCGCTTCGTAGGAAGCTAGAAAACCCGCCCCCTGCAAGGCTTTTCGGGTGTAAGATGCGCTGGTATTCCGAGGGGCAACCTTCCCAGGGCTCCCTTTCCTTCCGATCCTGATTTCGCTTGTGATCCCGGAGGGACGTCCTGCGCGAATGCGCCCAACTCTCAAGTTTTACTTGAAGGTTCTAGGAGGAAGTATGGGTCCACTGAAGTCTCTCTCTCTGGTTCTCCTGCTGAGCGGCCTGGCTTTGGGACAAGCCACCATGATTGGCGGCTACGCCAGTAACTGGGCGCCAGCCTATGGTGTATACGCGGCACCGTTCGTCCCCCTGGTGGTCACGCCAAGGGTGTGGCTCGCTACCGAGTCTCCGTCGCCGGTGGGCGCAAGCAGTACGGCCTTCGGCAACCTGGCGGGTGCGAGAAATTCGACGCTCGAAATAGCATCGACGCCGCCTCCCGTGGCGGTTTACACGGTTCCGGTATTTTACGGTGCGAAGCCGCATGGCGCGGCGCTCGCCGGGATCCATCGCGAGCGTGAAATGGAGATGGAGATGCGCGGCGGCATGGCCGGCATGATGCACGAGGAAAAAGCGCGGCCGCTCGAGGTTGGCCTCGCCTCGTTCCAGCACACGCACAGCGTTGCCCAGTTGATGGCAGGCGCCGGGCCGGCGAAAAAAGCTTCTCGTACCTACACCAATGCCGACATCGACCGTTTCAACCAGTCGACCGGCAATGTGAAGTATGACGGGAAGACGGAAAAGATGAACTAGGCCAGGCGCGACCGAGGTCACGCCAGCAACAACCGCGGAGAACGACGGGAAGGCCCGCGTTCTTCGCCTGCTGTTGTTATCGCGCGACGACGCCTTCCAGAGCCTCGAAGAACCCCGGGTACGAAATGTCCGCGGCCTCGGCCCCGTGAATCAGGGTTTCTTCCGTGGCGCGAAGGGCGGCGACCGCGAAAGCCATGGCGATGCGGTGATCGCCTTCGGAGTCTAATTCCGCTCCGTGAAGTTGTTGTCCGCCGGGAATTCTCAGCCCGTCGTCCCGCTCGTCGACCTCGGCTCCCATCAAGCGCAGATTCCTGGCCACCGCGGCGATGCGGTCGGTTTCCTTGACGCGCAACTCGCTGGCATCGCGGATCTCGACGCCGGTGGAAGTGTAGGGCGCGATGGCGGCCAGCACGGGAATCTCGTCGATGAGCGCGGCCGTGTCGCTTCCGGCGACGCTTGCTCCTTTCACCGTCCCACCCTCGATCTCGACAGTTCCAACAAGCTCTCCGTGATGCTCTTCCAGTTGAGCGACCGAGATGCGCGCACCCATAGCCAGGAGAATATCGAGCAGGCGGGCGCGAGTGGGGTTCATCAGCAAATCGGTGATGGTCAAGTTCGACTGGGGAAACAGTGCGGCGGCCGAGAGAAAGAATGCGGCGCTGGAGATGTCGCCAGGGATACTGGCCTCGATCCCTCGAAGGGGCTGGCCTCCGGCAATGCGCGCCTGGTTCCCCTGACGCTGAAGCTCCGCGCCGAAAGCGCGCAGAGCCAGCTCGCCGTGGTCGCGGGTGCGCACCGGCTCTTCGACCGAGGTCTCTCCCCGGGCAAAGAGTCCGGCGAACAGCAGCGATGATTTGACCTGGGCGGAAGCGACCGGCATCGGGTAGTGGATGGCCTCAAGAGGTCCGCCGGTGATGCGCAGCGGAGGACGATTCCCTTCCGCAGAAGAAATCCTGGCTCCCATCCGTTCGAGCGGCTCGATGATCCGGGCCATAGGGCGGCGGGAAAGTGAGGTGTCACCAAAGAGTTCGCTGGTGAAGCTCTGCCCGGCGAGAATGCCGCTGAGCATGCGCATGGTCGAACCGGAATTGCCACAGTCCAGCGGAGACGCGGGCGCGCGCAGGGTTGGCCCTTTACCCCGAATCACGATCTCATTGTCGTTGCGGTCCCACGCGACACCGAGGGTTCTCAGGCAACCCAGCGTACCGGCGCAGTCGGCGCCAGTGGAGAAATTTTCCAGGCGAGTTGTGCCTGCGGCGATCGCGCCCAGCATCGCATAGCGGTGCGAGATCGACTTGTCTCCCGGCAGGCGGAGAGAACCGGAAACCGAGCGGGCTGGGCGTACACGGAAATCCATGGTGGATGTCTGATTTTAGATTGTTACTCGGAAACGAGGGGCACGCCGGATTTTTCAACCAGCCATACGAAAATCCGGAGTCAGCAATTTCCTACGCCAGAGCCTTGGCTTCCGCGGCAGCTTCCTTCAGGATTTCCGGCGGGATTTCCTTCATGGTCAGGTTGAACTCGAACATCGGGGTCTCCGTGCCGCGGCCCCAGCGAACCGCCTCCCAGTGCGCGCGAACGAATTTGACGGCCGAATTTCCGCTGAGGTCGACGAGCAGCGGATGCTGCCCGCGATAGAACTTCTGCGGAAATGCCGCGACAGGCTTCGCCCCCCAGGTTGCGCCGTCAGCCGAGCCGTAGATGGAGATGTCGAGCGACTCCTGCTCGACGATGTTGGTGATGTCGAGTGTCAGCAGAAAGACGCGGCTCGAAGCGCTGCTGATGTCGAGGGAGGGGCCGTCGCCCTTGCCATGAATGGTGGTCTGCGGGACCAGATAAGTATCGAGCATGACGGGGGCATTGTAGCAAAAGGCAGGTTCGCCGTGACCGGCCACGATCCAGGTAGCGCCCTGATCGATTGAGCGCTCGGCTGATTAAGGTGGTATTGAGCGAGATAGAGATTTTCAACGGTTACCCGCAATGTGCGGGATCAATCTATAAGCGGTTGGTGTATATCGCGCCAACAATTGGTTCCGCGACCACGGTTCCAGCTTGATCGACCTTTCGTGTAGATCGTTCCAGTTGCCTCCTCGCGGCTGACTTGACGGGAATGCCGTTTTGTCTGAAGAAGCGACTCACGGCATCTTTCTCCGCGCCAGGGTTAAGCTGCTAGTGAACGTCTCGCTTGAGTTTCTCGACTCTCGCCCTGTACGCGGCTCCTCTCTGTTTGCAAGCAGAGTTCTGGCAACGGTGGAGACAACCGACACTGATCGGCAACGTCGCAAGGAAACAGACGATCATCGTCAGCAGCCTTGGTTTCATACGCCATCATTCACTGCTCCCGCGGCGAGTGTGCTCGACGTTATCGAAGTTATTGGCTTTGGCCGGTCTCAACCGGCGAGGCGCACAAACCCCGAACAAGGTTTCGCCCCAAACGGCGGTTAATCAGCAGAGTCGGGATTCTTCGACAGCGCAGTGGCGATGTGTCTCCGAAGGTTCAGGACCTGCACAGGTTTGCGAAGTTATGTTGTGAGGAACACGAACCGGGATATGCAAATCTTTGCTTCTTGACGACGCCGATCCATGCGGACAACAATGTGCGCTTCACCCTGTCTGCAGAGAGATTCGTGCTTCGGCTTTTGGTCTGTGGCTGACCAAGGAGCGTTGATGAAACGGACAATCAGGTTCGTGCTTCTGCTTTTCGTTCTCGAGTTCACATTCCTGGCCGCGGCCCACGCACAGTTCAAGAAAATCGGGCCGATATTCGTAACTGGCCAGCCGGATTTTGCCACTACGGCTGATTTCAACAACGACGGCATACCTGACCTGGCCGTGGCGCTTTACTTCCCGTATAACTTCGCGGTTCTTCTTGGTGCCGGGGACGGTACATTCCCGACTCGTTCCTTCGTACGCAAAACAGGGTTTGTGAATCCTGGAGACCTGGCCCTGGGCGACTTCAACGAGGACGGGAACGCCGACATTGTCGGGATCACCGTGGGACTTGATTTTTATGCGGGAAATGGCGACGGGACATTTCAGTTGCGTTCGTCTTCGCCTTTTAATGGCTTTGGCCCGCAGCAGATGGTTGTCGCCGATTTCAACCATGATGGCCATCTCGATATCGCAACCGCAAACGACGGCAGTCAAAATATCTCGGTTCTGTTCGGCAACGGCGACGGGACATTCCAGCCTGAGACAGATTACCCCCTCGTCTCAGGTCCGCTGCAACTGGTAGCCGCGGACCTGAACAACGACGGGAGTCCCGACCTGGCGTTCTCGATTACCTGTTCCGATTCAACCTGCAACCACGGAGAGGTTGGCGTCCTGCTGAACAACCAGGACGGAACGTTTCAGCCAGCGGTGGGCTATGGCGCCGGAGTTGTCCCCGATGGTATTGCCGCCGGTGATCTGAATCATGACGGAAATATAGATATAGTGGCAACCAATTCGAATTTCGCATCTGTGAGCACCGTTTCCGTGTTCCTGGGCAATGGTGATGGGACGCTTGCGCCTGCCGTGAACTATATGGTTGAGAAGGGTCCGGCCTCGGTTGCGATCGCCGATCTGGATGGCGACGGCAACCCTGACCTCGCTGTGGCAAATGCGGCGAGCAATAGCGTGAGCCTGCTTCGCGGCAACGGCGACGGGACATTCCAGGGTGCCCGCGGCTTTGGAGTGGGGCTGGAACCGATTTCCGTTTTAGCTTCCGACTTGAACGGCGACGGCAAACCCGATCTGGTGTTCTCGCTGCTCTATGCCGCCCACATTTCGGTCTTTCTGAATAGCAGATAGCAGGTCCGTGGGGACAAATCCGGCTCGGACGCTAAGCACCGAAACTCGCTACGGCCACTCCCAGTCGAACGACGTCTTGCCTCAACGATACGAAATCCTCTCGGATGGTTGCACTTCGCTGCCAAACAGGAAGAACGACAAGGTCCTAGACTTATTTGAGCAGGGTCTTGAGCAGCGTGGGCGGATTGTGAGGCGGAGTTTCTTCCCGCCTACGCGCCCGAACTGAATCCGGTTCAGTATTCGTGGTCCCGCTGGAAGCAGCACGAATTACCCGCCTTCTGCCCCCGGAACTTCCAGCAATGGGGCCATTATGCGCGCCGAGCTCGATTGCGGATGCGTAGGCGATCCACGTTGGTGATCGCTTCCTGGCGCCAGGCGGAATTGTTTCTCTTGTAACTTTAAAAGCGGTGCGCGTCCAGGAACTGGCGCAGCACTTTTCCGGAGTCTTCGGGTTGTTCCCAGACGGCGTAGTGGCCGGCGCGGGGGATCACTTTCAGTTCCGCGCCGGGGATGTTCTGCCGCATGAATTCGGCGTCGGCTATGGGAGAGAGTGTGTCTTCCTCTCCGGCAACCACCAGCGTGGGCACGTTGATCGTCTTGAGCGTGGGTACCGAGTCCGGGCGTTCGGCCATGCCCCGCTGCACAAGACTGACATCCTGAGGCGACATCCTGAGCATTTGCCTGCGGGCGCCGTCCACCAGGTCGGGGCGCACGCGACGCGTGGTTTCCCCGAGAAGTCTGGGGATCATGCCGTCCACGAACGGCTCGACACCCTTTTCGAGTACAGCGGCAGCCGATTCGAGGCGATTGGCGCGGCCCTGATCCGTATCTGGCTGTGCCTTGGTATCGATGAAAGCGAGGCTCGAGACTCTTCCGCGATAACGGCGCCAGAATTCGAACAGCACGTAACCCCCAATGGAGACTCCGGCAAAGGCAGCGCGGCCAGCGTCCACATCGTCGAGCAGACGCACCAGGTCGGCGCTGTGTTTTTCCATGGTGGCCGGCCCTTCGCCCGCTTCCGAGGCGCCGTGGCCGCGGAGGTCGGGAAGTATGACGCGATAGTGTGAGATCAGGGCCTGTGCGGCCGGCAGCCAGAGCTCATGATTCGCCGGAAAAGCGTGCAGAAGCACGACCGGGGGGCCGTCTCCCTGGACTTCATAGTAAATTTCCGCATCGCCGCTCTTGATCGTGGGCATGGGAAAATCTTACCTCGCCGGGCGCTCGGGACACTCCTCCGCGGGCCGGGGACGAGAGCGTATGTCGGCCCTGATTCTCGCAAGCGTCAGGCAGTACGCCCGCTTACGGATTGGTGGCGGGTTGCCCGCCGGGTGCAGCCAGCGCTAGCGGCTCTTCGGGCATGATGACCCAGGCGATAGGGTACGAGAGCAAGCCAATGCCAGTCATGACCGACGAGACCAGCCACACGATGCGCACCAGGGTGACATCGAGATCAAAATATTCGGCAAAGCCCAGGCAGACGCCGGCGATCTTGCGGCCCTGGCGTGGGCGGACCAGGCGTTGGCGGGCGATGACCGCCCCCAGGCGTTTGCCGCAGTAAGCACAAATGTTGGCATCGTCCTGAACGACTTTTCCGCAGTAGTTGCAGTACATGTGGGTCTCCCTCATGAGAATACGCCGGACGGACAAGAAAAGTTCTCTAGTCCGGACGGTAAGGTTCTTTCATATACTTGCGCGCGGTTTCAGCCGGCGGGCTGCCGGCGTTGCTGGCAATAACGGCCTGGTATTTCTTCAGCGCAAGGTCTCGCTTCTCGAGCAGGTCATACATCTCTCCGGCGCCCAGATCCGCCTTCTGCAGGATTTCGGGATCGGGTTGTCTGACCTCGCTCACCTGTTCATAAGCCGTTGCCGAGCCAGCGTAGTCTTTCTGGTTGCGCAGCAATTCGCCCAGGTTGAGCGCGGCGGCTTCATAATGCGCGCCTCCGTAGCGCCCCTCTTTGCCCGACTGCCAGATCTTGCGGTATGTGGCCTCTGCCTCCTGGTTGCGTCCCAGGGAGCGCTCCAGGCTCCCTTCCTCAAGGGCCAGCAGGACGTTGCGGGGATATGCAGGAATCAGCCCGCGAATGATTTCAAGAGATTCGGCGAACCGGTGTTCCCGGCGCAGGAACAGCGCAAGAAGGATCTTCGCGTCGGTACTGGTTTCTCCAGTTCCGCTCGCCGCGCTCCGCAGATAGTCGAAGCCTTTGTCCTTGCTGCCGCTCAGCCCCACTACGCTGACGGCCGCCTTCACTGCCCAGGGCAGGCTTCCCATCACGTAGTTGTGCGCTCCCACGATGAGTTTCGCGTCGCCATATCCAGGGGCAAGTTCGAGGACTCTTTCATGATCGCGCCGCGCGCCCACGGCGTTGCGCAGCGCAGAAAACCACGCGTGCTCCATCAAGGCGGTATAGGTGGAGAACTGCGCCCGGGTGACACCACGGGCGTAGAGAGCATCGACGTCATTCGGGTTCGCCTGCAAGCTCTTCTCTTCGAGGCGGGTTGCGCGATTGACCAGAGCCTTGATCTCCTCCTTGACCCGGGGATCGGGTTCCTGATGGATCTTTCCGATGAAGCTGTCGTTCGAATAGTCCGCGGTGTTCAAAGCCCCAATGCGATACAGCTCCCGGAACATGATTCCCGTCAGCACATGGTTGACCGCAAACGGGTCGTCAGGGTGATGCTCCAGCACCTGCTGGAACTCCTGGATCGCACGGTCGTAATCGAGGTTATAAAAGTGATCGAAAGCAGAGGCGTTCAGCGGCTCAGCCAGGCGGAAGGACAGGTTGCCCGAAGTGCGGCTGTCCGGGGTCTGCCCTGCCAGAGCCGCAACCTGGCACCCGAGAACGAGCCCGAGGACTGTCAGAACGTGGGTGAGCCGGCAGAGCAAGGTCGAAATCTTCCCTCCAGAGATCGTCTTCAGTAGTGTATATGGATGCCGCCGGGTCGCTCTGGAAGCAGCAGAATGACGGGCTTCCCAAAAGCCGTACTGCCGCTTTACAACTTACCGGAGACGGGTAATTCTTGCCCGCAAGGAAGCCCGCGTCTTCCCCCGGCGATGGAAATAACAGGTTGTTAATCAATGACTTGGCAACGTCAAGTTTTTGGTCACTGGCTTGCGGTAAAGATTAAGGGCAGGTAAATATGGGCGAGGTAGTACCTGGCGCGCAACAAGAGTTCTGGCGTCCTCCAATCGCACAACGGGCAACCGTCTCGGCTTCGGCAGCTGAAGTCTGCGAAGGCTGCGGGAGCGAGTTTATCGTCGGCTCGCGGTACTGTCACATTTGCGGGACGGCACGTGAAATTACGGCCTTTACCGACCCGCATTGGGCCCGTCATCTCGAACTGCACAATATCAAGCAAGGGCTTGGCCTCCCCCTGGCGTCGCTGATTGCCTTTATCGGCGGCGTCGGATGCATTCTTGCGGCACTGGCTTGCGGACTGATCTACAGTGAGCGCAACGTACTCGAATGGGAAGCCGTACAGGCGTTCCGCATTCAGTGGCTGCTGGCGGCCGTAGCGGCATTCACGGCCGGGTTGCTATTGAAGAAGTCTTTCGCCGTCAAGCGCTGACTCCCACCCAACCAGAGCTTCCTCTTCAGCCCTTTCCGCTTCCTCCCCAAGTTGGCCTCGAGCGCTGATGTTAGACGCGAGACTCTATTGAACCGGCTCGGCCTCGCCTGAGGAATTTGGCCGCCTCTGGGGCTGGAACATGCGGTAGAGATGATGCACCGGGCCCACACCCCGGCCCATGGGGTGCGCATTGGAGATAGCGGCAGTGACATAGGCCTTAGCCAGGAGAACCGCCTCCGGCAGGCCCCGCCCCTGTGCCAGGTGGCAGGCCATCGCGGTCGCGAAGGCGCATCCCGTGCCGTGCGTCGAGTTGGAGCGCTGGCGCTCGGACTTGAACGTTTCCTGTTCGATACCCCGCCTGCTGGTAAAGCTCAACAGGTCGATGGCTTTTTCCAGGTGGCCCCCGGTTACAACCACGGCATTGGCACCGAGCGAATGTAGCCTGGTCGCCGCTTCCCGCATCTGCTCCAGGCTGGTTACGGCCAGGCCCGACAAAGCAGACGCCTCGTCGACGTTTGGCGTAACGACGGTCGCCAAGGGAACCAGCTTCTCGACGAGGAGACGGGCTCCGATGGAATCCACCAGAGCCGCTCCGGAAGACGATTTCAGGATCGGGTCGAGAACCACGTTGGGGAGTTTCCGCCGCGCCAGAAACTCGGCTACGGCTCTCGCCACCTTGGCGGATCCGAGCATGCCAATATGAACCGCGTCGATCTCGATATCGGAGGCCAGCTCACGCAGGGTTTCCGACACCAGATCCGGGCTGACCGGCTCCACGCGCCGGACGCCGGAGGTCGACTGAACGGTCAAGGCCGTGATGCACGCGATTCCGTAGCACCCGTGAGCCGCAATGGTTTTGATGTCGGCAGTCACCCCGGCGCCCGAGGATGGGTCAAACCCGGCAATTGTGAGCACGACCGGTGGCGCAGACGGCATAGAGCGACTCTATCGAAGAATCAGGTTGGGAGCCTACCCCTTTCCGCCACGGGTGGTTACCGCTGGGACGATCAAGCTCGCTGATTCCGGAAAGCCCGGTTCCCGCCCGCCTGGAGCCAGGACGTATCTGTCTATCGCATTCATTCAAAAATGCTTACGAAGATATTGCGGCAAGTAATTGATTCTTCGAGGTTACGAAATAGTTTTTCTACCGGCTGGTTTGAGTATTTACTATTTGATAAACACGTAACTCACTGAATCATGGTGACATCCCAGCATTGATTCATGATTTTCCTGAAGTTACCAAAACCTCATATTACTAGAATATTACCTTTCTACAGGTATTTATCGATTGACTCCCTCCCACCCTCCCTTTAGCATAACCAGATCTTTGGCGAAGTCGGTAGGAGGGACAAATTTTGACTTTGAACTTGCGAGGTGACTGAATGCATTTTCGTTTAGCTCATGGACTGGCGCTGGTTCTGTCAGTGGTCAGCCTGGGAGCGACTCAGGGGCCAACCAGCTCAGGGTCGGAACAAGTCCGAACCAGTACCGTAAAGCAAGCTCAGCCGGTGACGAGCAAGAAGGCGACGCGGAAGACGCCGCCATATCAGGTGGGCACCGCCTCCTGGTATGGAAGCGACTTCATGGGAAAGCTCACGGCCAGCGGTGAACCTTACGACATGTACGACATGACGGCAGCCCACCCGACGCTGCCGCTGGGAACCTATGTGCGGGTGACCAACCTTCGCAACGATCGGGCCGTAGTTGTCCGCATTAATGATCGTGGCCCGGTGGTGGACGGCCGTATTATCGACGTCTCCTATAACGCCGCCCGGGCGCTTAACTTCAGGGACAATGGCCTGCAGCGGGTCCGGCTGGACATTGTTCAGCCACCCCAGACAATAGCCGCGCTTCGACCCTTGGCGAATTAACCGCACAACCTCTACACTTAGAGCGTGGCTGATCCGCGCCAGCGCCTGATTGTCGCTTTGGATGTCTCGACCGCGGCCGCTGCTCGCAACATTGTAGCGGCGGTAGGCGATTCCGCCTTTACCTGGAAGGTCGGGATGCAGCTTTATACGGCGGTTGGTCCCGAGATCGTGCGCGATCTGGTGGCCGGGGGCCGGCGCGTGTTTCTCGACCTGAAATACCACGACATCCCCACCACGGTGGCTGCCGCTGTGAAAGAAGCTCGAGCGCTCGGGGTGAGCATGCTTACCGTACACGCCGCGGGCGGGGGAAAGATGTTGCGAGCCGCTACGGAAGCCGCGGCCGCGAACCCTCGTCTGATGGTGCTGGGGGTGACGGTGCTTACCAGCATGGATGCGAACGATCTCGACAAGATCGGCGTTCACGGAACCGTCGTCGATCAGGTCGAGCGCCTGGCAGCCCTCGCTCTTGCCGATGGTTGCCATGGCGTGGTGGCTTCTGCCCTCGAGGCCAGCAGCTTGCGCCGTGAACTGGGAGACGATTTCGCCATCGTGACGCCGGGAGTGCGTCCGGCGGGAGCAGCCCATGAAGATCAGGCGCGGGTCGTCACTCCGGAGGAGGCGATCGCGGCCGGAGCTACCCATATCGTAGTGGGACGACCGATCACCGGGGCGCCCGATCCGGCTGCCGAGGCAAGGGCAATCCTCGAACAGATGAATGCCGTGGCGAGCCGGAGGTGAGTCGCCCACCCGCCGCTCACCATTCCTTTACAGCTTCTCGAAGAACTCGCAGGCGGAACAGGAAATAAACACCCCGCCGGGAACGTTGCGTTCGCGATCCTTCACGCGCTTCACAATGCGCGTCGGCTTGCCGCACTTCGGGCAATCGGTGCTCTTGGTTGTGTCCATAACCTTTTTCCGGTCGGCGGTCTTGGCGATCTTGACCATCATCGTCTCCTGACAAGAATCTCCCCGGAACCCGAGGTCCTGAGGTTTTCTTAAAAATAAAGGGAGTAATTTCCGGGTGGCGTCCGGCACACGGGCCGGCGAACGTCCGATTCGAATACTCTCCTTTGTGATTTTACATGAAGCCTGGGGAAGGTGTCGCCGGCGCTTGACATTCGGGAGCAAGTCGCCAACACTGACTATCACTGCCGCATGTTTCGCGTTTCGAAGAGCCGCATTCAGGGCCAGGGGCTGTTCACCGACACCCCCATCCCCGCGCGCAGGAAAATTGGCGAGTTTACCGGAGAACGGATTTCCGTGCGCGAAGCCCGCCGGCGGGCCCGGGGGGCAAAGCGGATCGCCATTATCGAGATCAGCAGCACGAAGGCGATCGACGGCGGGGTGGACGGCGGCCCTTTTCAATTTGTCAATCACTCCTGCGATCCCAACGTCTTTATCCGCATCGCCTATGGCCGGGCCGAGTTTTACACGAGACGGCCGCTCGGCGCGGGCGAAGAACTCACCTGCGACTACGGCGAGTCGCACCACGACGGAAAACTGCCCTGCCAGTGCGGGTCGGCGCACTGCAAGAAGTTCATCTAAGACAGCAATCCTGCTGACACCGCGCCCAGCGAGTGTTATCTTGACCTCGAAGACCTATCGCGCTATTGTCTCGTTCAATAGGGCATGAGGTCGGTCGATCTCAGTTCGGCGCGCAGTGGTTATAGGTGGCGGATCCTTTTACCCTGCCGGAGATAGCCCTACCCCCACCAAAAAGTCAAAAAGGGAGTTTGCCGTGCTGCTTCGTCGCTTGCTGGCAACCGTTTCACTTAGTGTCCTGATCGGTGTTGCCCCCTCGCTCCTGACCCCTGCCTGGGCTTCAGACTTCGGGTTCCAGCCGGTTTCCCCGGAAGAATTGAAGATGACCAGCGAGCCGCTCGCCCCGGGCGCGCCCGCGATTATTCTCTACCGCCGGGTCGACCGCGACGATAACGGCCGGACATCCCACGAAGACAACTACTTTCGCATCAAGATCCTGACCGAGGAAGGCCGCAAACGCGCCGACATCGAAATTCCCTTCTTTAAAGACTCCGGGAAGATTGTCGGTATTCATGGGCGCACCATCAGCCCCGATGGCACAATTACTAACTTCGACGGAAAAGTATTTGAAAAGAACATTGTCAAGGCCAAGGGCCTCAAGTATCTGGCCAAGACTTTTACTCTGCCCAACGTCCAGGCAGGCAGCATCCTCGAGTATTTCTACACTGTCGACCTAAGTGAGCACTTCATCTACGACTCGCAGTGGATTTTGAGCGACGAACTGTTCACCAGGCAAGGCAGTTTTTCCCTCAAGCCCTACCAGAACAACTATGTTCCGGTCTATCTGCGCTGGACCTGGCAGGGACTGCCCCCGGACGGGCCCACGCCGAAACAGGACCCCAAAGGCATAGTCCACCTCGAAGTCCGGAATATTCCCGCTTTTCAGGCGGAAGACTACATGCCTCCGATCGATGAGGTCCGCTCCCGGGTTGACTTTATCTATAGCGGGGACCGCTTCGAGAATGATCCCGACGTTTTTTGGAAGAAACGGGGGAAAGTGCTGAACGAGGAACTGGAAAGCTACCTGGGGAAGCGCGGGGCCATGGAGAAGGCGGTGGCGCAAATCGTCTCCCCCGGCGATCCCCCCGAAGTCAAATTGCAGAAGATCTACACGCGCGTGCAGCAGATGCGCAATGCCTCCTACGAAGTGAGCAAAACCGCACAGGAGGAAAAGCGCGAGAAAGAAAAGAAGAATTCCAATGTGGAGGATGTCTGGAAGCAGGGCATGGGCACCGGAGAGCAGCTGACCTGGCTGTACCTGGGCCTGGTGCGCGCGGCTGGACTCGATGCCTACGGAGTGTGGGTGTCTGACCGGCGCCACTATTTCTTCAACGCCCGGCAGATGGAGCCCGATAAGTTGAATACGAATGTGGTGCTAGTGAATCTCAACGGCAAGGCCATCTATTGCGATCCGGGAGCGGAGTTCGCGCCCCTGGGGCTGTTGCCCTGGGACGAGACCGGAGTACAAGGCCTGAAGCTCGACAAGGATGGCGGAAGCTGGGTAACTACGATCCTTCCCCAGAGCGATGTATCACGAATCGAGCGCAAGGCCCAGTTGAAGCTGTCCGATAACGGCGACCTCGAAGGGACCCTCAGGGTCACCTTCACCGGACTCGAGGCCCTGCGGCGGAGAGTCGAAGAACGGCACGACGACGAAACCGCCCGGAAAACCTTTCTGGAAGATGAGGTCAAGGAGTACGTTCCGGCGGCAATGGAAGTCGAATTGACCAATAGACCGGCGTGGGAGACCTCCGACGTCTCCCTGGCAGCGGAATTCCACATCAAGGTGCCGGGCTGGGCCAGCGGCGCGGGACGGCGCGCCCTGGTCCCGGTGGGGCTTTTCAGCGAGCAGGAAAAACATGTTTTTGAACACGCGACCCGCGTACAGGCTATCTACTTCGAGTTTCCTTTCGAGAAGAGCGATGAGGTAACGATCGAACTGCCGCAAGGCTGGCAGGTCGCCACGACACCCAAGCCGCAGGATGAGGGCGGGAAGGTGGCCGGTTACACCCTGAAGGTGGACGGCCACAAGTCAACACTCGAAGTGACCCGCAAGCTGCACTTGAATGCTCTGTTGATGGACACCAAGTACTACGGCGCGCTGCGAAGCTTCTTTCAAATGGTGAGGACAGGGGATGAACAACAGATCGTGTTGCAGCCGGATACGGCGAACGCAAGCAGGTAGGCCTCTTCTCTGCGCGCTATTTCTGGCGGGCCTGTTGAGTTGCCCGGCGTGGGCCGGGGACGCCCCAGCGTGGATGCACGCCGTGGCCAATGCGCCTCTTCCTCCCCACGACGAGAAAAGCGATGCGGTCCTGCTCTATGCAGAACGCCACCTCACGGTGGTATCGGCGGAAAAAACCAGGCTGAGGGTTCGCGCGGTATATAAAATCCTGCGGCCGGACGGGCGCGAACACGGCGAATTGCGGGTTCCATTCAATGCCCACGGCAAGGTCACTGCCATGCACGGCTGGTCGATACCCTCTGCCGGCAAGGATTACGAGGTAAAAGACAAGGAGGCGGTCGAGGTCGCTCACGGCGTGGAGAACGGCGAACTGGTGACCGATGTGCGCGACAAGGTCCTGCGCATTCCCGCGGCCGATCCAGGAAATGTAGTTGGTTACGAATATGAAGTGGAAGAGCAGCCGTTGCTCCTCGAGGACATCTGGGCTTTCCAGAGAGATACCCCAGTGCGCGAGAGTCACTACGCTCTCGAGATTCCCGCGGCTTGGGAGTTCAAGGCCCTGTGGGTGAATTACCCCGAGGTGAAACCTGTTCAGAGCGGAAGCGGCGAACAACAGTGGGTGGTCAACGAGGTCAAGGGAATCCGCCACGAACCGGACATGCCACCGCTCGAAGGCGTCGCCGGCCAGATGGTCGTCCTGTTTTACCCGCCCGGCGGGCCGTCGGCCAGGGGATTTGCCAATTGGCAGCAGATGGGAACCTGGTATCTCAACCTTACCAGCGGACGACAGGACGCTTCCCCCGAGATCAAGCAGGAAGTTTCAACCCTGACGGCTTCGCGGGGAAAACAACTCGACAAGATGCGTGCCATCGCGGAATTTGTGCAGCACGATATCCGTTACGTCGCGATTGAACTGGGCATCGGGGGCGCTCAGCCTCACTCCGCAGCCGACACCTTCGCCCATCGCTACGGCGATTGCAAAGACAAGGCGACGCTCATGGCGTCCATGTTGCGCGAGATCGGAGTGGAATCGTACTACGTGCTGATCAACGATGAGCGTGGAGCCGTGAATGCAAACAGCCCGGCGGGAGTCGGGTTCAATCACGCTGTGCTCGCGATTCACCTGCCCGATGATGTCCACGACGCTTCGCTGATGGCGACATTCGAGCATCCCGCAGTGGGCAGGCTCCTGTTTTTCGATCCCACCAACCCACTGACGCCTTTCGGAGAGATCTCGGGACACTTGCAAGCCAACTACGGTCTGCTGGTCGCACCCGATGGCGGCCAGCTGGTTGAGTTGCCCATGCAGCCGCCTGCTGCCAACAGCATTCAAAGAACGGGCAGTTTCACGCTTGACTCCGCGGGGAATTTGCAAGGAAACGTCCAGGAGATGCGTCTGGGAGACCGGGCAGCCGACGAGCGCTGGGCATTGCGCACGGTCACGAAGGATGCGGACCGCATCAAGCCCATTGAGAACATCCTGGCAGGGTCGTTACCCAGTTTTCAGATCACCAAGGCCAGCGTGGTGAACGCGCAACTGACAGACCAGCCGTTCGCCCTCAACTACTCATTCCAGACGGAGAACTATGCCAAGACTGCCGCCGATCTGTTACTCGTGCGGCCACGCGTCCTCGGGACCAAGGCGGAAGGGTTTCTGGAATCGAAAGAGTCCCGCCAGTTCCCCATCGAGTTCCCCGGGCCGGTGCACGATACCGATCAGTTCGACATCGCGGTGCCCTCTGGTTACGTCGTGGATGAACTTCCGCCGGCGGTGGATGTGGACTACAGCTTCGCCAGCTACCATTCGAAAACCCAGGTCGTCGGCCATGCGATCCGTTATACCCGCGTCTTCGAGATCAAGGAATTGACCGTCCCGGTCAGCAAGGCAGACGATTTGAAAAAGTTCTACCGCTTCATTGCTACCGACGAACGGAATACGGCAGTGCTGAAAGCCTCGAATTAGCTCAGCCTGTGCGTAAAAGCAGCTCCCTGACACCTTCCGAGTCGTCCAACTTTAGTAGAATTCCCGGGCAGCGTTTTCCCATCTCTGAGAAGTCATCATCCGGCAGATGAAGGGACACTGAGCCTTGAGCGATTCGGAACGTTACGCCCCGGGGCAGCCTGGAATTCCTCCGCGCTGGACCTCAAGCGCGAAAAGCGGTATTGGCACCGCGCTAAACCAGCACAGCAA
Source organism: Terriglobales bacterium (assembly GCA_035262225.1). GTDB lineage: Bacteria > Acidobacteriota > Terriglobia > Terriglobales > Acidobacteriaceae > DATFTE01. The sequence continues at coordinate 56,699 of DATFTE010000083.1, forward strand.
AGTCTGGTTCACGTTGAGCCACGGCATTCTGAATGAAATTTACTACCCGCGCGTCGATCAGGCCTGCACGCGGGATCAGGGGCTGCTGATCACCGATGGTGTGGACTTTTTCTCCGAGGAAAAGCGCGACTGCAAGTTTGACAACCTGCTGCTCGAGTCCGGCGTCCCCGTCTATCGCCTGACCAACACCTGCGCCGGGGGACAGTATCGCATCTCGAAGGAAGTATTGACCGATCCCTACCGCAACGTGGTGTTGCAGAAAATCCGCTTCGAGCCCCTCGAGGGCAAACTGTCGGACTACCATTTATACGCGCTCCTGTCGCCTCATCTGGCCAACTGCGGATTCGATAACACCGCCTGGGTCGGCGACTACAAGGGCGTCCCCATGTTGATGGCGGAGCGCGGGAATTGCGCTCTCGCCTTTGCCTGCTCGGTGCCGTGGAAAAAAATGTCGGTGGGGTTTGTGGGATTCTCGGACGGCTGGCAGGACCTCTCACGGCATTTTCGCATGGAGTGGGAATACACCCGGGCGGAAAAAGGCAACGTTGCTCTCACCGGGGAGATTGATCTCGCCGCCTGTGACGGCGAGTTTGTGCTGGCTCTCGGATTCGGAGGCATTTCGTCGGAGGCGGGACAGCAGGCCCGCTCTACCCTGCTCGAACCCTACGAGGAACTGCGCGATCACTACGAGTGGCACTGGAAGAACTGGCAGGACCAGCTGCTGAAGCTCGACGAACCGCCGCGGGAATACGACCGCTACCGCGCGAGCACCACGGTCCTGCGGGCACACGAATCCAAGGATTTCCTGGGGGGAGTTATTGCCAGCCTGTCCATTCCCTGGGGCTTCAACAAGGGCGATGAGGACCTGGGCGGCTACCACCTGGTGTGGCCGCGCGACCTGGTGGAGACGGCCTTCGCATTCCTCGCCGCCGGCGCCCAGCCCGATGCACTGCGGGTGTTGCGTTATCTGGAGTCTACGCAGGAAGCCGACGGGCATTGGGCGCAGAATCTGTGGCTGGACGGACGTCCCTACTGGATGGGCCTGCAGATGGATGAGGCGGCCTTCCCCATCCTGCTAACCGATGCCCTGCGGCGCGAGGCTCCCTATGTGCTTGGCGAGCTCGATCGCTGGTGGACGATGGTGCGTCGGGCTGTCGCCTTTCTCGTACGCAACGGCCCGGTAACCCAGCAGGATCGCTGGGAGGAAGACGCGGGATTCTCTCCCTTCACGCTGGCGGTCGAAGTGTCTGCCTTGCTGGCCGCGGCCGATCTGGCGGACGCCGTGGGGAAAAAAGACATCGCAGTCTTTCTGCTGGAGACCGCTGACACCTGGAACGACAGCATCGAGCGCTGGACTTACGTCATGGGTACGGACCTGGCGCAGCAGATCGGGGTTGGAGGATATTACGTGCGCATCGCTCCTCCCGAGGTGGAGTGCGCTGCATCGCCTGCCGATGGATTTGTTCCCATCAAGAACCGGCCACCAGGGGAGAGCCAGGCGGCTGCCGGTCACGTCATCAGCCCGGATGCGCTGGCGCTGGTGCGCTTCGGGCTGCGGGCGCCCGACGACCCGCGGATCGTGAATACCGTGAAAGTTGTGGATGCGCTGTTGAGGGCCAGGTTGCCGCAAGGCCCGTGCTGGTATCGCTACAACGGGGATGGATACGGCGAACACCGCGACGGCTCGCCCTTCGACGGCACCGGCATCGGACGGCCCTGGCCGCTGCTTTCCGGAGAGCGGGCACATTACGAGCTGGCAGCTGGACGGCGCGAGGTGGCCGAAGAGCTGCTGCTCACCATGGAACTTTCCACCCTGGGCGGCCGCCTGATTCCCGAACAGGTGTGGGATAGCCCCGACATCCTGGAGCGCGAATTGTTCCGCGGAAAACCAACCGGGTCAGCCTGCCCGCTGGTCTGGGCCCACTCGGAGTACATCAAGCTGCGCCGCTCGCTGCGGGATGGCAAGGTGTTCGACCAGCCCCGGCAAACCGTCGAGCGCTATATCGAGGGGAAGCAAAAGTCCACCCATTTTGCCTGGCGCTTCAACAACAAGTGCCGCACCATGCCGCAGGGGAAGAAATTGCGCCTCACTCTGACCGCGCCCGCCCTGGTGCACTGGAGTCTGGACGCATGGCACACCGCTCAGGATACCGAGACCCGGGACACCGGGCTGGGCGTTCATGTTGCCGACTTGCCGGCCGAAGACCTGACCGCGGGCCGGGAGATCACCTTTACCTTCCTTTGGCAGAACGAACAGAGGTGGGAAGAGCGAAATTACTCGGTGGTGGTCGAGTAGTCCGGCCCCGCGCCGGCGGGTAATATTTCCGACTCCCATCCCTGGCGCGCGAGATTGAAATAGAGAGCCATGGCGCATATGGCCGAGCCCCCGAGGAGAAGCACGCCCTCGCCCCACGGACCGATCAGAATATGTCCCCCGCCGAACAGGGCCAGATAGACCATCGCGCATCCCAGAATCCACGAGACCAGGTTGCGTCCCAAGTCACGGGTCTCGGGAACTTCAGGAACCAGACGCGCAATCGGCTGCCATCCGGCCGCGTGGGGCCGCACCGCGCGATAGAAGCTTGTCAGTACCGCAGCCGGCTCGGGGCTGGTCGCCAAGGTCACAACGATCCAGACCAGGGTCGTCGCCGCGGTTGTGGTCAACGCCGTCTTGGCAAAAACTGCCGGACTGGACCCGGCGAAAGGCGCAACCCAGCGCAGGAATATCGAGGCCACCAGAGCCGTCGCCATCGCCGAGATCTCGCTCCAGGCGTTGATGCGCCACCAGTACCAGCGCAACAGGTAGACCCCTCCGGTACCCGCACCCACTTCGAGAACGAATTCCCATCCCGAGCGGATCGAGGCCAGCTGCGCCGAAACGTATGCCGACGCGATCACCAGAAGCACGGTTGCCAGACGCGAAATGTTCACATAGTGTTTTTCGCTGCCGTCACGCTTGATGAAGCGGCGGTAGAAGTCGGCCACCAGGTACGACGCTCCCCAGTTCAACTGGGTGGCGATGGTGGACATGAACGCGGCCATGAATCCCGCGACCACGATCCCGCGCAGCGCCACCGGCACATGCTGGCTGACGATCAGCATGTATCCGTTCTCCGGATGCTCCAGGCGGGGATAGAGGACAATGGCGCTGAGGGCGGTAAGAATCCAGGGCCAGGGCCGGACCGCATAGTGCGCGATGTTGAACCAGAGAACCGACAGCAGACCGTTGCGCTCGTCGCGCGAGGCGAAAATGCGCTGCGCGATATAGCCGCCGCCCCCGGGCTCGGCTCCGGGATACCAGAAGGCCCACCATTGCAGCCCGATGTTCACCAGAAAGGTCAGGACCGGCAGGGTCCATGGCGCTTCGCTCGTGATCGGCCGGGAAAAATCGGGAAAGAAGGAAGTGGCATCCCCCGCGGCGGGTCCTGCTCGAGCCCGCGCCTCCGCCAGGTGCGCCAGTAAAGCGTGCATCCCACCCGCCGCCGAAACCGCGTACCATGCCACGCCAACGACAATCGCCATTTTCAGGACGAACTGGAACAGGTCGGTCCACAACACGCCCCAGAGTCCGCCCAGCGCGACGTACAGCCCGGTAAACGGGATAAGAAAGAAAACGCAGATGGCCAAAGCGCTGCGGTCGCTGACCCCGAGAGTAACCGCGACGATGCTTGTCATCGCCTTGGTAACCCATCCCAGGATGAGGCAGTTCATCAGCAGGCCAAGATAGACGGCGCGGAAGCCGCGCAGGAAAGCGGCCGGCTTCCCGGCATAGCGCATCTCGGCGAACTGCACATCGGTAAGCAAGCCGGAACGCCGCCACAAGCGGGCGAAGAGAAATACCGTCATCATCCCGGACAGCAGGAACGCCCACCACAACCAGTTCCCTGCTATGCCCTGCGTGTATACCAATCCGGTAACCACCAGAGGCGTATCCGCAGCAAACGTCGTTGCCACCATCGACGTACCCGCCAGCCACCAGGAAACGTTGCGGCCGGAGACGAAGTAATCGTCAACGCTGCGACCGGACCGCCCGCGGAAGTAGAGGCCCAGGGCAAGAGTGATTCCCAGATAGGCGACGATCGCCGACCAGTCGAGGACAGTGAAGTTCATGCGAGGGTAAAAGCATACAACGCGGTCAGCGGCTTGTGCCAAGGAATCCCGGGAAGTGCCCCAAAAGAGCAACCTCCGAGCCCGCCCGTCGGAGGCCGGACTCGGAGTCTGGAAGCGGCTCCGGCTGCGAACTGAGCTAGCTGCCGTTCGAACACACAAACAGCGATGAGTTGCCCTGGAAGCTGTACCAGCCGTTTACCGAAGTGCTCGTGGGCGCGCCGAAATACGGGAGCATCACCAGATCCTGCAGGTTGTAGGTGAATCCGTTGAGCACGTAAGGAACCGCTCCATAGTTGGAGAAGCCTTCCTCCGGGTCCCCCACTTCGAGAGTGCCGCACGGAGTGTTGTTGCCGTTGATGTTGACCACCAACGGGTCATCAGCCCACTCTCCCACCTCGTGCGACAGAGCCGAGACGTCTTGCGCGAAGTCGCCCGGGTGATCCACGTAGGTGGCATGCGCGTAGGATTGCGGGTTGCTCGAGCTGCCTTCAGAGCTGTGGTAGCCGCCGATACAGCACCCACCCTGGGTCAGGTACACATCATAGGTCAGGAAGATGGCGAAGCTGTTGGGCTGGATACCGAGGCTGTTGATGATGTTCGGCAACTGGGAATCGAACCAGTTGATATCGACCAGGCCGGCGGTAAAGCCGAAAACCGACCCGATCTTGCCATCAGCCGATGGCGGCTTCAGGGTCTGCTCCGCCAGAACGGTTGGGCCACCCAGCAGCAGGTGCGAGTTGGTCTGGGTCTGGACCGTGCCCCAGAAATTGGCGCGCTGGAAGGCATCGATGTACTGCGTGGTCCCGACATCGACCCCGCCCTGAACGTACGTGGTGGTGGCGTCAAAGATAGGGGAGGCAACCGTGTTATTGGTGACTGTCTTGCCGTTAGACAGCACGTGCGAAGGATCGTAGGTGTACTGTTTTTTCTTACTGGTAATTACGATCTTCACCGGGACGATGTAGGTCGGAATCGTCGCCGACGTGTTGCTCGAGGGGTCGGCGCCGACCATGTTATAGGAGTAGGTGGACCCGTTGTAAGTGAACGAACCGTTCCAGGTCTCGAGAGAAGCTGCCGGCGGGGCAACGTCATTTCGCAGGTGGGGCGGCATTACCACATACATTCCACGGGGCTGGGAATTCTGAGCGTTCTGCTCCTGTGCGCTGGCGTCGGCGAGTGTGAGACCGGCAAGCAACGTCAGGCCCAAGGCCTGACACAGACGTACACTGGTTTTCTTCATGTGAACGAAAACTCCTTAGGCGTTGTGCGGTGGCGGCACGCCACCGGCGGAACTTGTGACATCACCCCGAGCGCGACTTGTGCCCCAGCGGTTGGTTAACGATTGTCAGCAGTCCTGTTGTAAGTGTCAATCTAAAAAGTTGTATTCAGAAAATGTTCTCCGCATGGGGAAGAAATGGGCGGCTACGCAGGCTCGCGCGTCCAGAAATCAGACATGTCCGGAATCGAGACGAGGAGTCCGGCGGTGGAGGAAACAAATGTTCGGCCTATCCCGTGTAGAGCAGCTCGACGACGGTGCAATCGTCGTTCAGCGGAGTGCCGCTGCAAAAATCGGCTACGGCGCTGAAGATGTCTTCGAGGGACTTGCTCCTGGCGGCGACGGCCTCCAGCCGCGAGTCCTCAAAAAACTCCCCGCGCGCGTTCTCCGCTTCCGTGACTCCGTCGGTTACCAGCACCAGGCGGTCTCCGGGATTCAGGCGGCAGCGGTCGCTCTCGTAAACCGCATCCTTCAACAGGCCCACCGGCAGATTGCCGTGCGTGGGACGGTTCACCTGCTGGCGCGATACTAGCAGCGGCGGAACGTGCCCGCAGTTGACATACTCCAGCTCGCCGTCGGGATGGATCCGCGCAACGATCACCGTGGCGTATTTCTCGCCGATGTGTTTTTGCGTGAAGAAGCGATTCACGGCGGCAACGATCTCGGCCAGGGGCATGCGCGCGGTGAGCTGGGAATAGATCATTCCTTGCAGCGTCGAGGCCAGCAGGGCCGCCGAGACCCCTTTGCCGCTGACATCGGCCAGCACCACGGCCAGACCATCCGCGGTATTAACCGCGTCAAAAAAGTCTCCCCCAATCTCTTTGCAGGAAAGATTACGGCCAGCCAGGCGGGCGAAGGGAACCTCAGGGATGGTCACCGCCATCAGGCGCTGCTGAATGCCGGCCGCGATGGAGAGTTCCTGCTGATAGCGGCGCGCCGCCTCCTCGGCCTGCACCAGGCGCGCATTTTCGATCAGCGAGGCCGCTTCAATCGCGATGGCCTGCAGAATCTCATTGCTGACGCTGGAAATGTCGCGGGAGGCGAAGCGCGAGTCTACGTAAAGAGCTCCCATGACTTCGCCGGACCCGGCGGGGGCCGGCCCCTGGGCCTCGCGCGTGGCTTGCACCTGCGGCTTGCGCAGCGGAATGCAGATCACGGTGCGAAGATCGTAAGCCACGATGCTCTGGCGTCCGGCCAGGTCGAGCGAGCGGCTGGTGTCGGTGATCACAAATTCGGAATTCGATTTCAGCGCATCGTCGAGGATAGAGTGGGAGATGGTCTTGTCATCCAGCAGCGGCTCTCCCTTGGCGTTGCGTCCGGCGGCAAGCCGCAGGTTCCCGTCTTCGCTTTTCATGAACACGTATCCGCGCTCGGCGCGAGTGAGCTTCAACGTGGCATCCAGCAGCGTGACCAGGATCTCATCGAGCACGCCGATCGTGTTGAGCTTGCGCGCAGCTTCGAGAAACAGCGTCAGTTTCTCGAGATCGGTGGTCTCGGTGGAAATATGAATGCCGGAGATCTGGCTGAGAAATTCGCGGGCCGTGTTGGAGGTCTGCAGGTGCAGAGGGTGAAAGATCACGTAAGCGACTTCGCGAACTCCGAACTCCAGGCGGTCGTTGCGCTCGAGTTTCTGCCGCTGAACCCGCTCTCCGTTTACGAAACTGCCATGCTTGCTTCCTTGATCCACCAGGTAAAAGGCACCATTCTCCGACACGATGAGGGCATGGTCGCGCGAGACCCGCGGGTCGGCAATGACCAGGTCCTTGTCAATCTTCCGCCCGACCGAATAAGGACTGTGGTCGAGATTGATGGTGCGCTGTTCGTTTCCCTGCACGAAGATCAGCGTGGGAAACAGACCCGCCGAAGAAGCTCCGGTGTCGGAAACCGGTCCCGAAGAAGAAAACGCCATGTGGTTGTCGAAGAACCTCCTCAACCTCAATAAGAACTTACAGTAGAATTATTGCTGATCGAGCAATGAATGAAAAACAAATGCCGATCGGGGAGCCGCCCACTCAGGCGGCTCCGCGCTGGAATGCAGCAATCGCCTGCTGCTCATTATCGTAGACCTCGAACACGGTCACAAGTTTGGTGATCTGCAATACGTCGCGCAGACGTTGTCCGAGCCCGGTGAGCTTGATGTCAGCCCCCGCGGAGCGCGCCGAGGAGTAAACTCCGACCAGTGTCCCCAGACCTCCGCTGTCGATGTAGTTGACAGCCGAGAGATTGAGGACCAGCTTGCGGCTCGAGCTGAGAACCCGCTTGAGATTCTCCCGCAGAAACGTCGCCTCCTCTCCGAACACAATACGCCCCTGACAACTGACCACGGTGACTCCTTCGCTCTCCCGGGTCTCCAGCTTGAGGTTCATCGAGTTCCTCCAACGCACCCGTATAAAGGGTTCGAGAAGCCTAACGCTCGGAGCTATGACAATGCAAGGGACGGGCCCCAAGACACGCGAGCAGCGCGAGCGTGGCAAGCGGGATGGGAACACTCGAATAGAGCGGCGCTGCCCAGGCGCGTTCGAGGACGCCGGGCGCCAGCCACAGTGAACCGAGAGCCAGCCCGAGGGTTGCCAGCCAGGGCCACAATACCAGGCCGGCCGCGACGACCAGCAGTATCCGCGTGCCCAGGTTCCGTTGCCAAAGCTCACCCCCCGAACGAGTCAGCAGGAAGATCGCCGGCAGGAGCAGCAGCTGATTGTAGGGAGCGAACATGGGAATCACGACCACGGTAGCGGCCAGCACCGTCGCCAGGGTGAAAGTGAAATCCAGGGAGTCGGCAGGAGCGCTCTTTCTCTGCCATCCCAGCCATGCCACAACGAGGATCACGACCGCGGCCAGTACTTTCCCCGCCGCCGGAGTCACCAGGACATCCAGCAGCGAGCTGCCTCCTCCCGTGTATTGGCCGTAGGCGGCAACCGCCTCGCGAAAACCGCCCATCCACCCTGGCAGGACGTATTCCGCAGCCAGCAGAAGAACGGCCAGAGTCAGCGAGAAGCCCGCCAGGAATGGCCATCGCCGCCGCAAATCGCCCGCCGTCCACAAAGCGAACCATCCGGCGACCGGAACCACGAGCTGGGGCTTGATGCTGGCTACGGCCAGCAAACCTCCCGCCAGCAGCAGATGTCCGCCGACCAGCAGGCCCGATGCCGCCGCAATCAACGCACTCACCAGCAGGCTCAACTGTTGCAGCTTGATTCCCTGCACGGCCGGAAAGCTGCCCAGCGTCAGCAAAAGCATAATCGCCAATACGCCGCGCGATGGACGCCAGCGAATCACGCCCAGCCAGATCGGAACGCTGGCCGCTGTCAGCAATACCAGCATCCAGCGGAACCCGGCCATCACCATGGAGTACGGCAGTTTCACCGTGGGAGCCAGCAGAAAGACCACGTAGAGGGGGTACACGAAACCCTGCTGATCCCTCGGATCGCCAGGCCGGCCGGCGTCGAGGGGTCGGCCATAATATCCCGCCTGGATTTCCTTCGTCACCTCCGGACTGTACGGATCCCGGTGGTGGACAAGCAGTTCCCGGGCTCCTAACCAACGGGGATAAAGATCAGAAAGGTTACCTCGCGGACGATCGTGCCGCGCCGCATCCGCCTGCTGATAGGGCACCAGCACATACTGCACATAAAACCACATGCTCGCGGCCATCACGGACGCCGCAACGACACCTGCTTGGGGACGCTTGCGCAAGTTGGCCAGGGTCATGAGCGAACGAAGCCATGTTACAACTTATGTGGCAGAGCGGTGCGACAACGCATTTTCATCTCGGCGACCATTGGAACGGCAAGTGGCGTCTTCTGCTGGTTTCTGCTCGCGCACTTCCACCAGGGAGCGGCGGATTTTGGCTGGTCGATAGCCGCCGCCCGCGACCTCCTCGCGCACCGCGATCCTTACGCCGCGCCCATGCAGCTCTATCCCCTGCCCAGCGCCCTGTTCGGACTGCCTTTTGTGTGGATGCGGCCGGAACTTGCCGGAGGGATCTTCTATGGCATCAGCTCAGGGCTGATGGCCTTCGGCCTCTCCCGTTATGGCTGCCACCGCTTGCTGGTGTTCATGGCGTATCCCTATTGGGCGGGGTTTCTCACCGCCCAGTGGCCGCCTCTGATTCTGGCGAGCGCCTTCTTCCCTCTTCTGCTGCCGGCTACCCTGGCGAAACCGCAACTGGGTATTCCCGTGTTCCTCACGCGCATGACTCGCCTGGGGGTCTTCGCCTGTCTCGTGGTGCTGATCCTCAGCCTGTTGCTGGTTCCGCGCTGGCCATTCCTGTGGATCAGTCACTTTCATAATTACGCACGCTTCATCCCGCTCCTGGTGTTGCCGGGCCCGCTGTTGCTTCTGGCCCTCAGGAAATACCGCGATCCGAGCGCCATTTTCCTGCTCCTGATGTCTCTCATGCCGCAACGCTGGTTCTACGACATGCTGACTCTGTGGCTGATTCCGAAGTCGCGCCGCGAAATCGTGTGGACCGCGTTTGCCAGCTGGGGAGCAGGAATCTGGCGCTGGTATCACATCCCGCACAGCGTCACTGAAGTTGGACGAGTGGCCGTCCTGACCATGTATTTGCCGATGCTCGGCGTGGTGCTGATGCGGAAAGGCGACCCCGACAACCAGTCGGCCCAATCAAGGGCTTGAAGGAAGCAGCGCTTCTTCGTCGAGACTCGAGAGCGCGAGTTCGCGGCCGATTGCCCATGCCCAAAGGACTAACAGAATCGCGAGAACGTTCAGCTGCCCGTAATGGATCAAGAGAACCATGTGCAGCGGGCCCAAGAACAGCACGAAGATCGGGCCGATGAGCAGGATCTGCCGGGGGAGATCAATCGTACCCCGGCTGCGGACGTAGTTCGTTACCAGCGCCACCGGCAGCAGAAGCAGGCACAGGTCGTAGGCAAAGGAGTGGTAGCTGACCAGGACAACGATGACAACACACAGGGAAAAGGCGAGATCGAACCGTTCTCCCTTCAGACCGGGCTTGTAGTGAGATGCTCCGAATATCACCAGCCCGAGCGACAGCACCACGGTGATGCCATCGAGAACCAGCGTGGGGATCCGGCCGGTCAGGAGCGCAGCCAGGAAGCCACGCAGGTTTGGCATGTCGGAAATCGCCTCGTGTGCCATGGTCCCCTCCACGAACCAGACATAGTGCGGGTAGTCCCACAAACCGTGCCAGCCCACAATGGCCACCGAAACCAGGCCCAGAACGCCGGCCATCGCAAAGAAGCCGGCAAGAGCACGCCACCGCTTCCGCAGCCCGAGCATGGCAACAAACGGCAAAACCAGCTGGAAGCGAAACAGTCCCAGACCGAGCCAGCAACCCGCCGCAAGGTCATTCCCGCGTTTGAGGGAAACGTAGGCGGCCGCGAACCACAGGACAAACAGAATGATGTCCTGCCCCTGCAAGAGGGCGACGCAAACCGGGAAAAAGGCCAGGCACAGAAACAGTCCCCACCACAGCCCGGGCCATTTCTTTTCGAGGCCGGATTGCACACACCACAGCACCCCCGCTAGCAAAACCAGGTTCAGCGTGTCCCACACGAGATAAGCACCCAGGTATGGGAGCGAGCTCAGTGGCATGAACAGAATCGTCTCGAAGGGCGGATGGTTATAGGGCAGAGCGCCCTGACGTATGCTTACGCCGGACGCGAATTCTCTCTGAACGCGGTACTGGACTTGAAGATCGTAGAGGCTGTGTCCGAAACCCTCCCTCACCAGTCTGGCTGCCGAGTAGAAAATCGTGAAATCCGGGTAGCCCTTGCGTATCAGGTGACGCGCGTTCCATAAAATGATTCCATGCAGAAGTATGAGTGCTGCCGCATATATGACGACGAATCGGTGAAGGCGGACCTGGTTCATGCGGGGAGGCTGTTGAATGACAGGTGATTCTATCCTGCCGCAGTAATATCCTCTGAGGGAAACGTGACTGGCTGGCTCGAGACGCGCCGGGTTTTTGTCATGGTGGTCGCGCTGGGACTCATGGCGATGGCGGCGCGCAATGTTACCGATCCCGATCTCTGGTGGCACCTGGGCACGGGACAACTCATCGCCCGGACTCATGCCCTGGTGCACAATGACCCCTTCTCCTTCACCCGCTTTGGCGAACCCTGGCTGAACCATGAATGGTTGTCCGACCTGCTCCTCTACGGCCTTTACCAGGCGACGGGATGGGTCGGGTTGATCGTCACCTTTGCCGCGCTGACCGCGGCGACTCTGATGCTGGTGTTTCTGCGTTGTGCGGGAAGGCCCTACCTGGCGGGGCTGGCGCTGCTCGCGGGAGCTTACGTCTCCGCGCCAGGCTGGGGCGTGCGTCCCCAGACCATTTCACTTCTTATCGCCAGTATTTTTCTGCTCATCCTCGATCGCTCGGAGGAGAAACCACGGCTGCTGTGGTGGACCGTCCCCCTCACACTTTTGTGGGTGAATCTCCACGCCGGGTACGCGCTGGGGATTGCGCTCATCGCCATGTTTCTTGCGGGAGAAGGACTGGAGGCGATCCTCGGCGGACGCGCCGGCGTCGTCCGAGGTCGGCGATTACGAGACCTTGCCCTTGCCCTGCTGGCATGCCTGGCGGTCGTGCCTCTGAATCCGAACGGTTTCGAGATGTACGCGTATCCCATCACCACCCTGCGCTCTCCGGCGATGCAGCAATTTATCGCCGAGTGGGCGTCTCCTGATTTTCACGCAGTGAAGTATTTCCCATTCCTGCTGCTGCTCTTGGCGCTCGTGGTCCTTCTCGGCAGTTCACGACGGAAAATACGCCCTCGAGAACTGCTCCTGCTGCTGGTGACGACGGCGGCGGCACTTCGGTCGGTGCGCCACATTCCGGTCTTCGCACTGATCGCGGTACCGGTTTTGAGTGAATTGATCGAGGGCTGGTGGGAAGAACGCGGGTGGTCTCTCGTGCCGGCCGTCGCCGGCTCTTCCCGAAAGAAGGTTTTCAATCCCCTGGTGCTCGCGGGAGTTCTGGTCTTTGCAGGGATGCGTGTCAGGATGGTCGCGGACCGCCAGCCGCAGACCGAGGTTGAACACTTCCCTGCCTCCGCCGCGTCCTTCCTGGCTCGAACCCGTCCGCCGGCGCCAATTTTCAACCACTACAATTTCGGCGGGTATCTGATCTGGACGCTGCACCCCGACTACAAGGTCTACATTGATGGGCGGGCCGATCTGTATGGCGACCGGTTCCTGAAGGATTTTGCCAGAATCTACTACGTAACCGATCCGGAATGGCGCGAGTCCCTGGAACGCTGGAACATTCAGACCGTGATGCTGCCGCCGGACTCGCCGCTCGTCGCCGCGTTGAAGCTAACCGGCACCTGGACACAGGTTTACAGCGACAGCCAGGCCGCCATACTAACCCGGGCCCCTCGCCGGTGACCTCCGGTGTTACTTCCGTAACCCCACAAGATTCCGGGGGTTAAGCTGCGATAAGTGATTGTATGCCGGGATGCTCCAAGCGTATGATAGTGACCAGGATCTTTACAGTATTGCTGGAAACTGGGTGTATTCCCGGAGCCTTGAGCAAAGGCGAGGCGTGTGCGGCCCTCCCCCGTCCACTTCGTCGCGTCAAGAGGTCATAATGAACGTGTGGTTCAAGCGTTTGTGGGGGGAGGAAGGGCAGGACATCGCCGAGTATGCTGTCATGCTGGCGGTGATCCTGGCTATTGTTGTAGGAACGATCCGTTTGATTGGCTCCAGCGCCAATAACGTATTTTCTTCGGTGGCGAGCTCCATTCAGTAGATCTCCCTGCACCAGGTCCGCCAGCACAGATTTCCTGTCAGTTTGCCGGAATTGCCGGGTCCGGATCCGGACTTGTGGCCAGCGGTCGAGGTCTGGGTAGAATCCGGGCAAAGGTGTGCAACAAATTATCGTTTTGCCCAGCCACTCCTCAGGGTATGATGGGCGGGGGATTCGAGAGCATCGACTTTCCCTTCTCAAACCAATTGATTCGAACGGGTGCACCTGGAAGAGGCCGACTTCGAGGTGCGCACGAAATTGCACAACCAGGCGGGGGTGTCTACCCAAAGGCCTGGTTCAGGAGGCGGTAACATGAATGCTATTCTCCGCGGGCTTTGGTCGGAGGATGATGGACAGGACATCGCGGAATACGCCGTGATGCTGGCGGTAATTCTGGTCATCGTGGTGGGCACGATTCGGCTGATCGGCACCAATGCCAATAACGTGTTCTCCTCGGTGGCGAGTTCGATTCAGTAGTGCCCCGGCTCAGGCAGGGTTAACGGCACAGGCGGAGTTTGGACGAGCGTTGTAGGCGAGTGCGCTGGGACTCTCGATGTACGGGGTTGCCCCGTTATTGCCGCAGCCAACAGCCTGTGCTGCGCCGAACTCTGCTTGCTCGCGGTTGAATTGAGGTACAGAAATGAATCGCAACCGACTTCTGATGATCGGCTTTGTAGCCCTCGCCCTGGGCGGTTTTGTGAGTCTGCTGGTCTATCGCAGTCTGCAGTCGCACCTCACCGCCGACAACCGTCCCGGAATGGACGTCATAGTGGCCACGGGAGATCTGCCGGTAGGCTCGAAGATCGAGGAGAAAGACGTAAAGGCAGTCCGCTTCCCGGCGGGGGATTTGCCTCCCCACTTTTACGGCCAGAAATCCCAGGTAATCGGGCGCGGGGTGGTGCTGCCGATTTCGCAAGGGGAATTCGTCCTGCCGGGAAAGCTGGCGGGCGCAAGTGCGGGATACGGCATGCCGTCGCTGATTCCTCCGGGAATGCGAGCCGTGTCGGTGCGAGTGAATGATGTGGTTTCTGTCGCCAACTTTGTCCAGCCCGGCACCCGGGTCGATGTTTTGCTCACCGGGAATCCAGGAAGCAGCGGGGAACAGCAGACTACGACGGTTCTCGAGAACGTGGCAGTCCTGGCCACTGGTCAGAAACTGGAGCGCAATCCCGCAGGGGAAGCCTCTTCTGCCCCGGTGATCACGTTGCTGGTCTCGCCGGACGACGCGCAGAAGCTGACGCTGGCGGCAAACCAGGGGCGCATTCAGCTCACACTGCGCAATCCGGTCGACACCAGGCAGGAAGAGTTGCCCGCCACGAAGAGCGATGCCCTGTACAAGAATGTTTCCTCTCCAGTTGTTGCCGTCGCTCCGCATCCGCGGCCCAAAAAGGCAGCCGCGCCGGCCACGGTGCCCACCGCTCCCGCGGTCTACGAGATTGAAGTCATTCGGGGAGAAAAGAAAGACGTCACCAAGTTCTAGTTCTCGTGTAGTCGATGATCAATCGCAAGCCCAGGCACTCCCGCAACGGGGAGGAGACGAATTGAAGATCACACAACGACTGCCACAGCGGATCGCAATGATTATTCTGCTGTGCGCAATCGCGGCGGCGACGACGCAGGACCAGGCACCCGCGCCACAGCCCACCTCGCCGGTTCAGGCAGCACCAGCGCAGTCGGAGGCCCAGGGGCTGGCCGCCAGTTCCCAGAATCCACCGTCGGAAACGACCGGGGCAGCGCCCTTGCGGGTGATGGTGGGAAAATCCCTGCTGATCAACACCACGGAACGGCTGAAGCGCGTCTCGGTGACGGATCCCGCCATCGCTGATCCCCAGGTGGTAAGCCCGACGCAGATTCTGATTCATGGACGCGCTCCCGGAGAAGTCTCACTGCTGATCTGGGACGAACTGGAGCGCTCGCGCAGTTTTGATTTGCGGGTGGATGTGGACGTGAGCGCCGCCGCCGAGGAAGAAAAGCGGGTTTTCCCCGACGAACAGATCACGGTGACACCCTCGCGGTCCGCCATCGTGCTCTCCGGACACGTCTCCGATGAAGAGGTGGCCAAGCGCGCCGGCATGATCGCCGAAGCCTACTCGCACAATGTGGTCAACGTCCTGACGTTCGGCCCGGTAGGCGCGCAAGAGGTGATGCTCGAAGTCAAGTTCGCCGAGGTAGACCGCTCAGCCATGTTGCAACTCGGCGTCAATTTCTTCTCTACCGGTGCCGCCAACACGATCGGGACGGTGACCACCGGCCAGTTTGGCGGATTCGGACCGCAGCAAATCACCCAGCCCACAGGCCAGGCCGTCACTCCTCCTTTCAATTCCAATCAAACCATCAGCAACCTGCTCAACCTGTTTGTATTTCGGCCCGACATTCATCTGGGAGCGGTGATCCAGGCGTTGCAGAACAAGAATGTCCTGCAGATCCTGGCAGAACCGAACCTGATCGCCGTCAACGGCAAGGAAGCCAGTTTCCTGGCGGGCGGCGAATTCCCCTTCCCCATCGTGCAACCAGGTCAGGGATTTACAGCCGTCACCATCCAGTTCAAAGAATTCGGAGTCAAGCTGAAGTTCACCCCCCTGATTGAACCCAATGGAAACATTCACCTGCGGGTGGTGCCGGAAGTAAGCACGCTCGATTTCGCGAATTCGCTCACCATTTCCGGCTTCACCATTCCCGCCTTGAGTACTCGTCGCGCCGAAACCGAATTTGAACTGCAGGATGGACAGAGTTTCGTCATCGCCGGCCTGATGGACAACCGGGTTACCAACATCGTGAATAAGATCCCCGGATTGGGCGACATACCGATTCTCGGCAATTTCTTCAAGAGCAAGAGCGCGCAAAAGAGCAACTCGGAACTGATGGTGCTGTGCACGGCCCGCCGCGTGTCCCCGAACGCGCAGCCGCCGGCGACACCGGCGAATCCGCTTCCGATGCTCGACAAGGACAAGTTCGATGGCAAGAAACCTTCGGGAGACGGCAAGTGAGTGATATGCCTCTGAGTGTCATGCGGTGGTTGGGGGGCCGAGCAGGATCATGCCCGAGTTGTCTGTAGTCATCGTTGCCGCAGACGGCGAACAGCGCGCCGTATTGCAGGTCCTGGTCGACGGCACCAGCGTGGCGCATACCGTTCATACGGTCTCGAGCTACCCGGTGGCCGCGGCTGATCCCACCTTGCGGCGGATTCAAGGCGTAAAACCCGACGTCGTGATCCTCGACATTCCCTCCGACAACGCATCTTCGGCTTTGCGGGCCATCGAGCTGGTGCATCAGGAAATGCCCGAGTCGGCGCTGTTCGCGATCGGCAGCATGAACCAGCCCCAGGTGATCGTCAATGCGATGCGCTCAGGCGCACGCGAATTCATCGAAAAGCCTACGACCACTACCGAACTGCTGGAAGCCTTCGTGAGGCTGGCGGCGGCGCAGCGGAAAGTGCATCGCGAATCGGCCCGGGGCAAGGTATTTACCGTCGTCAATGCCAAGGGAGGCTGTGGAGCCACGACCATCGCCGTCAACCTGGCATTGTCGCTGCAGTCTGTACATGGAAACGTGGCGCTGGTGGATTTGGGTCCGCTGGGGCACGCTGCGCTTCACCTGAATCTGAAGCCGCTGTTCAGCGTTGCAGACGCTCTGCGCAATCTGCATCGCCTCGACAGTTCGCTGCTCGAAGGTTTCATGACGCGGCACCCGAACGGGCTGCAATTGCTCGCCGGAGCCAGCGCTCCGGTTCCGGTCGAACCCTCCACGGCGGAATTTGCCCGGCTGTTCGACATGCTGGTGAGCCACTACCGCTATGTGGTGGTCGACACCTCCAGCCGCCTGGACGCGACCATGCGCCTGGTCAGCAACCTTTCGGAAGTGGTTCTGCTGGTGGCTCATGCCGACGTAGCCTCGTTGTGGAGTGCATCGCGGGTGCAGCAATACCTGGGGGAAACAGGGGGGCGGGACCGGGTAAGGCTCGTGCTTAACCGTTTCCGCAAGATTCCCGGCTTCCATGAGGCGGACGCGGAAAGCGCCGCGGGCGTCAAGCTGTTGTGGAAGATTCCCAACCAGTATTTCGCGGTGTCCGCGGCTATTGACCGGGGTACTCCGGTGATGCAGCAGAACCACACGGAGATTGCACGCAGTTTCAGCGGACTGGCGACCCTGCTCACGGCCAACGACGACGAAGTAAAGCGCTCGGCATGGTCGCTGTTCAAGACGGTGTAGCGAGAGGCAATGGCGAATTTACAGAGTTTTGAGAGGACCGAATACCAGCAGGTTAAAGCGGATCTGCACCGCAAGATCCTGGACCGCCTGGACCTCGAAAAGCTGGGGCGCACCACCAGCGACACGGCGCGCGAGGAAGTGCTGGTGCTGGTCCGCAACACCATCAACAGCGAGGCAGTCCCTTTAAGTTTTGCCGAGCGCGAGCGCCTGGCGCGGGAGATTCTCGACGAGATTTTCGGGTTGGGGCCGCTCGAACCTCTGCTCAAGGACCCGACCATATCCGATATTCTGATCAACCGCTATGACCGGGTTTACGTGGAACGGGCGGGCAAGCTCGAGCCCACGGGGTTGAGCTTCAAGGACGATCAGCACCTGATGCAGATCATCGACCGCATCGTTTCCCGGGTGGGACGGCGCGTGGACGAATCCTCCCCCATGGTCGATGCCCGGCTGGCCGACGGATCGCGCGTGAATGCCATCATTCCTCCCCTGGCGATTGATGGTCCCTGCCTTTCGATCCGCCGGTTCGGGCACGATCCCATTACCGCCCGCAACATGATCGAAAACCGGACGCTGACCGAGCCCATGCTGGAACTGCTCTCCGCCATGGTCAAGGGGCGCCTCAACCTTCTGATCTCCGGCGGGACAGGTACCGGCAAGACGACTCTGTTGAACGTGCTGTCGGGCTATATTCCCAACTCCGAGCGCATCGTGACCATTGAGGACGCGGCGGAGCTACAGCTTAAACAGGAGCACGTGGTACGCCTGGAGACGCGTCCTCCGAATATCGAGGGCAAAGGCGCGGTGCGACAGCGACAACTGGTGATCAACAGCCTGCGTATGCGTCCCGACCGCATTGTGGTAGGCGAGGTGCGTGGCGAGGAAGCGTTCGACATGTTGCAGGCCATGAATACGGGCCACGAGGGCTCGTTGACCACGGTCCATGCCAATTCGCAGCGCGACGCGCTGTCCCGCGTCGAGAGCATGTTCTCCATGGCCAACCTGAATATTCCCGAGCACGCGGTACGGTTGCAGATCGCTTCCGGGATTCATGCCGTTGTGCAGATCGCGCGTCTGTCTGACGGGACCAGGAAGGTGATCGCCATTTCCGAAGTTGCCGGGGTGCACAGCGACGCGATCGAAATGCAGGACATTTTCGTTTTCGACCGTCAGGGCATCGACGAGACAGGCAGGGTGCGCGGCATATTTCACGCAACCGGAATCCGGCCGAAATTCGCCGAACGGCTCGCCACCTCCGGAAACCGGTTGCGTCCGGCTTTGTTCGAATCGCGTCTGGAGATTTGAGAAGTTCCGCGGTAGTTATGAACGCTCTGATGCCAACCTTGATCGCTGGTCTGGTGTTCGTGGTCGTCGCCCTCATCGCCTTCACGGCGGCGTCCCTGATTGACCAGCGGAGCGCGCGTGCGCGGCTCATCCGGGATCGTCTGGCTTCGGCCGAAAAACCTGCTGAACGCAAGCCGGGGGAGGATCTGGCGCTGGTTCGGGACGAGATGCTGAGCGAGATCCCGGCCTTTGACAATCTGCTCCGCCGTTCCGAGCGGGTTTCGAATCTGCAGACGCTGCTCTCGCAGGCCGACATCGATATGCGCGCCGGCAACCTCCTGCTGGTTTGCCTGATGACCGCGGGCGCCTGTGGCGTGATCGCCTTTCTGGCCGGCGGTTCTTCCCCCTGGGCTCCGGTTGTCGCCTGGGCCGCTCTGATTCTTGGCGGCATTCTTCCCTACTCTTACATCTCCTATCGCCGTACCAAGCGCTTCCAGCGTTTCGAAGAGCTTTTCCCGGAGGCGATCGACACCCTGGCGCGCGCGGTTCGGGCCGGGCATGCCTTCACCGTGGCCCTGGAGATGATTGCCAACGAGGTTTCCGATCCGGTCGCCTCGGAATTCCGCAAGCTCTTCGAGGAGCAGAAGTTCGGCCTTCCGGTTCGCGACGCGCTGCTGAACCTGACCGAGCGGGTGCCCCTGGTGGACGTAAAATTCTTTGTGACCGCGGTCATGCTGCAGCGGGAAACGGGCGGCAACCTGGCGGAGATTCTCGATAATCTGTCGTACGTGATCCGGGAGCGCTTCAAGATCATGCGGCAGGTGCGGGTCTACACCGCGCAGGGACGGCTCACCATGATGCTGCTGATGGGCCTGCCGCCGGTCATCGTTGTGAGCATGCTGCTGCTGAATCCCAGCTTCATTCGTCCGCTGTTTATCGATCCCATCGGACATGTGCTGGTGGTGGCAGGCATTACGCTGCAGACGCTGGGGTATTTCGTGATTCGCAAGATAATTCAGATTCAGGTTTAAGACACCGGTTCCTGAAAATGCTGATTACAGCGCTGGCCATCATCGTATTTGTCACCACCGTTCTGGCGGTGTTCTCCTTCGCCGCCGCCGCTTACGCCCCCACCTCGATGATTGGGGCCCGGCTGCGCGCCCTGGGATGGCAACGCCAGGAGGAACCGGAAAAGCCGGCATTGAAGGAGCGCCTGGAGCAGGCGCTCGACCCGCTGAGCAAAGCCATCCCGCTGTCGCCTTCAGAAGTCTCCCGAACCCGCAAATGGCTGATCCAGGCCGGCTATCGCGAAGAGAGACACCTGACGATGTATGTTGGAAGCCGGGTGGCGCTGGCCGTCCTGGGGATGGCCCTGGTGGTGGCGGCCACCGGATTTTCCTCCTTCACGCTCATGGTCAGCGTGGGCGCTTTGGGATTTTTCCTGCCACGGTTCGCGCTGAAACGGATGATCCGGGACCGGCAACAACGGATCCGCCTCGCCTTGCCGGACGCGCTTGACCTGACCGTGATCTGCGTGGAGGCGGGACTGGCGCTCGACCAGGCAATGATGCGCGTGGGCGAGGATTTGCATCATGCCCACCCCGAACTCAGCGATGAATTCCATCTGGTGAATCTGGAGATGCGCGCCGGCAAGCCCCGGGCGGAGGCCCTGCGCAACCTGGTGGATCGCACCGGCGTCGATGACATTCGCGCCCTGGTCGCGACTCTGGTGCAAACCGATCGTTTCGGAACCAGCGTGGCCACTGCCCTGCGTGTGCATTCCGATTCGCTGCGCACGGAACGGCGTCAACGGGCTGAGGAACAGGCTGCCAAAACTACCATCAAGATGGTCATCCCCCTGGTTATTTTCGTCCTGCCCTCCATCATCTTCGTCACCTTGGGCCCCGCAGTCATCCAGTTGTTCCGCACGTTGTTGCCGGCGACCGGACGCTGATATCGTTTGGGAGGAAGAATCGAACCCGGGAGCAGTCATGGCGGCAACCCATCCCACCAGCTATGCGTTTAACCGGACCCGGCAGGCTTATCTCGCCACAGAATTGCAGCTGGCGAACACGCACTGGTCCCGGCTCCGGGGATTGATGGGCACCGGCCAGGAGAACTTTCCCGCAGGCAAAGCCCTCTGGATCGTTCCCTGCCGCGGGGTGCATACCCTGGCCATGCGTTTTCCGATTGACGTTGCGTACCTCGACCGCAGGCAGGTCGTCGTTCACGTCGAGAAGAACCTGTTGCCCTGGCGGGTCGCTCCCCTGCGCCTCGGAGCAGCCTCGGTGCTCGAACTGCCCGGGAATACCTTGACTCGAACTTCGACCGCCGTCGGGGACGAACTGGAGATCATGGCAGCACCAGAGTCGGAGGCCGCGCGTTGACTGACGCCCCCAAACTTCTGATCGAGTGGTCGTCGCCCTGGCAGGAATTCCTGAGCGCCATCGGTCCGGCATTGCGCCGCTCCCCAAAGCGGCTTGCAGGCGAGGCGCGCACCGGGCTGTGGCCTTATCGAGGCATGCTCGTCTCCTGGACGCTCGAAGCCGCGCTGCTCGCGGCAGTCATTATCGTGCCGGCGAAGTTCTCGGTGCTGCGCACAATTCAACCTCCGCCGCTGCCGAAATACGAGGTGATTTACTACTCGGGGGATGAACTGCCGCGAACTGAAGACAACGGCGGAGCCAAAGCAGGACGGAGCGGGCAGGTAGGCGGAGAGGAAGCTCACCATCGCAGCCAGTCAATCCGCGTTGCGCGCGGAGACTCCCTCCGTGACAAAGTGGTGGATGCGCCGAAAGTGAACCTGCCGGTATCGGACGCGGCCGTGGCGAATCTTCTGGCCTATAAAGCGATTCCTGGCCCACCTCCGGCGGAAGGATTGAAGTCGTCGTTGCGCGCCCCCCAGGCGCTCGATTCCGTCGTGCCCCCGGCGGCTGACGTTTCGCGTGACAAGTTTAAGGCCGCGCCAGCCTTGACCGCGAGTGTGGTCGCGCCTCCCCCCGCGGCTCCCGAGCGGGATTTGCCGGCTCTGGTTGTGCCGGGCAACCACCCAGTCCAGATCGTGCCCCCGCCAGTTTCGGCGCCTGAACAAGTCGCGAATCTCAATCCCAAGCTGACCTTGCCCGCGCCTGCCGTGGTTGCCCCTCCGCCACAGGTGGCACACGACATCGCCAAGGCCGGCCCCGGCTACGGGCCAGGAGACTTGCGCAAGCAGGTTGTGCCGCCCCCGGTGCAGGTGGGAAGCGTGACAGCCTTTTCGCACGGCCCGAGACTGGGTAAGGTCAACGTCGTGCCCCCGCCTGTACAGCTGGCGGGAGCCGCCCCTGGACCACAGACGGTAAATGGTCTGGGCAGCCCGTCGGTGGTGCCGCCTCCAGTCCAGGTAGCCAGTGCAAGCGGGCGAAACGCGCCTGGAGGAGGCTTGGGAGGTAGCGGCACCGGAGTTGTGGCGCCGCCTGCGAATGCCGCAGGAATCGGCGCACTCCGGGGACAAGGGCGCGGCACCCGCGGGGGCGGCCTGGGCGGACCATTTGATGTGGGATCGATTGCCGCTCCCCCCGCCAACGCGGGAGGCGCGAACGGAGGCACAGGGGTTGTCGTCTCGAGCCAACCGGGATCCAGGGCTGGCTTGCCGAGCGGAGGAGGCGCGGGAGCTCTCGCCATGTCCCCCGCAGGCGGCAACAAACCCGGCCTGGGAGGTTCGGGCGGGGGAACCGGCATCGGCCGTGGGACGGGGCCAGGAAGCGGATTCTCCGGCGACGGTTCAGGAGCGTCAAAGACCGGCGAAGGCCGAGGCTCGGACACGCTGGCCGCGAACGGCATCTCTCCCTATCCCGGACCGGGCGGGGCCGGCAGCGGCTCTAACGCCAAGCCACCAGTGCCTGGAGTAGCCGTCAGCGGCGGCAGTAACAACATCATCACCCTCGGAAGCTTTGGATCGCAGGCCTCCGCTCCCAACGCTCCCGACCGGTCCTCGACCGGTCGAAAACAGAAGGGCTTCGATGTGACCGTCGTTGCCACCTCGCGTTCCGGGGGTGCGTTCAACTTCTATGGCACTCTGAAGGGCGACAAGGTATACACCATCTACATTGATTCCGGAGTCCTGGGGCCGGCCGTGATGCAATATGCAGATCCGACCTCGGAGCACCACGTCTACGGAGAAGAGCTCATTCCGCCGGAACCGGTCCGCGTCGATGTAAAGGGAGAGGTTTCTTCCCATTTCAGGCCCTCACGCCTGGTGATCGCTTGCATCCTCGACCGCTCCGGACAGTTGCGCGGCACCCAGGTGCTTGAGCCCGGTTCGGCGGAGATGACCAGCAAGGTCCTGGCGTCGCTGCCTGCGTGGAAATTTCGTCCCGCCTTCCGTGGCGATCAACCGGTGGAAGTCAACGCAATTCTGGGCTTTAACATCGACACCCGATGACGAGATCAGCGAATTCGGATTGCTGATTGTCGGCTTCGAAATCTATGGCCCGTCGCCGCCGGCATTTTCCTTCCTGAACAGTGTCGCGGTTCGGTCTTCGTAGACCGCCTTCCACAACGGCACTTCCTTCAGGATATTTGTGAGGGTCGATTCCCTCGGGAGGAGAATCCACGTGGGACTCAGGCTTTCGAGTTCTCGATCCCATCCGGGTTCGACGCGGACAATCTTCAAGTAACGCTTCAAGTACTCGTCGCCGTAAAAGTCGTGGCGGTCATCGAGGAAAACCTGGCTCTGGGGATAGAGCCGATAGATGACATAACCTCCCCAGTAATCCTGGCTGAAGATCGGCTCGCGAATGCCCTGCGCTTCGATCCAGTCGGTTGCGGCAACCGGAAAACGCTGGCTATCGAAGCGGGCGCTCATGAGCTGGCTCGAACCCAGCCGGCCGTGATGGACCGACAGCAGGATTCCCGCAATCACCACGATCACCGGCCATACATGCCCTTGAAAACGGGCTTCGAGCGCGCCCATGCGTCCGGAGAACGCGTCGATGCGCGCAAGTATTCCGCGAACTCGCGGCGCGAGTGCCGTGTTCTGGCTCGCCTTCGACAACTCCACCGAGACCAGCGGTGCCAGGATCACCACCAGCAAAATGGAGGACACCGGGAGATTCCGCGAGGCGTAAAGACCGCTATAGACGGCGAAGGCAACAACCAGCAATTCCGACGTCCGCAGTCTGGCGCCCGCCACCGCCAAAGCGGCGATGGCTACCAGTAACAAGGCCGCGAAGCATTGCTGGGCAGCGCCGTGAAAATCGGGCGATCGGAATTCGTCGATGTGATCCATCAGGAAACGATCCGACAAGTACTGGTAGACGTGCATGTAGAGCCGAAACCCGAAAGGATTCACCAGTCCTGCGAGAAAAGAGATTCCGCTCGCCACCGCCAGGTGCCGAATCCACCTGCGGATCCCTTCCCCCTCGACCGAGTCCTTTGCTCGCAACAGACGAACCAGTCCGGCGATCAGATAGATTCCACACAAAGCAAAGCCGAGCACGAATCCACCATGCAGGTTCACCCAAACCAGCATGAGCGCGGGCAACCAGTACAATCGCCGAGTGTCGGCGGAATCTTCGGCCGAGTCGAGCACTTCAAACCAGACGAGCGCCAGCAGCCAACTGAAGATATGGGGCCGCGCAAAAAGATGAATGGCCGAAGCACCAATGGCGAGCATCAGCATGGCCACCGTGATTGGCAGGGCCGCCCCTCCCCTCAGAGCTATCCTGAAAGTTAAAGTAAAACTTGAAGCGATCACCAGGGCGCTGAGGAATACGACCCCGGCGAGCCCTGTCCTGCCGTGTATGGCGGCGACCGCAGCGTCGAAGAGCCACTCCCAGCGATACCAGGTGCGCCCCTGCATGGTGGCGGAAAAAGGATCGGCGCGTGGGATCGAACGAGTCTCGAGAATCAGCTCGCCGTTGCGAATATGCCAGCCGGTGCCGGCATCTCCCAGGAGTCGCGGAGCGAGAGCCCCCACTGTCAGGCTCAGCACGAGCAGGATGAAAATCAGATCCGCGACCGAGGGAATCAGAAAGCGGTTCCACGCAGCGGGGCGCGATACTGGAAGCGCCTCTTGCGCCGGCTTCGATTTTCGACCGAGTTCTGCCTCAGGATGCAATTCCCGACTGTCACCCAAGGCGTCATGTTACCTGATTGCTCTCGCGTCAGGGATGGAAGGCCAGAAATCCGATGCCGACGCGCATGTGATGCAGCAGATGATCGGAGAAGCTGGCGGCGATGGTCAGGCCCAGCAACGCATGCACGAGACCCAGGGGAATAATCGTTCGGTAACGGCGAAACATCTCGCAGAAGAAAAGCCCGCCCGCGAGAGTGGCAACCGTCAGCACGGGATTTGGCAGGTGAATAATGGCAAACAGGAGCGCGGTCAAGAATACGGCGCGGCGGCTGCCGACCAGCGACTCCATGCGCAGGTAAAAGAACGACTGCAAGGCGAACTGCTGCATGAGCGCCCACACGGCGTATTGCCACGCAGCATGCCACGGCACAACCCGGATGGGCGGAAAGCGCAGACCGGCAACCGAGGCGATCAGGGGCAGACTTAGGGCGAACATCGAGCCACAGGCCAGAATGAGCAGCGATCCCGGCAACGGCGGCTTCCCCAGGCCCATCTCTTTCGCCGTGTACCGGCTCGAAAGGGTCAGGATCGCGATTGCGCACGTGGTCAGCAACATCAGGCCCGCCTTCAGCGGGCCTTCGGGCGTCCAGCAGGCAATCAGAATCGCCGAATAGACCGTTGCCACTTGAAGCCACAATGCCCGTCGACGCACGTCCTGTGCCGACTTTGCCCTGGCGGACGGAAATGGCAGTACTTCGGGAAAGCTTTTCGGCTCGGCGGACATCTAAAACTTAGGGCTCCTGGCGAAATAGATGCATCTACGAGCATCGGGGGCGTGGCAAAATCTTAGCGAGAGGACGGCATGCACGACAAGGGCACGAACGTGGTGGTGGTGGGAGCGGGGTTCGGCGGCCTGCGTTGCGCCCGCCGCCTGGCGCGCTACCCGGTTCAGGTCACTCTCATCGATCGCCGGAACCATCATACGTTTCAGCCTTTGCTCTACCAGGTGGCGACGGCGGGCATCTCGCCCGGAGAAATCGCGGCGCCCATCCGCTGGATCATGCGCGGCCGCCAGAACGTCGAGGTCCTGCTGGGAGAAGTCCAGGATTTTGACCTGTCGCGGCGCCTGGTGAAGCTTTCTGACGACGATATCCCATACGACTACCTGGTAGTCGCGGCGGGGGCCAGCCACGCATATTTTGGACACGACGACTGGGAGCCTTACGCACCTGGACTGAAGACCATCGAGGATGCACTTGAAATCCGCCGCCGCGTGTTACTGGCCTTTGAACTGGCGGAGCGTCAGGCGGTTTCGGGCGAAGGCCACGTGCCGTTGAACTTCGTGGTGGTAGGCGGGGGGCCCACGGGCGTCGAATTGGCCGGCACGCTGGCAGAGATCTCGCGCCAGGTCCTGGCCAATGAATTCCATTCCATCGATCCGCGCAACACCCGCATCATCCTGCTGGAGGGCGGGCCGCGCGTACTGCCGGCCTATCCCGAGGATCTTTCCCGCAGTGCCGAGGAACAATTGCGGAACCTGGGAGTCGAAGTTCGCACCTCGGCGATGGTAACCAGGGTCGGGCCGGCGGCGGTTCACATCGGAGCCACCGAGATCCCTTCGGTGGTAACGCTCTGGGCGGCCGGAGTGGCGGCGTCCCCCCTGGGGAAAAAGCTGGGCGCGCCCCTCGATCGTGCGGGCCGGGTGCTGGTGAATCCCGACCTCAGTATTCCCCTCCATCCCGAAGTTTTCGTGATTGGAGACCTGGCCGCCCTGAAAAACGAGAAAGGCCAGATGTTGCCCGGAGTGGCGCCAGTCGCGATGCAGCAGGGAGTGGCCACCGCCGATAATATCGGGCGGGACCTCGATCGCGAACCGCGCCGGTCCTTCCACTATGTCGACAAGGGCAGCCTGGCCACCATCGGCCGCGCCGCGGCGGTCGCGCAGTTCGGCAGGATTCATATCTCCGGATTCATCGCCTGGCTGGCGTGGCTCTTCATCCACATTTTCTTCCTGATCGGATTTCGCAACCGGATCATCGTTCTCATTCAGTGGGCATGGTCCTATTTCACCTACGAGCGGGGAGCCCGCCTGATTACCGGCAATCAGAGTCTGCCCAGCTGGCAGGAACTGAGCGCCGAGACTGAGAACAGGCAGGCAGCGGGCTGAGGCCGGGACTTGCCACTATAATTAGTGGAGCTTGAAACTTCTTCGTCTGATCGCAGTGCTCTTGACCCTTGGGGCTCTCAGTGCCACGGCCCGGGCTCAGGCTGCTCGGCCCACGGGGCTCACAGCCGCAATTGTCCCGTTCGAGAACCGCTCCAACGCGCCCGGCCTCGAGTGGGTCGGCGAATCCTTTCCCGAGTTTCTGGAAGAGCGCCTGGCCTCTCCCGGCATCTACGTGCTGTCGCGCGAAGACCGCCTGCGCGCCTGCGACCGCATGGGCATTCCTGTCGGCCTGAATCCTTCGCGCGCCACCATCTACCGCATTGCCGAGCAGATCGATGCCGACCTCGTCGTTCTCGGATACTACAGTTTTGACGGGCGAGTCTTTACCGCTGTCGCGCAGCTGCTCGACATGCGCCGGGAGCATCTGTCAGCGGAGATGACCGAGTCCGGCTCTCTCACGCAGTTGATTGCGATTCAGAATGCGCTGGCCTGGGATCTCGTCCGCGCGCTGCGTCCGGATTTTCGAATCAGCAAGCAGGATTATGTTGCCGCAGCTCCAGTGATCCGCCTGGACGCCTTTGAGAACTACGTCCGCGGGGTCACCGCACTGAACGCCCAGGACGAGATTCAACACTTTCGCGAAGCCCTGCGGATCGACCCGGCGTATCCGGAAGCGCTCCTGCGGCTGGGAAAGACTTACTATCGTCAACGGCAATACGACCAGGCGGTGTCCGTGCTGGCGAGAATTAAGCCCGCCGATCCCCTGGCTCGCGAGGCCAGTTTTTATCTTGGCCTGTCGGCCTACTACCAGGGCGACTTTGCGAAGGCCGAGAACGCATTCAGTTTCGTCGCCGCCCGCCTGCCGCTGCCGGAGGTCTACAACAACCTCGGGGTGGCGCAGTCGCGGCGGAGCGAGAAATCCGCTCTCGAGTCCTTTCAGCGGGCCAGCGAGACCGACCCGAACGATCCCGACTATCATTTCAATCTCGGCGTGGCGCTGTATCGGTCGGGAGACCTGGCCGGCGCGTCCCGCCAGTTGCGCCAGGCCCTGGCTCTTCGCCCCGACGACAGCGAGGCCCAATCGCTGCTCGCGACCATCGGTGGCGACGCCGCCAGCCGCTCCCGCCCGACTCCCGCATCCGCCAGCCGGTATACATTGGAGCGCATCCGGGAGAGCTATCAGGAGAACGCATTCCAGGAGCTGGCGTTCAACTTGAATGAGGCCGCGGAACAGAGACTCGGTAAAACCCCTCCCCGTACCCACGCCCAATACCACGTCGATCGCGGGCAGCAACTGTTGAACCAGGGGTTCATAGCGGAAGCGGAAAAGGAGTTTCGCGAAGCGGCTGCTCTCGATCCTGGAAACGCGGCCGCTCATGCCGGCCTGGCGCGGGCCCTAGAAATCGACGAAAACGCCGCCGGCGCGCGAACCGAGGCCGAAACCGCGTTGCGCCTTAAAGAGTCCGCCGATGCATATCTGATACTGGCGCGGCTTGATTTGAGAGACAATAAACCAGACGCGGCTTCGGCGAACGTGGAACGGGCGTTGCACCTCGATCCCAATAACGGGCCAGCGTTGCGGTTGAAGCAGACCGTTGCAGCCAAGCTCGCGGAGAAGGCGCAGCCGCTGCCGCATCCATGAAAACGCACTCGCACCTGATGGCTCTGCTGCTCGTGATCTTCAGCTCGATCACTCCGGCCTCGGCCGAGATCCTGAAAATCGTGCTCAATGACACGATTCAGCCGATTACCGACGAGTACATCCAGCGGGCCATCGATGAAGCCGCCCGCAGTCACGATGACGCCCTGCTGATCGAGTTGAATACGCCGGGCGGGCTGCTGGAGTCTACCCGCGACATCATCGAAAAAGTGCTGGCCTCGCCCGTGCCGGTGATCATCTACGTCACTCCCAGCGGCAGCCGCGCGGCATCAGCCGGTTTCTTCCTTCTCGAAAGCGCCGACGTGGCGGCCATGGCCCCGGGAACCAATACCGGCGCGGCCCACCCCGTGACCCTTGGCGGCGGCAAGATGGATGACGTCATGAAAACCAAGATCGAGAACGACTCGGCCGCCCTGATGCGTTCCGTGGCCGGCAAACGCGGCCGCAATGTCGACGTCGCCGAAAGTACGGTGCGGCAGTCCAAGTCGTTCACCGATCAGGAAGCCCTGACCGATCATCTGATCGATTACGTGGCTTCGAACCAAGAAGACCTCTTCAAACAGATTGACGAGAAACCGGTCAAGCGCTTCAACGGGCAGACGGTCTCGCTGAGACTCAGGGGCCAGCCGGTGCGCGGCTACGACATGACGCTGAAACAGCGCATTCTGGCCCGCCTCATGGATCCCAACGTCGCCTTCATATTGCTGGCCATCGGCGCCCTGGCGCTCTATGCCGAGTTCAACCATCCCGGCGCGGTGGTTCCCGGGACGGTAGGCGTGGTTTTCATCCTGCTCGCCATTTTCGCCCTGAATCTGCTGCCCACCCGCTTCGCAGCCGTGGTGCTGATTCTGGCCTCTTTTGCCCTGTTCGCGCTCGAGGCAAAGTTCGCGACTCACGGAGTGCTGGCCATCGGCGGCATCGTCACCATGACTCTGGGCGGGCTGCTCCTGGTCGATGCCCCCATTCCGGAGATGCGGGTCCACTTATGGACGGCGCTCGCCATCAGCATTCCCCTGGGAATCATCACCGTGTTCCTGATGGGCATCGCCCTGCGGGCACGGCGTAACAAGGTCGTAACCGGTGTCCAGGGACTGGTAGGACAAGTTGGTGTGGCAAGGACCGCGCTGTCGCCCGGGGGAAAGGTCTTCGTTCACGGAGAACTCTGGAATGCGGTCTCGAGCGCACCTCTCGCGGCAGGCCAGACGGTCGTCGTCCGCAAAGTCGATGGGCTCGAATTGCAGGTTGATCCCTCGTCTTCAGCCCAGGAAGCCGAGGCTTCGACCCCGGCCTAGAACCGCTCAGAATCCCGAGAGACACCCCCTCGACCCCGCTTTCTGCGCGGCAATTACGGTACAATCCGCCACAGGAATCCTTGTCGAGTCTTGGGAGGCGGAAATGGATCTATTCGGTCTCGGCACCCTCGGCACCATCGCCCTCATCATCCTCGTCCTGTACATTCTGAGCTCCATCAAGATTCTGGCGGAGTACGAGCGCGGCGTCATCTTTCGCCTGGGGCGCCTGTTGGAGCACGCGAAGGGACCGGGCATTGTCCTGGTTTTCGCGCCCCTCGACCGTATGGTCCGGGTTTCGTTGCGGCAGGAAGCGCTGGAAGTGCCCCCGCAGGACATCATTACCCGCGACAACGTTACGCTGAAGGTGAACGCAGTGATCTTCCTGCGGGTGATCGATCCCAACAAGGCCGTTTACGAAGTCTCCAACTACGTCCATCAGACATCGCAATTCGCACAGACCACGCTGCGTTCGGTGCTGGGCGAGCAGGAACTGGATGAACTGCTGGCGCATCGCGACAAGATCAACCTGCGCTTGCAGAGCATCCTGGATACCCACACCGCACCCTGGGGAGTGAAGGTGATCAACGTTGAGGTAAAACAGGTCGACCTGCCGGAGAGCATGTTGCGAGCCATGGCGAAACAGGCGGAGGCGGAGCGTGAAAAGCGCTCCAAGATCATCCACGCCGAAGGCGAGTTCTCGGCCGCACAACGACTGGTGGATGCATCCAAGTTATTAGCCACCGAACCGGTCAGCGTCCAGCTTCGCTACCTGCAAACGCTGACCGAAATCGGGGTGGAAAAAAACACCACGGTTGTGTTCCCGGTGCCGGTGGATTTCTTCCCCGGCATTCAGAAATTGATCGAGAAGGCCGGGGGAAACGAAAAGCAGTCACCCTAAACCACGTAACGTGAGGTCGGACAATGGCAGCGTCTCAGGACACGGAAATCACGCTGGGCACGGGAAAAATGCTGACCCTGTTTTTCGGGTTGGTCGTACTGTGTGCTGTTTTCTTCGGAATGGGATTCTCGCTGGGGCGTAGTTCGGTGAAACCCCTCTCCGGTGACTTGAGCAGTCAACCGGCCCCGGCCAGGGAGAGCGCGCGTCCTTCGGCGGTAAAGCCGGCCAGCGCGTCTCCTTCCAACCTGACGTTCTACAAGGCAGTGGAGCGAAAAGATTCCGACACTCCGGCTACGCCAGCCGACACCACCGACAGCACCGCGGAGAGTGCGCCGCCCGTTCCCGAGAGCAAGCCAGCCGCGCCCGACCCGGTCCAGCCTCCCTCTAACGGATATTTTGTTCAGGTAGCGGCGGTAAGCAAGCAGGAGGACGCGCAGGCCCTGGTGGACGCACTCAAGAAGAAGCAATACGCCGCTTTCACGGTGAACGGCGCAGGCGACAAGTTGTTTCACGTGCAGGTCGGGCCCTTCTCCGACATCAAGGATGCCGAACTCACGCGCTCCAGACTCGTGGGGGACGGATACAATCCGATTTTGAAGAAGTAATCAGGAATATCTCTGTTCTTTGAACGGGTCCCCGTACATGTGATACCCGTTCTGCTCCCAGAAGCCCGCCACATCGTGATCCAGAAATTCGAGGCTCCTCACCCATTTCACCGACTTCCAGCCGTAGAGGTGAGGAACGATGAGCCGCAGCGGAAAACCGTGCTCCGCGGGGAGGGGCTGGCCATCATGATGGGTGGCCAGCAGCACTTCTTCACGATCGAGATCGGCGAGCGGTACGTTCGCGGTGAAACCCTGTTCCGCATGAACCAGAACGAATTTTGCCGGCGGCAGCGGCACCACGCGCCGGCGAATCTCCCGCAACTGAACGCCACTCCAGTGATTGTCGAAGCGGCTCCAGCGGGTGACGCAGTGGAAGTCGCTCGTGTGTTCGAACCGGGGCAAGGCGTTGAATTCGGCCCAGGACAGCGTCAGCGGAAACTCGACCAGACCGTACACCCGGAAATCCCAGGTTGCGGGATCGAAGCGTGGAACAGAGCCGTAGTGCAGCACCGGCCATTTCAGGGTCAGCGACTGCCCCGGAGGCAGTCGCCCCTCGTCCTTCATCTGGCGCTCGCGGGCCTTGCGTTCGGTGCCTTCAAAAACCATGGCTGACGTCGGCGGAGCTCAGGCTTCGAACCTCTCGACTCCAACTTCATACACGACGCGGACCGCTTTGT
The DNA here is from genome assembly GCA_035262225.1 of Terriglobales bacterium. Lineage (GTDB taxonomy): Bacteria > Acidobacteriota > Terriglobia > Terriglobales > Acidobacteriaceae > DATFTE01. The sequence goes on from DATFTE010000083.1 coordinate 88,667, forward strand.
CGAACCGGGAAACCGAAGGGGCCTGCGCCGCACACGGATTGACAGGAATCAATTCGCCGTTTATTGCTCGATGTTATGACTACGCCGGAGGAGACGCTGAATCGCATTCTGCAGGCGGTCCGAGACCCCAACCGCCGTCGGATTCTCGAGGCTCTCAAGGAGCGTGGAGCCTGTTCGATCGGCAAGGATGTGGGACTCTGCGCCAGCGACATCGAGTTGCGCGTTAAACTCTCGCAGCCAACCATCTCGCACCATATGGCCGTCCTCGAACGTGCCGGGCTGGTGGAGGCTCGCAAGGTGGGACAGTGGAGGTGGTACAAGCGCAACGAACATACGCTGAAGGAATTCGCCCGGACTTTGAAGGACACGCTTTGATCTAGCCGGCGCCGGCGGCCTGGGCTTTTGGAAGCAGGCGGCGCGCCTGGGCGATGAGATCGGCCACTTCAAAGGGCTTGGCCAGCGAGGGAACGTTGTTCTCTTGCAGGAAGGTTCGGGTTTCGGGTTCAGGAACACTCGAGAAAGTGAACAGCACCTGCTTCTCCATCCCGGGAGCCTTCTCGGCGAGCCAGCGATAGACCTCCTGCGCGCCCCATCCGCCGGGCATTTTGCCGTTGATGATGAGCGCATCAAAAGGCTCGTTTCCCACGCGCGATTTCACTTCTTCGGCATTCATCAATGCCGTCACCTGCGCGCCGGCACCGGTGAGCACGTCACGCTCGAACTCGAGCACCGCCTCCTCGTCCTCCACCAGAAGAATTCTGCCGGCAATCGCGAACTCGCGCCGCTGGGGAGGCACTGCGCTTTCGCCCTGACCGGCCGGCGCGGCGGCCGGCAGCCGAACCTCGATGACCGCACCGCCTTCTTCCGGGTTGTGGGCGGAGATGTCTCCCCCATGCTCTTTGACGATGCCGTAGCAAATGCTCAGACCGAGACCGGTTCCCTTCCCCACGGTCTTGGTCGTGTAGAACGGGTCGAAGATCCGGCTGGGCTCCTTGATGCCGGGACCGGAGTCGCGGAATTCGGCAAACACCTGGCCATCCCTGGCATGGACGTGCACGCCCAGCGTCCCGCCTGCACCCGTCTCCAGGATCGCATCCACAGCGTTGTTGATGATGTTGAGAAACACCTGTTCAAGCTGATGCGGATCGGCCACGACCAGAGGAAGCGGCGACTCGACCTCGCGTTCGAGGCTGATGTCATTGACTTTCAGATCGTAGTCGCGCAAGGCCAGAGTCTCGTCGATCACTCTCGAAATATCTACTTGCCTCTTTTGCGGTTTCCTCTGGCGGGCAAAAGACAACAGATTCTGCACCACACGATGGGTGCGTTGGGCCTGCTTGAAAAGCTTCTTGACGAAGTCGGAGGCGCGGTCCTCCAGGTCCTCGCTCTCGAGCAGTTGCGCATAGCCCAGAATGGCAGTCAGAGGGTTGTTGAGTTCGTGGGCAACTCCGGAAATCAGTTGCCCCACCGCCGACATTTTTTCGCTCTGCAGAAGCTGTTCCTGGGTACGGCGCAAATCTTCGTAGGCCCGGCAGGTCTCTTCGTACAGCCGCACCTTCTCGATGGTCGTGGCCAGTTGGCGTCCAATGGCAACCAGCAGGTTTTCATCATTGCTCGAGTATTCGCGCGCTTCGCGGCTGCTGATGCCCATAATGCCGATGGGTTTGTCCTTGCTCCACAACAGGACCCAGATCCAGGAGGACAGGTTGTCGGCACGGATGAAGTCCGCCACCACTGGAGGGAGATGGGGCAAATATTCCGGGGTCAGGACTTCGGCCCGCGAACGGGTTACCAGGTCGCCAAAGTCCGGCAGCTTCACCTCCGAGAAACGGGCGCGGTCGGCGCTGCGTTGTCCCCAACCGGCGCGGCGGCGGAAGGTGGTTTCGTCAGCGTCGGAAAGGTATACGGATCCGGTCTCGGCTCCCAACAGGCTGATTACCTGGCGGAGCGTCAGGTTCAGGATTTCGTCCAGATCGAATGACTGGGTGGCGATGACGGCCATGGCGTTCAGCGCATTCAGTTCGCGGTTGCGCCGCCGGATCTCATCTTCGGCGCGCTTCTTCTCCGTCATGTCGAGAAGGAATCCCTGATAGCGCTCGACCTTGCCGGCAGCGTCCCGCGTGGCAAAACTGCTCTCCATCGCGGTCAGCAGCGTACCGTCCTTGCGCCGCAGGGCAACTTCGAAATTGCGGACGTAGTTGCGCCGTTCCACTTCCTTGCGAAAGACATCGCGTTGCTCGCGCGAGGCATACAAATCAGTATCGACATTGACCGCCATCAGCTCTTCGCGGTTGCCGTACCCGAGCATGCGCATGAAGGCATCGTTGCAATCGACGAGCTTCCCCGCTGTCGTGGCTACGAAAACACCTTCCTGAACCTGTTCGAAGAGCAGACGGTATTTCTCTTCTGCCACCCGCCGGTCGCTGGTATCGCGAATCACGTGGATGGTGCCTTTGAGATGGCTGTTCTGTTCGGTGTAAGACGACGTCGACACCATGGAAAACCCGCCGAAGCAGGGATCCGCCCCCTCCCAGAACAGCTCGTCACCCCCGTGGCAGTAGGGACATGCTTTCCATTCCCCGCGATCGCGAGGCAGGACCATTTCGCAGCTCTGGCCAACGATATCGGAATGCGATTGCTTCAAGCGTTGCAGGAGGGCGCGATTGGCCTTCATGACATGAAATTCCGGGTCATGCAGCAGCACCAGGTCCTGAATGGAATCAAACGTGTTGCTCCACTGGCGATGAGAACGCAGAATCTGTTCCACCAGACGCAGATTTTCCACCCCCAGGCCCAGCTGGTGCGCGCTGTTGGCCAGGAATTCCATGTCGTCCGGTGCATAGGAAAATCGCCGCCGGCTCCCCAGCGTCAGCATGCCGATAGGAGACTTCTTCCCCACCACGGGCACCATCACCACATGGTGAAAGCGCTCCTGCTCGAGGTAAGGCTGCACGCACTCCGTGGCCTCAGCCGTTCGCACCACGACCGCGACGCCATCGCGCAAGACAGGCTCAATCGTCTTGTCGATGGGGATCAGGTTGCGATCCTCGAGGAATTCCGCCGACAGCCCGATCTGCTGGGACATGACCAGGCTCTCTCCTTCGAGCAGACGGAACCACGCCGCCTTGGCACGAAACAAAATCTTCAGTTCCTCCAGAGCCGTCGTCATCATGGGCGCCTGCTGCCGGGAACGGGAGATGGTGCTGGTTACCGCATTAACCACCGCCAGCCGGCGGGAGCGAATCCTGGAGTCGTCGAGCACGATCAGCAGCATGCTCAGACCGAGGATGAGATCGGCCATAAGACCGAGTGACGGCGCCATGATGGCACCGAGAGAGGCCCAGTCCAGGTGCACCAGCAGCAAACCGCCAGCCATCAACCAGGGGCCGATTTCCCCTCTCCCCCAGCGGTAGCGAATCAGTTCGAATGAGGCCGCAAGCGCGACCAGGCGGTAGGCTATTTCGAGCGCGGCGCGCAGGATGAAAACATCCGGCCAGTAGAGCGCCCGCACGGCTGCGAACGCCATCAACACCACGGCGATCACCACCAGAGGCCTCACAAATTTGCGGGCGTGAGTGTAGACAAACACCGCCCCCGCAAACAGGCACACCGCCAGAATGAATTCCACCTGTCGAATCGCGATCAGATCGCTGGTCAACCGCTCGGCGGCGCTCGTTCCCGGCGTCCAGCGGGAGAGGAAGTACGCCACCCAGCCCAGGATCCACACCAGCAGGTAGCGCTCGCGAAAAGTGCGGAAGACCACGAGCGAAGCGGCCAGGATGATCAGGGCCGCCGACTCCTGTGCCGCCAGCTTAGGGACACTGAGGTCCCCGACCACATACCAGATGCCCAGGATCGATGTATTCATCGCAGCTGAAACGAGGCTCGTACTCGCCCCTTGATAGCATGCGGAAGGGCGCTATTGGTGACTTTTCCGAACCTAGAAGGTTACTTTCGGAACCTCGGACTACGGTAGAATTGGCGCTAGACTCACACTCAAAAACCATGCCATCCGACCGAATTCTGGTTGTCGACGACGAGGAACCGATCCGTGAGATCGTGACCTCGATGCTAACCAACTCCAGCTACAAGTGCCGGCAGGCTGCTTCCGGTCTCGAGGCCATGGCCCTGCTCGATTCCGGGGAAGAGTTTGAACTGATGCTGTCGGACCTGATGATGGCTGACCTGGATGGAATTGGGCTTCTCGAGCGCACCAAGGAGCGCTACCCCGACATGCCGGTAGTCATGGTGACCGCCGTCCATGACATTCAGGTGGCTCTGGCAGCCATTCGTAATGGCGCCTACGACTACCTGCTTAAGCCGTTTGAGCGCGAGCAGTTGCTCAATACGGTTCGCCGCGCACTCGAAAACCGGCGTCTCAAGCTGGAAAACCGCGACTACCAGACCAAGCTCGAATCCCTGGTCGCGGCGCGCACTGAGCAACTGCGCAAGACCATGAGCAATCTCGAGCGCTCGTACGATATCACTCTCGAAGCTCTGGGTGATGCGCTGGACCTTAAGGATGCCGAGACCGAGGGTCATTCCAAACGGGTTACGGCGTTCACCATCGCGATTGCCCGGGCGATGGGTTTGCCTAACGACCAGATTCGCGTCATCGCCCGCGGCGCCTTCCTCCACGACATCGGCAAGATGGCGATTCCCGACGCCATTTTGCGGAAACCCGGGGCCCTCGACGAGGAGGAAATCACCATCATGCGCGAGCATTGCTATCGCGGATACCAGATCCTGAAGAAAATTCCCTTTCTCGCCGAAGCTGCCGAGATTGTGTATTCCCACCAGGAGCGCTGGGATGGCAGCGGCTACCCGCGCGGCCTCAAGGGCGATCAGATTCCCCTGGGCTCCCGCATGTTCTCGGTGGCTGACACTCTCGATGCCATTACTTCCGACCGCCCCTACCGTCCCAAACAAACCATTGCCGCCGCTCTCGATGAGATTCGGGTGTGGTCAGGGCGCCAGTTCGATCCCGAAGTAGTGAGAACCTTCCTCTCCATGCCGGAAAACATCTGGGACGACCTGCGAAAGGAAATCGACGCGCAACTCTACCGCTTTGCCTATTCGAGCACTGCCAAGAGCTCGTCCTAAGGCAGCCCAGCGAACCGGAATACCGGATCCTCGCAATCGTTTGTGGGTGGAGAAACTAGCCTTGATGGTCCTGCTGCTTCAGGCCCGAGAGGTACCAGTGCCAAAGGAAGCGTTCCAGAAAAATCACCACTGCGCCCAGCATGATGAGAATGCCAACGGTGGGAGACGTTTGGCGAACGTGATTGCCAGCGAGCAACAACAGCACAATCACCAGGTCGCGCAACCATCCGAAAGCCATCAACGACTTCAACATTCTTCGCTCCCTCAAAAGTAAGGGTTACAGCCGGCGCGGTTCGAGTCAAATACCCTAGGGGACGGCCCTTCGGTAATCCCTGCGCAACCCGCCGTTTGTTCTGGAAATCCCTCACCTTGTTCGGGAGGACAACAACTTAGATTCCGGGCGAACCACTATGGTTGGAAAAAATTGCACAGAAAAAGGCCCGGACCACTTTGTAGTCCGGGCCCAGTGAGGTGCGGAAACATCACTTCACCACAGAAAATTCAATCCTCCGGTTCCGGAACCTGCCCTCGTCCGTATCGTTGGAAGCAATGGGACGGCTGTCTCCATAACCCTTGGTGACCAGAGCCGAGGCATCTACTCCCTGGCGGACCAGATATTCGCGTACGGCATCGGCTCGCTGCTGGGAGAGTTGCAGGTTGGCAGCGGAGTCTCCCGTGTTGTCAGTGTGCCCTCCGATCTCGATGACGGTCCCCGACGGCGCGGAACGGATGACCGACGCAGCCTTGTTCAGGAAATCCTGGCTGTCGGCCGGGATTTGCGAGCTGCCAGTGGCGAAATTGATGATGTCGAGGTTCAGCACGCCGACCAGATCCTGTGCACTGAACCCGGGCCTGAGAGCCGTCAGGGCAGACATCGCTTTCTGTTCGGCGATGCGAACCTGCTCCTCGGCGTTAAAAGCTGTGCTGGAACCGCGGTTCCAGAGCCAGAATCCAAGCAGAATCGCCGCCAGTAACGCCAGCAGCGGCAGCAGGTAGCGTCCGACGCCACGGTCCGCCACACGCTCCGCCGCATACACCGCCTGCCGCGTGCCCGCCGCCACCGCCGCCGTCGGACCCGTCACGTAGGACATCAATTCGGCGGGAAGCCGCGTGGGAATGGCCCCCCCCGGAGCGAGACTTTGCACGAGCTTTGGCATCATGAAGGCCAAAGCCGAGGTCGCCGTGGAGGTCGACAACCCGGCTTTCGAGGCCAGGTTGCTGATGGTATTGCTGCCGAGAACACTCTCCACTTGATCATTGCTGATGTTGCGCGTATTGCCGTGGCTCCAGGCCGAGAGCGTGTCACCCAGGCCCGCGCTCCTGAAGCGGTCGAGAAAACCATTGATCCCCCCGCTCCCCTGGGTGATGAAGGAGAGGAGAGCCGAGACAAGAGAACCCGCTTTGGTCTCGCTGATACCGAACCGGCTTTGCATTTCGTTCATGACTAGATCGAGAGCACCCATGGTTGAGCTCCTTTCGCGATGAAGAATTCGAGCGCTGCGAGCGGTGGGACCCAGTGGGCGAGATCGCGACTCGGTCGGATACAGCCTCCGGGGCGAACTACTCTGCAGAGAAACAGGGCCCGGACCGATCGGCACCCAGGAATCAGCATCCCTGGCATGCCCCGCACGTCATGCTTTCAAAAGCGACGGAGTCCTTCCCGAAATGCAGGTCTGACTGGAGCGGCCTGAAGCCGCTTCCGCCAGCGCAGAGACACTTTCAGGCATTGACAGGCTTGCCCTTGATCAACCGGTAAAGAAAGAGGAGCAAAACCGCTCCCGCAACCGACATGATGAAGCCCGCTCTTTGTCCCGGCTGATACCAGCCGACCAGTTGCCCCAGCCAGGTCGCGACCAAAGATCCGACAACTCCGAGCGCCATCGTAATGAGAATTCCCCCGGGATCTTTTCCCGGCATCAGGAGTTTCGCGATGGCTCCGACGATCAATCCAATCAGCGCTTGCCAGAGCAGGTTGAACATACGCGTTCTCCTTTTCAGTACCGACCCTGATTTGGCCTGGAATTGGGTTTTCCTGACACCATCGGGAAATGTTAGCGCTTCCTTGATCTCGTGTACTCTGTTAGTTTTGGCAGGTCCGCTTATGAGCTTTCACGCCAGCTCGTGGCGCCCGGCAACCTCCCTCCTCGCCTGCCTGCTCCTGCTCGCGGAACTGCTGCTCGCCAACGTGGACCCCAAGAGAGGACGGGTCACCGGCAATCCCAACTCCGGCAACCGGTACACGCTTGACCAGGAAGTTCAGCTGGGACGGCAGGCGGTCGCGGAGGTCGAGAAACAACTGCAACTCCTGCCGCCGGATCACCCAACCTCCAGGTTCGTCAATCAACTAGGCCAGACGCTGGCTGCGCAGGCCCCGGGTTACAGGTTTCCCTACACGTTCAAAGTCGTGCGCGAGAAATCGATCAATGCCTTCGCACTGCCCGGAGGTCCGATCTACGTGCATACGGGTTTGATTGAAGCGGCGTCTGAGTCGGAACTGGCTGCAGTCATGGGCCACGAGATCTCTCACGTGGTGATGCGGCACTCCACCCGCCAGGCAAGCCGTGCCATGAAGGCGCAATTGCCCTTGGCCATCCTCGGTGGCGTGCTCGGAGCCGGGGTTGGCGGTGTCGCCGGATCGCTCGGACAGCTTGGTGCCTCGCTCGTCTCGGGGTCGGTCATGATGAAGTACTCGCGTGATGCCGAGACCGAAGCCGACATGGTCGGAGCCCAGATCATGTACGATGCCGGGTACAATCCGCAGGCGGCCGTGAATTTCTTCACGAAGCTTGCGTCGCAAAGCGGCGGATCATCCGGCCCGCAGTTCCTGGCCTCGCATCCCGATCCGGGAAATCGGGCGCAAAACATCACCAGCATTCTCTCCCGCTTCCCCGCGAAGTCCTACAAGCCGATGGACAGTTCTGAGTACCTCGCTGCCCGCAAGTCTCTTGGAGACCTGGGACCTCAGCGGCCAGCAGCGCTCACCCCCGATATGCCGCGCTTGTCCACAACCAACCTCGCCAGCTCAAACTTCAATACCTTTCGCCATCAGGCCTTCTCCATCGGTTATCCGGAAAACTGGCAGGTGGGCGGCGCTTCCCGCGAGGGAGTTTCTATCTATCCGCAGGGCGGTTCCTCTGGTGGCGCTCTATCCTACGGCATAATGGTCAGCGGCTTTCAGCCGAAGATCAAAAGCAACGAACTCGATGACGCGCTGAGGGAACTCACAACCGACATTCAGAACGCAAATCCAACCATGAGGCTTGCCAATAGCCCCCAGGCGTTCACTTTGAACGGACGCCCCGCCCGGCGCCTGGACTGGCTGGGCGCGTCCGCCGTACGGCAGAACGGGCAAAACCTGTCGGAACGAGTGCGCCTGGCCGCGTTTCCCGGCAAGTCCCGGATCATCTACTACGTAGTCTTCGTTGCTCCCGACCCTGACTTTCAGCCCCTGTGGCCAACCTTCGAGAAGATGCTGAACAGCATGCGGGTGCCATAGCTAGGATCCCTCGCAGGCGCCAAATTCCCGGAGTATACTGACCCGCCCGAAATTCGCTCGCCTCGCTGCAGGAGGGCTGTCATGACGAGATCGGCTCGCATCCTGATTGCCGCCGTGGGTTTGTGGGGAACCGCTTCGGCCGTTGCCCAGACCGTGGTTGCCACCATTACGGTGGGAAGCGCACCGGCGCTGGTCGCGGTGAATCGCAAGACCAATCTGATTTACGTCAGCAATGCCGGAAGCAATTCCGTGTCAGTGATCGACGGGTCCACCAATACCGTGATTAACACGGATCCGGTGGGATCATTCCCGCAAGCCGTGGCCACAAACCCCGCAATCAATCGCATCTACGTCGGAGTTTTCGGTTCAGCAGACCAGCTCGACGTCATCAAAGGTACCACCAACCAGGTAAAACAATTTCAAATCGGCACCTCGGGAGTAGCCACCGGCCTGACCGCTAATCCCAGGACCGGCTCGGTTTACATCTGCAATCCGCTCAGCAACCTGGTTGTGTTCAACGGCAAGACAAACAGTATCATCACAACGCTCGCGGTGCCGAACTGCAGTTTTGGCATGAACGCGATCAGCAAAACCAACCTGATCTACGTCGCGACTTTCACTCCTAACATCACCGTGATCGACGGCAGCAGCAATAAGATTCTGAAAACGCTGGCGCTCGATCTGACGGGAGCGGTGTCGGTGGCCACCGACGCCGAGAGCAACCGTTTGGGGGTGGTCGATACTCTGGCTGGGAAATTCGAAGTCATCGATGCCGCGAGCGGAACGGTTCTCGGAAGCGTCACCGGCTTGCTGAACCCGTTCGGTGCGGTCTATGAACCAGGTGGCAAGTTCGCCCTCGTTACCGAGGAGAGCGGCAACGATCTCGCTCTGATCGACGCCGAGAACTTCACCATCGTCAGCCGCACGACCGTCGGCCAGTTTCCGCTCGGATTGGATTACGATCCTCTCACCCATTTTGCCTACGTGGTGAATATGACGGACGGTACGGTCTCGGTGGTTTCGATCCCGTAGATGCTGGTGGCTCGCCCCCTGGACAGCAAACCTATCGCACTGTTCCGGTGTTTCTACTTTCAAAGATCGGAGGTGCGGGAATGATAAGAGGCCCCTCCGCCGCCTGGCGGAGGGGCTTCCCTCTATTTGCCGACGAAATTAATCACTCCAAAGCGCCCGTTCTGGTAATTGTCCGGACCCGACGCAAAGAACAGTTGGTTGACGGCACCGTTCAGTGAAGTCCCGCCGCCAAATTCCAAACCCCAAAGTTCATCGATATGAATCGGCGTGCCCGTCGCATCGCTGAGATGTCCCAGAAAGGCTCCGGTCTTCGCGTTGAAAGCGTTGATTGTGCCGTCGGCGGTCCTGTTTCCCACGAGGATGGCGGTACTGAAGCGGCCAAAGTGCGTCGGGGCTAACGCCAGTCCCCAGGGCTGAGCCAGCGGTCCTCCGGAGGCGAAGCGTTTTACGAAGGCGCCTTCCTCGGTGAATACATCCACAAAGCCCCCGGGGCCGCCTGCCGCGCTGGCATAGGTGACATACACCTGTTCTTCCAGATCCTGTATGCCGTAGGCTGAGAAGCCCGGAGGAATTGTGGGATCGGTAAGGCTTTTAATCAGACGAAAACTGCCGTCGTAAACGTCCACGCGGTTATTCACGGTGTCGGCGGCGTAAAGAAAATTCCCGTGAGCGCCGCTGCTGATTCCGAGGCCCGTATACACGGCCCCGGCCTTCGAGTTGTCGACAGCGATGATCGCGGTGTTCAGGGCGACACCGGGATTCCACCCGCTGATCGTGCCATCTAGCGTCGCAAACAGAAACAATGCGGCACCGGAGAGACCATTTTGTGAAACGACAAAATCATTCGAGCCGTTGAACACAATTCCCGAGGGCGAGCCTTTGCCTCCGGCCCGAGCGGGTACGCTGACAATCAGGGGAATCGCATTGCCCATGCCGTCGTAGAGAGTGGAAACCCCTGTGCCATTGTCGCTGACCCAGAAGGGACTCGCTCCGGCGCGCGCCAATCCCCAGGCATTCACCAGATTCGGGTCGGTATGAGGTGCCTTGCCTGGCTGATTCGCCACCAGGGTGGTAACACTGTATTGTGCGGACGCGGCATCAGGGAACAGTAAAGGGTTTAGTGCCAGAACGGCCAGGAATGCCAGAGTGCGAGGTGCGAAGCGTCTCATGGAACTTCTCCTTTGGCTGGGAGACTGCAGTAGCGGATTAAGGCAACTGCGCGGGAGGGAACGCGGCGTTCCCCCGATTCTCGATCGCTTCGGATGTTATCCGGGAGCCAACTCGGGAGTTGTCTCCGGCAAGTCATCAAATTGCAAATTCAGCGAATCATGTGCAGTCAAGACGCCCTGTGCGGGTCTTATTGATTCGCCGTTTGTTCGCTTTTGACGGGGCACCGCCGGAAGGCCAGCGGGGATCGCAAGATAGAGAACTTCGGCCCCTTGTCAGTCAGGGGGGCGGTCAAATAGTCTCCGATACAGGTCCCGCAGGTGGACGAGGTACTTATGCCCAATGCAAATGTCTATGAGCGTCTGGATTCTTCGCCTTCCGGCAAGAGAAGCTGGGGCGAATGGGCCCAAATTGGCCTGCTCTCGGCCATCATCGTCGTGTTCTTTGCCATTGCCGCAGCGAACGGCGTGGCGTTGCTGGAGGGCGCGCTCCGTCACTAGCCGCAAGGTCGAGTCTTAGACCACTACGGCTCCGCGCCGTTTGGGAAAAATCTCACCCATTCTGCGGATCTCGGCCCCCAGGCCTTTGAGCTTTTCCTCGATCTGTTCGTATCCCCGGTCGATGTGATACACGCGGTCGATGATGGTCTCCCCATCAGCCACCAGGGCTGCAATCACCAGAGACGCCGACGCGCGCAGATCCGAGGCGAGCACGGCTGCGGCACTCAACGGGGTCTTCCCGCGCACGATCGCGCGCCTCCCCTCGATCTTGATGTTCGCGCCCATGCGCACCAGTTCAAGCGCGTGCATGTAGCGGTTTTCGAAGATGTTCTCCGTGATAACCGACGTGCCATCAGCCTGAGTGGCCAGCGCCATGTATTGCGCCTGCACGTCGGTGGGGAAGCCGGGATACTCCTCGGTGTTGATGTCGGCAGCCTTCAGGGGACCGTCGCCCATGACGCGGATGGCATCGCCGTTCACCGCCGTCTTGACCCCTACCTCGCCTAACTTCTGCAGCAGGGCTCCGAAGTGTTCAGGTTCGCAACCCGCAACTTTCACGTCTCCGCCGGTGAGTACAGCCGCGATCATGAACGTGGCCGCCTCGATCCGGTCCGGGATGATGCGGTGTCTCGCACCGTGCAGTTTGGTGACGCCTTTGACGCGGATCGTCGACGTGCCCGCTCCTTCAATGCGTGCTCCCATCGCATTGAGCAGGTCGGCCAGGTCTTCGACCTCGGGCTCGCAAGCGCAATTCTGCATCACGGTCTCGCCCTCGGCGAGCGTCGCCGCCATGAGCAGGTCCTCGGTCCCGGTAACCGTGATTTTGTCGAAAACAATTTCCGCACCTTTCAGGCGCTCCGCGGTGGCTTCCACGTAGCCGTGATCCTGGGTGATCCTGGCGCCCAGACGTTCGAGTCCCTTGATGTGCAGATCAATCGGGCGCGCACCGATGGCGCACCCGCCAGGAAGAGAGACCCGGGCACGGCCACACCGGGCCACCAGGGGCCCCAGCACCAGGGTTGAAGCCCGCATCGTCTTGACCAAATCGTACGAGGCTTCCGGAGCCGACAGGTTCTTGCATGAGATGCTGGTCCGGTGATGTGCACGCCCATACCCGAGCTCCACCTCGGCGCCCATCGCCGTCAGCAGCCGGCGCGTGGTCTCGATGTCGCGTACCTGCGGAATATTTTCCAGGATGACCGGCTCCGGAGTAAGCAGGGCGGCCGCCATCGCCGGAAGGGCGGCATTCTTTGCTCCGCTGACACGAACCGTGCCCAACAGAGCGTTGCCGCCGCGAATCACGAATTTGTCCATAGACGAATAAGTTCCCCAATAACTTGGATACTGCCTTCCATTCTATCGGGGAAATGAAATCACCGAGGGAAGCTTTCGTAATCGGCAGGACAGCAACTGCCGGGAGAACCACGCTAGGACTGCCTTATCGATTCGATCGCTCTGCGCACGTTGCCTTGCGCCGAGCGGAGCGCCCGCTGGGCCTGTCCGCGGCTGGCGCTGGCTTTCGCCATCACCAGCGCGACAGGCACATTCTTTCCTGCCGCTTTCAGAACCCGTCGGGCCTCCCGGCCCCTCATCGGCACCGCCTGTTCCAGAATTGCTGCCGCCCGCTCGCTTAACTTCGCGTTCCGGGGGAGAACGTTCACCATCAGGTTCCCGTATACAAACCCCATGCGCACCATCGCGCCCGTCGACACCATGTTCAGAATCATTTTCTGCGCCGTCCCTGCCTTCATGCGGGTGGAGCCGGAAACCACTTCCGGCCCAACCTCGGCCACGATAGCGAGATTCGCCGCTTTCTCGAGGGGAGAACCCCGGTTACACGTCACTGCTATCGTCTCCGCCCCCTTGCGCCTGGCGTATTCCACCGCGGCGATAGTGAATGGAGTGCGCCCGCTGGCGGCAATGCCAACCACTACGTCGTTCCTTCCCGGGTTCTTTTTCGACATCTCCCTTCGCCCCAGCGCGGGAGAGTCTTCGTTGGCCTCGGTGGCCGCTCCCAGGGCTCTCACGCCACCCGCCATGACGAACTGCACGGTGGCACGGTTGCGCGTGAATGTAGGCGGACACTCCGCCGCATCCAGCGCGGCAATGCGGCCGCTGGTTCCCGCTCCCACGTAGATCAAACGCCCGCCCCGGCGCAGGCGGTCGGCGATCAAGTCGATGGCGCGCGCAACCTGCGGCAAGGTTCGCCGCACTGCCACGGCTACTCTCTCATCTTCGGCATTGATGATGCTGGCAATCTCCCTGGCGGTTTTGAGATCGAGGCCCCGGGAGGTGCGATTCGGCTTCTCGGTCGCCAGCCTGCTTAAGTTGGCGCGAGGACGCTTCACAAGGCTGCACCCAGGGCTTCCATTACCGCGTCGTGAAACGCCGGACGTACCTGCTTGATAGCCTGGTTGCTCGAATCCGGCCAGGTGCGGTTGGTGAGGAGTGTGATCGAAATTTGCCGCTCCGGATCAATCCACAAGGAAGTGCCGCTGTATCCCAGGTGTCCATATGAGTGTGGACCGAAGTATTTGCCCGATTGCGACGGCGATGACGGTGTGTCCCACCCGAGGGTCCGGGAGTTGCCTTCCGGCAAGGGCTGGCGATGGGTAAACAAGGCAATGGTCCCCGGCCGAAACAAAGGCTGTCCTCCTTCGATCAGGAGATGAGCGAAGCGGGCGACATCATGGGCGGTGGCGAACAATCCCGCGTGTCCGGCCACGCCTCCCAGCACGCTGGCGTTTTCATCCTGCACCTCTCCCTGGATAGTGCGATGGCGAAAGATTCGATCATCGACCGTCGGCACCGTCATGCTTTGCCACATTGCCGGAGGATTGAAACATGTATGCGACATTCCGAGCGGTCCGAAAACTTCCCGCCGGCAGAACTGGTCGATCATCTCGTCGGCAATGCGCGCCAGAGCCACACCCAGGATGATGAACCCGATGTCGCTGTACTCCGCCTGAGTTCCCGGTTCGGCAACCAGCGCTGTACGAAACGCCGCGACCAGCAACTCTTCGGCAGCGCTTGCGTGAAGAAAGAGTTTCTCGTAGGCCGGGAGTCCGGACGAATGTGCTAACAGGTGCCGCAACCTGACCCTGCGACGTCGTTCGTCAACCCCCGCGAACTCGGGCACAACTTCTACCACCGGAGTTTCGAGATCGAGCGAACCCCGCTGATTGAGGATCATGGCCATGCTTGTAGTCGCGATGGCTTTGGTAACTGAGGCCAGATCAAAAATTTGGGCGGGGGTTACCTCGCACGCGCCGGGCTTATATGTATAACTTCCCACAGCCTTGAGCCCAACCAGCTTTCCGCGATGCGTGACCGCGGTGGAAGCCGCGGGAAATGCCCGTGCCCGAACAGCCTCCTGGAGAATCAGGAAAGCCCGCCGGAACATCGCATCCTGCTCATCGAAAGCTGGAACCGGAGAATAAACGGGCATCGCAGGCGTACGAATCCCAGAAAAAGATCCGATACTGGCTTATAGCAAAAGACTGCCTCAGGGGTAAAGCGCTCCCCTTGGCAGAAATGGCACTCCCCTGCCTCAGCTCTTGAGCCGGCAAGCGGCGCTTGTGTAGAGTCGCAGTGTCGGGAATCATCCAAGTGAATCCATCTTTCTGTGCTCTCCAGCTTCGCCTGGCAGCGTTGGTGGTCATGGCCGCGCTGCTCGCTCCCCCGGGTCTCGCCCTCGCCAGGCGGCCGCGTGCCGAAGACGAACGTCTCAGCGTCGTTGATGCCATCGTCCGGGACGCGATTCGCGACCGCGAAATCCCAGGCGCCGTCGTGCTGATCGGCCACAACGGCCAGGTGGCCTACCGCAAGGCCTTTGGCCACCGCGCCCTCGAACCACGCCCGGAAATGATGACTGTGGACACGATCTTCGATATCGCATCGCTTACCAAGGTGGTGGCGACGACGACCGCCGTGATGCAACTGGTCGAGGATGGCAGGATTCGCGTCAACGAGCCGGTCGCAAAATACATCCCCGAATTCGCGCAAAACGAAAAAGAAGACATCACCATCCGTCAGCTTCTAACCCATTTCTCCGGCCTGACCGAGGACCTCGACCTCACCGAACACTGGCAGGGCCGGGACACCGCTCTCAAGATGGCTTATGCACAAAAGCCGGTCTATCCGCCAGGATCGAGGTTTTTGTACAGCGACATAAACTTCATTACCCTTGGCGCTCTGGTCGAGCGCGTCTCCGGCACAACCCTCGATCTATATTGTGAGAAGAACATCTTCCGGCCGCTGAAAATGACCCACACGCGCTTTCTGCCTCCCGCGACCTGGAAGGCGAAGATCGCTCCCACCGAGTACGACGAAGACAACCGGATGTTGCGCGGAGTGGTGCACGATCCTACAGCGCGCCGCATGGGCGGAGTCGCCGGGCACGCCGGGCTGTTCTCTACCGCCGACGATCTCTCGAAATTTGCCGTGGCTCTGCTTAACGGCAGCCCCGTTCTGCCGCCGCTCGTCATCAAGAAGATGACCACCCCACAGCAGCCGCCCACGGCGCAAGTCTTGCGCGGCTTTGGCTGGGATATAGACTCGCCCTTCTCCACGAACCGCGGAGATCTCCTGCCTGTCGGCTCGTTCGGTCATACCGGGTTCACTGGAACGTCACTCTGGATTGACCCGACGACCGATACCTACATCATTCTTCTGACCAATGCCGTCCATCCGCGCGGAGGCAGCGCCGTCGCCCTGCGCTCGAAAGTGGCGACCGCCGTGGCGGCTGCGTTGAATCTCAACCCCACCGAGCAGGATGCCCTGCGCTCCAAAAGCATCACCGGCTACAACGAAACCGAAACCGCTGCCCGCCGCATGGCCGTGCGCAACGGAACGGTGAAGACCGGCATCGACGTTCTCGCAGCCCGCCACTTCGAGGGAATCAGCGGCGGCGCAACCAGGAAGCACATCGGCGTTCTTACAAATCAAACCGGCATCGACGCTCAGGGACAGCGAACCATCGACGTCCTCGCCCACGCGCCAGGGGTCTCGCTCGATGCCATCTTCAGTCCGGAACATGGCGTCACCGGGACGCTCGACTCGACCGACGTCGCCAACTCGAAAGATGCTGGAACGGGGATTCCCGTCTATAGCGTGTACGGAGCCAAAGACGCCGAGCGCCGCCCGTCGATCGATCTCCTGAAGACGCTCGATGCCGTCGTCATCGACATGCAGGATGCAGGCGTCCGCTTCTACACTTATGCGACCACCATGGGATACTTCCTCGAGGCCGCGGCCAGGGCCGGCACAGAAATCATCGTTCTCGACCGCCCCAATCCCATCACCGGATCCTTCGTCCAGGGCCCCCTCTCCGAACCAGGACGCGAAAACTTCACCGCCTATCACGCGGTTCCCGTCCGCCACGGAATGACCATAGGCGAACTGGCCCAGATGTTCAACGCCGAGCGCCACATCAACGCCCGCTTGAAGGTTATCCCCATGGATGGCTGGATGCGGGGAGATTGGTTCGATTCCACCGGGCTTGCCTGGGTAAATCCCTCGCCCAACCTGCGAAGTCTCACTGAAAACGTGCTTTATCCGGGAGTTGGACTGATCGAAGGAACCAACGTTTCCGTCGGCCGCGGCACCGACACTCCTTTCGAACTTCTGGGCGCACCCTGGATGCATGCGCGCGAGCTGGCCGCCTACCTTAACGCACGTAACATCTCCGGCGTCCGTTTCGTCCCTACGAGCTTTACCCCGAGCTCGAGCTGGTATTCCGGCCAGAAGTGCGAGGGCGTGAACCTGGTCCTTCTTGACCGCAACGCCCTCGACTCGCCGGAACTGGGCGTCGAGCTAGCCTCGGCTCTGCATAAGCTTTATCCCGATCAGTTTCACCTGGAGAAAATAAATGACCTGCTGCTCAACCAGTCTGTACTTGACGCCATCGGAGGCGGACAAGACCCGCGGCGCATCGCGCAAGACTGGCAGGAATCTCTCGAGAGGTTCGAGCAGATCCGGCAGAAATACCTGATTTACAAGTGATCCCCATGAGCTCCCCGGCTTGCTAGAATGGACAGTTGAAAAAGGAGACCCCTTCGGATGGCCGGCAGCGCAAACCCTACCTTACCCTTCTATCGCTGTGCCGGCCCCAACTGTGGAGTTCTGAAGCGGTCTTCCGACCGCTGGTGGCTGATGTGGACTTCTTTCGGCGAATACAACCATCCCGTGCTCTACCTGTGCCCCTGGGATGAGGAAATCGCTCAGAAAGAAGGCACCTTGCACCTTTGCGGTGAATTGTGCGCCCAGAAGTTGCAGTCGCAGTTCATGGGGAACGTCCGGGGAAGCCAAATGCGCCGCAGCGGTAGCTAGCTTTCCGCGGGGCGTATAGCCCTTTTTTGCCTGCCCCGCATCCTACCGCACATCGGAGTTCGTTCACGTACTTGTCAATCGGATGGGAGACCTTTCGAATGCGTTACATCATGGTTGCGACCCTGCTCTCCGGCCTGGCCCTCGGACAAACTGTCGCCTCGGCGCCCCAGCCGGCAACCTCCGCTCCCTCAACCATCACGTCCGCCGAACTGGTCATTCCGAGTGGAACCAAGGTTCCCATTACGCTCAAGCAGACCATTTCCACCAAGACCACCCGTGAGGGAGATCCCGTCTACGCCGAGACAGCTTTCCCCATCGTGGGCAACAATCGCGTGCTGATCCCCGCAGGAACTTATGTCCAGGGACGCATCTCTCACATTCAGCGCGCGGGCCGCATCAAGGGCCGCGCCGAAGTGCTGATGCACTTTACAACCCTCATTTACCCGAGTGGCTACACCGTGCTTCTTCCCGGCGCGCTGGAGAATGCCCCGGGAGCCAACAAGGCCACGGTGAAAGGCGAGGAAGGAACGGTCCGCGGCGATAGCCAGACGGGCGAGAAAATCGGAACCGCTGCCAGCACCGCCGGAACCGGCGCCGTTATTGGAGGTTTGAGTCACGGCGGGAAGGGCGCGCTCATCGGCGCCGGAGTCGGAGGCGCTGTCGGCACGGCCATCGCCATGCTGACGCGCGGCAACGACGTCCAACTCGATGCCGGCAGCAGCATCGAAATGATCATTCAACGCGACGTGCCTCTGGACGCCAGCCGCGTGCCCACGACCGTCAAGTAAAGCAGCCCTTACTTCAACGTGAACACTGCGTTCACACGGGATGTCACGGTCACGCTCTGCGGGGTGAATTCCTCGGTCGGCGCAGGCACGCTGGCCGCCACCGCGCCGGGAGCCGCCATCGCCCGAAACACGGGTTGAATTGGACGCACATTCTCGAACGTATCCACCGACGCATATGACAACTCGCCTACGGTGCGCCCGCTGGCTCGCGCTACCGCCTCGGCCGATGCCCGCGCCCGGCGATAGGCGTCCTCCACGGCTTTGCTCTTGGCTGCGTCTATGTCTTCCAGCGTGTAATTGATCGACTGGTTCTCGGTCACGTCGCTGTCGGCCAGCTGCGAAATGATTGGCGCTATCTTCGAAAAATCCTTCAACTTCAAGGTCACGTTCGCCGACACGCGGTAGGCCACCAGCTTGCGCTTGGGGTTCTTGTAGTCGTACACGGGCTGCAACGCGAAGTAACCGATCTCCGCCGATTTCGGGTCCACACCGTTCGATCGCAGGATCTCACGTATCTGTTCGGCATTCCTTGAAGCCCGGTCATAGGCCGCCCGGGCGCTGTCTTCCTGCGCGGAGATATTGAATTGCAGCACCGCCGTGTCAGGGTTGGCCTCGAAGCGTCCATCCGCACCAACAAAAATCGAGTTCGGCTGCGCGGTCACCGCGGGATGCTCCTGGGCCATCGACGCCGCGCTGACCACGCAAAGTAACCATGCCATCGCGATCTTCATCCCCGTCTCCTCGAAAACCAGCTTGAATTTATACACCTCTACTCAAGGAACGCATGGAAAGACGGAAGTTGCGGAAAGGAAGAAACGAACCGGAGGCGAGGGCTTCCTGGAGCGGACTCAAGGTTGGGGATTTCGGTCTCCTTGCTGAGCCCATGTCGGGTTGCACCACCAAGTGTACCCAGCTCAAGGAGACCGATGACTTCATGCAATCAACATGCCCGTAGCAGGGGTTTTGAACGCAATCGCCTGATGCAACATTTGAGCACCCCGACACCGAGGGACTCCAGGAGATTTCCATGCCGGGCGGGATCGAAGCACCCACCCGATGGGTCCAGGACACTGGAAACCATACCGAGAGCCTGGAGAGCAATTTTGCCATCTGATCGGCTCCGCCCCATGACGTCGATGATCAGAACCAATCCGTCGAGCCTGTAGTGTGGCCTTCCCAGTTTGGACTCGGGTCAAGAATCGACGACCAGGAAGCCTTCCAAAACTGTTCAAGGACGAGCAGCCTTGTCGATGTTGCACGACCTCGACCCCGGGAGTATTGTTCGTATCAAAGATTCCTCAAGTGAAAGGAGTTGGATCATGTCACTTGACACGTTAGTTGTTCTTGCAGACCAATACAACAATGAATCCGATGCGATAGCCGACTACGATGCAGTGCGCAAGCTGTATTCGGACGCCGGCATCATCGACACGTATGACGCTGCAGTGTTGACCCGTAAACCAAATGGGAAGGTCGAACTTGTGAGGCGTACCGAGGAACCAGCCAGTCAGGGCGCGGCCCGAGGGTTGGTGATAGGGCTGGCGGTTGGGGCGGTGATCGCTCTGTTCCCCGCTGCCGGTATAGGACTGGGCGCCGGACTGCTTGGAGGCGGGGCGATTGGTGCGAGTACGGGCGCTGTGGCCGGGCACATCGTCGGCGGGATGAAGCGGTCTGATCTAAAGGATATCGGCGAGTTGCTCGACAACGGCACAAGCGGACTGGTCGTAGTCGCCGCGACAGACCTGGCAGCCAAAGTCGACGCCGCCACCACCAGAGCGAAGAAGCGCCTGAAGGCGCAGCTGCAAGCCGACACCGATGCCCTCAAGGAGGACATCGATAATCTGCGGGCGGCATAGTTCGAAACAAAACCAAGCCGGAAAAAGATTCGTGCCACTTCCTAAAACCCACGTTGCTCGGGCACGACCAGCCGACAAGAAGGCCTGACGCTCAATGATCCACCTTTCGATCTCGTGTACTCCGGGATTCAATGGCGGATCCAGCGAAACACAACAAACCGACCATCACTAGCCACGCACCGAGTCAGTCGCAAACGCCTGAGAACCGAATCTTCACCGCTGCTACCAGCGAGGGATACGATTCTCGATGCATCAGTCCGTTCGGGATTTTTCGCGTTGAAGTTCCGCAACGCAGACAGGAGAGATTCATGGATCGCATGCTTGTGGTGATTTTCCCCAATGAGAGCAAGGCGTACGAAGGCAGAACCGCTCTCCAACAGCTGGACTCTGAAGGAAGCATCAGCGTATACGCATACGCCGTGCTCACAAAGAACGCGGATGGAACCGCAAATGTAAAACAAGGGGATGATGTTGGTCCGATAGGCACTCTGGTGGGCACATCTCTCGGAAGTCTCATTGGCATCCTGGGAGGCCCGGTGGGCATGGCCGCTGGCGCGGCGGCCGGAATGGCGGCGGGCAGTGCAATCGACGTGGACAACGCTCGTGTTGGCGCGGACTTCATTGACGACGTCCAGAAGTTGCTCTTACCTCCGAATGTCGCGCTCATTGCCGAAGTTGACGAGGAATGGACGACACCAGTGGATACGCGGATGGAAGCCATTGGCGGAAATGTCTTCCGTCGCGCGCTGTCGGAAGTTAGCCAGACTGCGGACGATGAAGATATCGCCGCCATGAAGGCCGACCTCGCTCAGCTAAAGGCGGAGCACGCTCAAGCCAAGGCAGAACGGAAAGCAAAACTTCAAGAAAACATTGATCAGCTTGACTCCAGGATTCAGGCTCAGCTGGAAAGGGCGAAACAGAGACGTGACGCCGCGCAACGCAAGGCGCAGGCAAAAGTCGAGTCACTTAAGGCAAAGGCGGATGCGGCAAGCAGGAAGGCGTCATAGAGCGAGCCAACGCCGGCCTTTGAGGATGAGAAAGGGAGGTTAGCAGGTCCTCCCTTTCTTTTGATGATCCGCGTTAACGCCATGTTCGACGGTGCTTCACTGTTTGGTTTCGAAAGGAGACAGTGATGGCAACGTTATGCTTCCCGGCATCCTGTTTCTGGATTGTGCCCGCCTTGAGATGGTTTCGCCCCATGCGCAGGGCGGGCTTCTGTCCCGAACCCTTCAGCGACCGGGAGACCGAGCTCGGACAGGCCATGTAGCTCATTACCCTCAAACCCCCGCCCCGTCCTACGCTAAGGGTTGAACCATCGCGAAAATGCGTGTAGTCTTTGCCGAAAAAACGGAGGACTCGATGAAAACTTTTTGCCGATGGGCTGGAGTTGTTCCAGTGGTGGTTCTGGCAACCCTACGCGTGGGTCTGCTGGCGCAAGACAATCAGCCTTCGGGAGCACATTCTATCGTCAGTCCGACAGAGTTGAAATGGACGCCGATAATCTCCGGTTGGGAGATCACCGTCATTTCCGGCAATCCTGACAAGGAACAAGAACCCTTTGCTGTTCGTTTTCATGGTGAAGATGGGGCGAAGGTTCCACCGCACTGGCACCCCACCGACGAGAATATCACCGTGTTGAAAGGTACGTTTCTCGTGGCCGAAGGCGAAAAATACGACGAGCAAAAACTGAAACCGATGAACGCTGGGCAGCTTCGTGACCATGCCGAAGGAGATGCGCCACTTCGCTAGGGCCAAGGGCGATACGATTATTCAGGCACACGGGATCGGTCCCTTCAAGGTCAATTGGGTAAACCCTGCGGAGGTCGTGCCGCCTTCCACTTCGATGAAGTAAAAAGACAAATGCCAACGTCTCTCGGGGTCGACAGTGTCTGGTCTCGTATTGGCGTACCATCGCCATTTCCCTCGTTAACGCTGCGGGGTCGAAAGATGTTGTTGCCGGGAATTGCTTACGCGCCGTTCCTGAGCCATAGCCACGCTTGCCGAAAAGGTCATGAGCGCGGCTGCAAGCACCAAAAGCAAGTGTCGCAAATTTCCCCAATGTAACTCTCCGAATTATGAAGTCCGCACAGCTCGTGAATTTGCCGCACTCACAAGCTACGAGTCCGGGAATTACAATGCGTTACATGAGGCGCAGGGTCTCCGCTCTTTTCTTTTCGTAAACGAATCTTTTTCTGCCGAATCGTACATGGAAGAGGCTGCCGTGCTTGGGACCTTTTCGTAAGCGCCTGCGAAAATCCGGCCTCGAAGAATCGGATGAATGATTGGATGGAAACAGTAAATCTGGCTCTCATGCTCATCGGTAATTCGCTGCAGCGCATCGCAGCCGGAGCCAGCGGTGTTCTGGTCGGGCTATATCTGGCACAACTTGCCAACCAGGGCTCGGCAATCGGAGCGGGGCTGGTTGGAGTCTTAGGCGCGGTTTCATTCAGTGCGGAATTAATCGCGGCAACACCGATGGGCATCGCATCCGACGCCGTTCGACCGCGTGGCCTGATGGCCGGCGGCTCACTGCTGGGCGCCGGTGCGACTCAGTTGTTTGGAATGACTGGATTGGTAAGCATCTTTTTTATAAGCCGCGGACTGGAAGGCGTAGGAGCGGCAGCGGTCGCGCCACCACTGCTCGCACACCTTACCGATGTGACCGATCACAAACCAAGCCTTCGTGCCAAAGCGATGAGCTATTTCGAGCTGTCACTCCTGGTTGGCCTGGCTCTGGGCGGCCTGTTGGGCGGCCAACTCTGGGGGAAACTGGGTGCGCGCGCGTTTCGAGCGGTCGCAGTTGTATATCTTTTGTCGGCTGCGCTGCTGTACGCCGGCGCAGTTGGCAGTCGAAGCCACGGCCGGGCGCGAGCCATTGCAGGCTTCTTGCGTGCGTTACACCACCCGTCATTACAGCGTCTTGCACCGGTGTGGCTTTGCGTGAATACCATTGTGGGGCTCTGGCTGGGGCCAACCCTGATTTTTCTGCTCACTCACAAATCGCAGTCAACCCAATTTCTCGATGGCGTGTTTTTCGAACATCCCGATCGGGTCGGATGGGTGCTCCTGGGGTATTCCATAGTTTTCGGCCTTGGCGTAACCGGTTGGAGCTTTGTTCTGCCGCACATTTCACTCCCGCGCGCATTGCACGTCACGCTCTTCGCCATGTTGGTAGTGTGCGGCCAGCTTCTTTTATTCAACCACCTGGGTTCGGATCTCGCACGTTGGATCGTCGGAGTCCTAACCGCGCTCTCCATCATGGTCGAGAGCGGCTTCACTCCTGCCGCCCTGGCGCTACTGGCCGGAGCCATCGGCGCCCAGTCCGGACGCGGCGCGGCGATGGGCATCTATTCGGTCCTGCTAAGCGTAGGTGCCATTGTCGGTTCGCTGATTGCAGCCGTCCTGGGCAGGCGCTTCGCCGTTGATGGCTTGATCTACGGCACCCTTGCAATGGCGGTCATAGCGCTGCTCTTCGTGCAGCGACTTGACGCGGGCACTGAAATTCCGATTGCGGAGAGAGCATGACCAGCAGATACGATCTGGTGATTGTCGGTGCTGGTTCGGGCGGGCTGGTGGCTGCGAGATTTGCTGCACAGCTGGGAGCCAGGATCGCACTCATCGAAAAGAACCGTATTGGCGGCGACTGCACCTGGACTGGTTGCGTGCCGAGCAAGGCCCTCTTGAAAGTCGCCAAGGTCGCACACGAGATTCGGACTGCGCGTCGATATGGCATCTCGGCCAGCAGCCCTGAAGCAAATCTGTCAGCGGTTCGCGACTACGTCTACGGAGCCATTGAATCGGTATATCAGTTCGAGACGCCTGAGGTACTGGCGCAAGAAGGCATTGATGTGGTTTTCGGTGCCGCCCGATTTCTCGATTCTTCGACGATCATTGCAGGCGATCGCACAATCCAGTCAAGGGCGTTTCTGCTGACCACGGGCGCTCGGCCCGTAATTCCGCCAATCACTGGACTCCAAGGCGTGCCCTTCATTACCTATGAACAAATCTTCGACAACGATGTCCTGCCCAAAAAAATGCTCATCGTCGGCGGAGGACCGATTGGTATTGAGATGGCGCAGGCGTACCAGCGACTTGGTTCCCAAGTCACGGTGGTCGCTAAAGCTGTTCTTCCTAAGGAAGATCCGGATGTCCAGGAACGGATCAAAACCGTCCTGGAAGGGGAAGGTGTCCGGTTCGTTCTGGAGCACGCGGAGGAGATGCGCCGAGACGGAGATGCTGTCGTTATTGCCACTGGACATCAAGCATTATTGGGCGACCTGGTACTCGTCGCTACAGGCCGCAAGCCTAACCTGGCGGGATTGGATTTGGAGAAAGCCGGAGTCAAATACTCGCCGTCCGGCATTTCGGTGGACGATCGTTTGCGAACGAATGTGCATCACATCTATGCTGCTGGGGACGTCACCGGCGGATGCCAGTTCACGCATTATGCTGGCTGGCAGGCGTTTCAGGCGGTTCGCAATGCCTTGCTGCCCGGCAGTGCTTCGGGTATCAGCGATGTTGTTCCCTGGGTCACTTTCACCGACCCGGAGGTTGCGCATGTTGGAGTAACGGAACAGGAGGCCCGTCGAAAACACGGGGATCACATTCAAATCCATCGCTGGGACCTCGGCAAAGTGGATCGAGCGGTCTGCGAAAACGATACATCTGGTTTTCTGAAGGTCATCACCGATCACGACGGAACCATCCTCGGCGGAAGCGTGATCGCTGCACGCGCCGGCGAAGCAATCACTGAATTGGTCGTAGCAATGAAAAACAAGGTAAAGATCGCGGACCTCGCGGGTACGATCCACCCATACCCGACGTATTCAACCGCACTTCAGCAGATGGCTGCCGACATCACTGTCGAACATCTGCTTTCAGGCGCACTGGGCAAACTGGTACGAGGATTGTCGCGAGCGGTTCGTTGACGAACCTGGAGACTGAAGCGTTTATGAGCACTCAGCAACCAGCGACGCAGATTGCGGTATCGACAAAGAAAGATGCCGATTTCGTGTTTTACGAGTTGACTCGGAGCATTTGTCCTGATTGCCGCAAGGTCATCGATGGGCAGGTCATTTTACGAGACAACAAGGTTTACATGCGAAAACGGTGTCCCGAGTGTGGGCCATTTGAGGCGCTCGTTTACGGTGACGCCGCCGCGTATGTCTCACTGAGCAAATACAACAAGCCCGGGACCATCCCGCTCGCGCGTGGAACCGAGATTCACGACGGATGCCCCTACGATTGCGGCCTCTGCCCTGACCATCAGCAACACACATGCCTGGGCATCATTGAGGTCAACAGCAACTGCAACATGGATTGTCCGCTCTGTTTTTCAGAGGCGCGGCCGGGCTTCAGTCTCACGCTGGAAGAGGTCGAGCAGATGCTTGACGACCTGGTGCGCACGGAAGGCACTCCGGAGGTGGTGCAGTTTTCCGGCGGCGAGCCCACGATTCATCCACAGATCATCGAGTTTGTGCGGGCTGCCCAGACCCGCGACATTCGTTTTGTCATGATCAACACTAATGGAAAGCGCATCGCCCACGACGACCGTTTTCTGGAGCAATTGAACGAGGTCAGGCCATCCCTTTATTTCCAGTTTGACGGATTCGAACCTGACACATATCGGATTCTGCGCGGCGACGCCAATGTTCTGGATGAGAAGCTCCGGGCGCTGGACCGGCTGGCAGAAATCGGACTGAACGTAACCATTGTTCCTGCGATCGAGCGCGGCGTAAACGAGCACGAGGTTGGAAGGATCATCGAGTTCGCTATTCAGCATCCCGCAATTCATGGCATCAATTTCCAGCCGGCCTTCCATGCCGGACGCCACGTCCAGCATGATCCGCTGAGGCGGATCACAATTCCCGATGTCATCCGGCTCATTGAAGAGCAGACTGCCGGCAAATTCGCGGCCAGCGATTTCGTTCCGGTACCCTGTTGCTTTCCGACCTGCAATTCGGTGACCTATGCCTTCATCGAAGGCGAAAAGGTCACACCACTACCGCGCATCCTGAATGTGTACGACTATCTCGACTACATCACCAACCGTGTGATGCCGGACTTCAGCCTGGAAGTAAAACAGGCGCTTGAAGGCTTGTGGTCCTCATCGTCAGTACCGGGTTCGCAAAAAGCGACAGAGCAGTTTCGGTTCTCCTGTCAGGCCTGCGGCATATCCGAAAGCGCCACCATAGGCGACCTCGCTGACCACATGCTCATGATCATGCTGCAGGACTTCATGGACCCGTGGACATTCAACCAGAAGAACCTGATGAAGTGCTGCAAGGAATTCCTGCTCCCTGGCGGCAAGCAGATTCCCTTCTGCGCATACAACACGCTTGGATATCGCGAGCAGGCGCGCACACAACTCGAATCAATGGAACCGGAGCGCCGCCGAGCGCGCGCCAACGGCACAGGCTATGTTCCCAGACCGGTGACCTTCAATTTCACATCCGCCCGTCTGGTGCAGGTAGAGAAATGAAACCGGCCGATCGATCGAGCGCCACCGCAGTCAAGCAGTGCTGCGCCAATCTTTACCAGAGCGACTTTGCCAGGCTGCTCCTGGGCGATTCGTTTCATCCCGGCGGCCTGAAATTGACCGAAAGACTCGGACAGCTCTTGCAACTCGGCGAGCACAGCCACGTTCTTGACGTTGCGTCCGGGAGAGGCACCAGCGCTCTGTTTCTCGCTGAGAGGTTCGGATGCACGGTCATTGGCCTTGATTACGGAAAGCACAATGTCGAGACAGCCAATGGCACTGCTGCCGCGCATGGGCTTTCATCCCGTGTGCACTTCGAGCAAGCAGATGCCGAGCAACTTCCATTCGCAGATACTTCCTTCGATGCCGTGGTATGCGAGTGTGCCTTTTGCACGTTTCCTGATAAGCACAAAGCAGCCGGCGAGTTTTCGAGAGTACTGCGCCGGGGCGGGAGCGTTGGCATCAGCGACCTGACCCGCTCCATGGACCTCCCCAAAGAACTGGAAGGCTTGCTTGCGTGGATCTCTTGCATCGCTGATGCGCAGCCAGTCCAAAACTACGTGGACTGGTTTCATTCAGCCGGGCTGGCGCCACGAACGACAGAGCTACACGACGCAGCACTTCAGGAAATGGTGCGGCAGGTTCAGGCGAAACTGCTCGGGGCCGAAGTGCTCGTGAGCCTCAAGAAAATTGACCTCCCTGGGATCGACTTTTCAATCGCTAACCAGATGGCCGCGACCGCTCTTTCCGTGATCCAGCAGGGACGTCTCGGATATGCCCTGATTACGGCAGAAAAAGCACAATAACAGGCTTTTTCAAGATCGCAGGATTTCTCGACATCTGGGTGGCTTTTTCCTCCTCGAACCCCGGTCGAGTACTGTCAGATGAGGTTGCGCGAAAGTCCCGCAGCGCTCACTTGCTCCACCAACCACCTGACCTGGGTTTTGAGTTCCTATGGGCCTGAGGCCCACCCATGGACATGAAAGTCATTTCCCAGCGCTGATTGATTCCAAATGGGTTACGGCGCGACTTTCGAGGGAGTGAAGTCTTGCAGCCTCGCTTCATCGTTGCGAACTACTCTCAGTGCCGCGGTCCGCCGTGGCCACCGTGGCCTCCATGGCCGCGTCCGCCACCTCCCCGACGACGGCGTCCACCACCACCACCACCTCCGCCTCCGGGGCGCCCGCCGCGCCCGCCACGATCTCCGCGGTCGCCGCCGCGGTCGCCGCGGTCTCCTACTGGCGCGGCATCGTCACGGTTAAAGTTCGGCTCGCCTTCATCTTCGAAATCGCCTCCACCCTCGATGGTCATGGCCGGAGCTGGCGCGCTCTCGCTCTGCTCCGCAACCGCACCGTCGCCCCCACCCATCTTGGCGCGTTGTTCCTTCAGAATCGCTTTACGCGACAAACGGATGCGATTGCCTTCCACGGCCAGCACCTTTACCAGCACCTGGTCGCCTTCCTTCAGCTCGTCGCGGATATCTTTGATCCGATGCTCGGCTACCTCGCTGATGTGCAGCAAACCATCGGTTCCCGGCAGAATCTCGACAAACGCCCCGAAGTCCGCGAGCCGCGACACCGTGCCCAGGTAGGTCTTCCCCACCTCAGCGGTCGCGGTAATGTCGCCGATCATCTGCAGCGCCTTGGCGGCCGAACCCTCGTCGTTCGAAGCCACGTTCACCTTGCCGCTGTCATCCACATCGATTTTCACACCGGTCTGGTCGATGATGCTGCGGATCATCTTTCCGCCCGGCCCGATAAGATCGCGAATCTTGTCGGTCGGAATCTGCAGCGTGTAGAACCGTGGGGCATACGCCGAAACCTTGGCGCGCGGCTCCGCCAGCACTTCGCTCATCTTGTCGAGGATGAACATCCGGCCCCGCTGGGCCTGCGCCAGGGCTTCCCGCATGATTTGTGGGGTAATACCGCCCACCTTGATGTCCATCTGCAAAGCTGTGATGCCATCCTTGGTGCCGGCAACCTTGAAGTCCATGTCGCCATAGTGGTCCTCTGCACCCGCAATGTCGGTGAGAATCGCGTACTGTTCGCCTTCTTTCACCAGTCCCATGGCCACGCCCGCAACCGGCGCCTTCAACGGCACACCGGCATCCATCAACGCCAGTGCCGCTCCGCACACCGTCGCCATGGAAGACGAGCCGTTCGATTCGAGAATGTCAGAGACAACGCGCATCGCGTAGGGCCACTTGTCCTCGGCGGGAAGCACCGCTGAAACCGCTCTCTCTGCCAGCGCCCCGTGCCCGATCTCCCGGCGCCCCGCTCCACGTAGAAACGCCACTTCACCTACGGAGAACGGCGGGAAGTTGTAGTGCAGCATAAAGCGCTTCTTGGCTTCGCCCTCGAACACCTCCAGGCGCTGCATGTCATCACTGGTGCCCAAGGTGGTGGTCACCAGCGCCTGTGTTTCCCCGCGGGTGAAGATCGCCGAACCGTGCGTGCGGGGCAGCACCCCGACTTCAATCCAGATGTTACGAATCTGATCGAAGGCCCGGCCATCCGGACGCCGCTTCTGCCCGATCACCTGCTCGCGGAAAATCCGCTCCCGCAGAGTCTCGTAGTAGGTCTTGAGCTTTTTCTGCGCTTCCTCGTCTTCTTCCGGAATCGCCTCCAGCAGTTCCTTCTTCAACGCCTTAACCAGTTCGTAACTCTCCGACTTCGGATGCTTCGCCGTGTCCAGGCGCCCGGCCAGGTCGTCGCCGATGCGCTTTTTCAGATCGTCGTAATACGCCTGGTCAAACTCGGCCGGCTCGACTTCGCGCTTCTCCTTGCCGGCCTTGTCGCGCAGTTCGTTGATCGCAGCGCAGATCTTCCTGATCTCCGCGTGACCGAACTCGATCGCGTCCACGACCGTTTCTTCTTTCACTTCCTTGGCGCCCGATTCGATCATCACGATCGCTTCGGCAGTGCCGACCACCATGATGTTCAGCAGGCTGTCGCGCATCTCTGAATACGTCGGGTTGATGAGGAACTGTCCGTTCACCAAGCCCACCCGTACCGCACCGATCGGACCATTGAAGGGAATATCGGAAATCGTCAGCGCCGCCGAAGCTCCATTGATGCCGGCCACATCCGGGTCATTTTCCGTGTCCGCCGACAGCACGAAGGCGATCACCTGGGTTTCACAACGGAAGGCTTCGGGGAACAGAGGGCGAATGGGACGGTCAATTTGCCGGCTGGTGAGAATCTCGCGCTCGCTCGGACGGCCTTCCCGCTTGATGAAGCCGCCGGGAATGCGTCCCCCGGCGTAAGTGTACTCGCGATAATCCACGGTCAGAGGGAAGAAATCGATCCCCTCCCGGGGTTCCGCATTCGCCACCGCCGTGGCCAGCACCACGTTGTCGCCCATGCGCACTACCGCCGCACCGTGGGCCTGTTTGGCTAATTTTCCGGTTTCAAATGAGATTCGTTTGCCACCAGCGAGTTCAACAGATACTTCTTGTTTCATGGTTCTTTTTCCTTATTGGCAGGAGGGCACGCTCGCACGCCTGGGAGCTTGCACGGATGGATAAGCGGATGCCAGCAGCCTGGTAATGGCCGGATGCACACCTTCAGCAGATTCCCTCGCTCGGAGACCGCCGTCCCCACGACCGCACGATGATGGTTTTTCCAATCCTACTTGCGGAGGCCGAGCTTCGAGACCACACCCTTGTAGCGCTCGGAATCGTACTTTTTGAGGTAGTCGAGCAGGCGTCGGCGCTTGCTGACCAACATAAGCAGGCCGCGGCGCGAGCCGTGATCTTTCTGGTGCGTTTTGAAGTGCTCCGTCAGCTGACCAATGCGCTCGCTCAACAGCGCGATCTGGACTTCAGGACTGCCCGTATCGGTGGGATGAGTGGCGTAATGATCAATCAGGGATTTCTTTTGCTCTCTGGCTAGCACTAACCTGGTGCACTCCTGTCTTCTGGTTTCAATTTTTCTTCGTTACGTGGATCAGGGTAACACGTTGGCAGTCAAAGTGTAAAGGCATGTCGGAGCACGGGTACAGCCGGGAGGTGGCACGTTTCCCGGGGGATCAATCGATGGACGAACCGGTTAACCCTGTCCTTGCATATACCCTGTGGGGTGAAAAGGAGGATAGCCCCGCGTTGAAAAAACCAGGCGTTGTTACCGCTCCTGGACAGGTCATTCCCCGCGGAACGGTACGCCAGTTGGCTGATGACCGTAGTAACCACCTTGCTGTAGGCAGAACGCATGGGATT
The DNA here is from genome assembly GCA_035262225.1 of Terriglobales bacterium. Classification (GTDB taxonomy): domain Bacteria; phylum Acidobacteriota; class Terriglobia; order Terriglobales; family Acidobacteriaceae; genus DATFTE01. Next base: position 119,633 of record DATFTE010000083.1, read on the forward strand.
GTTTATTGTGAAAGCTGGTATGGCTCCGGCTCCTTCCAGCGACAAATCTGCCTCCGGCAGGCAGCGTGAACAACGCCGCTTCGCCCGCCATCGCACGGACCTGCCCCTGCTCGTCAAGGTGCTCGGACAGGACGGCTATGTCCGTATCCATGGCCGCTGCACCGAGATCGCGGAGTCAGGCTTGGGCGCCGTTATCACTGCGGAGCTGTCGGCGGGCGAGATGGTTTCCCTCGAGCTGAACTTTCCAAACGGAAGCCAGCTTTCCTTGCGAGCCGTGATTCGCCACCGCATGGGCTTCCTGCACGGGTTCGAGTTCGTGGGCCTCGAGCCCGAGCAGACCGGGCCTATCCTTGCCTACTGTCAGAGCCTCCCGCAAGTCCCCTAGAATGCCAGCCGGCCGCCGGGATACCCAATCGGTAACCTCGCCGGGATGATTAAAATAGGTATAGTGAACAAAGCAACCATGACCATTCGTTGCCCCGAGTGCGGGTACGAGAACCGTGACATGTACCGCTTCTGCGGCATGTGCGGTGCTACGCTCCGTCGCGAGGCTTCCGGGGAGACCACTCCGCCGGAGCCGCCACCCGCCAGGACCGCATCAGCAGTGCCGCCAGTAATTACACCCGACCTCCCTTCCCGGGCCGACTCGGCCGCAGGCTCGGCCACTCCGGGGTTTATCACCGGAGAACCCGCGCCTCGAAATCTCGATTACCTGCTTGAAGACGACACGCCCAGGAGCCACGGAAAGCTGCTGGTCACGCTTCTGCTGTTGTTCCTGGCAGCAGGACTGACGGCCCTGCACTGGCGGCACGACGGCTATCCCTGGGCATCCCGCACGGCGACTCCACCCTCAGCGTCGGCGAATTCGGCGGCTTCGACGCCACCGGCGAGCGTCCCGGCTCCGCAGCAGCCTGCTCCTGCGCCAATTGACAACGCTCAGACGCCGGCGGCAGAGCCGGCAACTGAACAGGCACAGCCCGCGGCGAATCCAGTTCAGCCGCCAGAACCAGCGCCGCAGGCCGCTGCGAAACAGACTCCACCGCCGGCTGACTCGGCGCCTGACACCACGGCTCATGCCGATTCGAAGCCCGGCAACAATGCGACATCCGACGATTCCTCCCCGGACGAAAGCCAGCCGGCGGCTGTGGCGAAGCCCGCGCCTGCTCCACCCGCTCCCAAGGCCAAACCTGAGCCCAAGCCCGCCGTTGCAGCCGCTCCGGCGCTCGCAGGAGACGACAAGCTGGTCACGGAGGGAGAGAAATATCTCTACGGGAATGGCGTCCCCGAGAACTGTGACCTGGCTGAGAAGAACATCCGCACCGCCGCCGCACATTCCAATGCGCGAGCGCTGACTCTGATGGGCGCGATGTACGCGACTGGACATTGCGTGGCGCGCGATTTGCCGACCGCTTATCGCTGGTTCGCGAAGGCCCTGCACCAGGATCCCTCGAACGCACGCGTCCAGCAGGATCTGGAGATCCTCTGGAAGCAGATGACGCCGGAGGAGAGGCAGCTGGCGACCAGGAGCGGCGGATAAGAAAAAACCGCGGCGAAGGGCTGGTCGTGGATGCGCCACAAATGCCTGTGCGCGCAGCATGCGAAATCGGATTGCGTGCAATCCGGCCCCGGATCGCGAACGTACCCAGAGAGGAAGAGAATCGGCTTGGCCAAACAGCCGAGGCGCGTGTCCCTGTGTGGGCAGGCGCTAGACTTCTTCGCTTTCCTTGAGTTTGGCGATCACGCCGAAGTCTTCAAGCGTGGTGGTGTCGCCTTTCACATCGCCGCTGCTGGCAAGTTCCCGCAGCAGGCGGCGCATGATTTTTCCGCTGCGCGTTTTGGGCAGCATATCGGTGAAGCGGATGTCATCCGGCTTGGCGAGAGAGCCAATCTCTTTTGCCACCCACTTGCGCAGATCTTCTTTCAATTCCAGCGAGGGTTTTCTTCCCTGCTCCAGAGTGACGAAGGCTGCGATGGCCTGGCCTTTAAGATCGTCAGGGCGGCCAACGACCGCCGCCTCGGCCACCGCTTCGTGCGCCACCAGAGCCGATTCCACTTCCATGGTGCTCAGGCGATGTCCTGAGACATTGAGGACGTCGTCGACCCGGCCCATGATCCAGTAGTAGCCGTCCTTGTCTTTGCGAGCACCGTCACCGGTAAAGTATGCGCCGGGAATCTGCGACCAGTACTGGCGCACATAACGGTCGGGATCGCCGTAGACCGTGCGCAGCATGCCTGGCCAGGGCCGCCGGATGACCAGGAACCCACCGGAGCCGTCGGGCACGGGCTTGCCATCCATGGTTACGATTTCCGGCACAACTCCCGGCAGCGGCCGCGTCGCCGAACCCGGCTTGGTGGCGATCGCACCCGGGATAGGAGAAATCATGATGTGACCGGTCTCCGTCTGCCACCAGGTGTCAACGATGGGGCATTTGTCATGTCCGATGACTTCCCGGTACCACATCCAGGCCTCGGGATTGATCGGCTCACCTACAGTACCGAGCAGGCGCAAGCTGCTCATGGGATGCTTCTTCGGCCACTCATCCCCCCACTTGATGAACGTGCGGATGGCGGTGGGCGCGGTGTAGAAGACATTGACCTGGTGTCGGTCGATGATGTCCCAGAAACGGTCAGGCTGAGGAAAGTTAGGCGCCCCTTCATACATGAGGCTGGTGGCGCCATTTTGCAGCGGCCCGTAGACGATGTAGCTGTGGCCCGTGACCCATCCTATGTCGGCGGTGCACCAGAAGGTGTCCTCTTCCTTAAGGTCAAACACCCATTTGGTCGTGAGATAGGTTCCGACGGAATAGCCGCCGGTGGTGTGCACGACCCCCTTTGGTTTCCCCGTAGTGCCCGAAGTGTAAAGGATGTACAACGGGTGTTCGGAGTCGAGCGGCTCGGCAGGACACTGGTCGGAAGCCTTGGCCATCAGTTCGTGCCACCAGTGATCGCGTCCCGCCTGCAGATTGATGGCGCTGCCGGTGCGCTTGTAGATGACGACATTTTTCACCGAAGGGCAGGATTTCAAGGCTTCCTCGACAGCCGGAAAGAGTTTTACTTCGGCGCCGCGCCGGTAGGAACCATCCTGGGTGACCACGGCCACGGCTTGGGAGTCGTGAATGCGGTCGACGAGCGCGTTGGAGGAGAATCCGCCAAAGATGACTGTGTGGGGAGCGCCGATCCGGGCGCAAGCCAGCATGGCGATGGGCAACTCGGGCGTCATACCCATGTAAATGGCGACACGATCCCCTTTCCTGACACCGAGAGACTTGAGGACGTTGGCGAACTTTTGCACTTCATGATGCAGTTGCTGGTAGGTAAGGGTGCGAATCTCGCCGGGTTCGCTCTCCCAGACGAGCGCCGCCTTATTCTTGCGCCAGGTCTGGACGTGGCGGTCGAGGCAGTTGTAGGACAGATTGATCTGCCCGCCGACGAACCATTTGGCCCAGGGACTGTTCCACTCCAGCACCTTGTCCCACTTCCTGAACCAGTGCAACTCGCCGGCGATGCGGCTCCAGAACTTGTCGGGCTCCTCTAACGACTCGCGGTAAATTCGCTCGTAGTCTTCGAGGCTCTGGATGTGGGCCTGGCGGGCGAATTCGGGGGAGCACTCGAACTTGCGCTGTTCCTGCAGGATGGAGTCGATGCTGGAGCCGGAAATGGTCGCGTGTTCTGCCATGGATCAACCTCGTCTAAGTTGTCTTCGCCGCAGCCGATTTTACTGCGGCGGAGCAGGAGTTGTCTTGGAGCCGAAATGATCTAGTGCGCTGCCGCCTTCTCCGCCCCCAAACCGGTGTTGGACCGCACCAGCAGCTCGTTAAAGCGGAGCTGCGAGCTGGGCTCGTGGCTGAGAATGGTTCCCAGGAATGCACCCAGGAAACCCAGGGGAATGCTGAGAATGCCCGGATTCTCCAGGGGGAACCAGGCCTGCGCCTGGATCAGATGACGAGCCGTGCCGACCACGGTCGGCGGATCAACAGCCATCAGGCTGGGACTTACCAGGATCAAGCCAATGGAGGCAATCAGTCCGGTGGCCAGTCCCGCGACTGCGCCGGCGGTGTTGAAGCGGCGCCAGAAAATCGACAACACGATTACCGGCAGATTGGCCGACGCTGCTACTGCAAACGCAAGCGCCACCAGGAAGGCGACATTGGCGGTGGGGCCTAGCAGGATGGCGATGAAGATGGCTACCGCTCCCACCACAAACGCCGAGATGCGTGCCACCAGTACTTCCTCCCCCGGCTTGCGCTCGACTCCGCGATGAATCACGTTGGTCCAGAAGTCGTGTGCAAACGAGGTGGAAGCGCTGATGGTGAGTCCCGCGACCACCGCCAGGATGGTGGCAAAGGCGATCGAGGAAATGAAGGCAAAGAAGACATCTCCCGCCAGGCTCTGCGCCAGCAACGGAGCGCTCATGTTGGTGCCGCCGTGGGTAGCGATGAAATCGCGGCCCACGATCGTCGCCGCCCCAAATCCCAGGAACGTGGTCATGATGTAGAAGCTTCCAATCAGCACCATGGCCCACACCACGCTGTAACGCGCGGTCTTGGCGTCGGGGACGGTGTAGAAACGTACCAGAATGTGAGGCAATCCGGCGGTGCCCAGGATCAGGGCCAGTCCGAGCGAGATCAGGTCGAGCGGACCGTAGGGCGGTTTGTAGCGCAGGCCGGGCTGCAGGAAGTCCTTGACCACAACCTGGCCTTTGTCATGGTAGGTGACGTGTCCGATCGCGTCGAAAAACGCCGCCAGGCTGAAGTGGAAGTGGGCAACCACCAGAAGGCTGAGCAGCACTGTGCCCGCGATCAGCAGGATGGCTTTGATGATCTGCACCCAGGTCGTCGCCAGCATCCCACCGAAAACCACATAGACGATCATCAGGATGCCCACGCCGATGACGGCGGTCGTGTAGCTGATGCCCGAGCCCTTGAGCAGCAGCGCTACCAGCGCACCGGCGCCCACCATCTGCGCGATCATATAAAACGTGCTGACGGTCAGAGTGCTGAGCGCAGCCATGGCGCGCACCGGACGCGGGCGCAGGCGGTAGGCCAGCACATCGGCCATGGTGTATTTGCCGGCGTTGCGCAGCGGCTCGGCGATCACCAGCAGGACGGTTAGATAAGCCACCAGCCAGCCGACCGAAAACAGGAAGCCGTCGTATCCCTGGAAGGCAATGATGCCTGCGATCCCCAGAAACGAGGCGGCGCTCATGTAATCCCCGGCGACGGCAATTCCATTCTGCCATCCGGTAATGCGACGTCCGGCAGCAAAGTAGGCGCTGCTTCCGCTGGAGCGCTTCGAAGCCCAATAAGTGATTCCCAGGGTGATGGCAATGAAGACCAAGAACATGATCAGTGGAGTTGACATGGCTATGCGCCTTTCCGCTGGTTTTCGGCTTTGTCGATGATGTCTTTGGCCAGCCTGTCAAAGTTACCCGCCGCCTTGACGTAGAGCCAGGCAACGGTCCAGGCCATGAAGAACTGCGAGAGGGCAAACAGGTAAGCGAGGTTCACATTGCCAATTACCTTGGTGGACATAAAGGCTGGCGCATAACCAACCAGGATCGGCAAGGCGAAGTAGTAGACAATAAAAAACACAAACGCGGGAACGATAAAAATCCTCTTGGTAGCCATCAAGTCCTTGAATTCCCTGCTGGCGGCTACACGGTCCCATTCGGTCTGGCTGGATTCATCACGCCGCAATTCCTGGGGCAAAGCGTCCATGCCTTTCCCTCCTGTGAAGGGGGACCGCAAAAGCCCCCCTGAAATTGAGCCCTTCGACCCCTTCGCACCTGCTTGCGACGGGCATCCTATCACTTAAAGCTGACGTTCCAAGCAATATCGTCATCGGATCGGGTCAGCAGAGATCAAGCCTTTGTCTCGCAACAGCGGGAGCAACTGGCCGTAGGGCTGGCCGGAGAGCGCGGCATTGATGTTGCGCGACTCCCCGGCGCTGAGCACTCCTGTTCGAGTCAGCAACTCAACCAGGGAAGCCGGAGCGCACTGGCGGGCGGATCGGCCGAGCGCAGGATACGTGGAAACAGGATTGAATGGAAAAACGATCAGGATGAAGAAGAACGAATGTCTCATCAAGAGATCTCCGAGGGGGGAACGAACGACAGAGAGTCCCTTCGCGCTTCCTTCCACACCGGTGACGGTTGCGGGATTGTCTTTTCGAACCTTCGTTCCGTGATTCTTGTCACGCCCGTGCGGTCATCCGTCACACGGATTGTGTGACCTCCAGGAAATTCTCCGCACTCGGGCTCGAAAACCGTGCGACGTCAGGGCAGGGTTCTTACGCCGACGGCGCGATCCAGTTCCGCGGCACGATACATGACACCGTCTTTGACCACAGTTCTCACCTTGCGCACATCTCCCACCTGAGTCGCGGGATTGCCGTCTACCAGGATTACGTCGGCCAGTTTGCCGGCCTCGATACTGCCCAGTTCCTGGTCACGCTTCATGACTCGCGCCGCGCCCAGCGTGGCCAGTTGCAGCACTCTGGGGGACGGAATGCCGGCTTGTTCGTAGAGCTCAAGTTCACGGGGCAAAGTGAACCCCGCCAGCGCGTCGGTTCCGGCAACAATGGGGACTCCCGCATCGAAGAGCGCCCTGGTCATCTTCAGCATCTGCCGGAACGAGTCGCGGTAACGCTGATCCATGCCCGCCGGGACCTCGAGACCGCCGTACAGGAATCCGCGGCGGATCTGGGCGGGAAAGCGGTCCGCAACGGCTGAGTACAGGAGAGACACCTTTCCCGGACGGTCGACGAACATTCCTTCAAAGACATTGAGTGTCGGGTCGAGGACCGTCTTGTGCTCCACGAGCAGATGAATGAAAGACTCGACCTGCGGCGACGCGGGATCGATATCCGCGCCGCGGGCGGCCACCTCGGTGAACCGTGCCGGGGTGCGCGTGTCCTTTACCTGGTCGAACATGAAGTTCAGGAAGATGAAATTCATGTGCTGAATTTCATCGACCCCATCGTTGACGAATTGTTCTGCCGTCATCAATGCCGGCACATGTCCGCTGACCCGCATGCCGTGGGCGTGCGCCATCTCCACGATCCTGGGAACCAGTTCGGGCTTGAGCGAACTGTAAACCTTGATTTGAACGTAGCCGAGCCTGGCATAGCGGTCGACCGCGTCGCGCGCTTCCTGCTCCGTGTCAGCGAAGACTTTCGTAGGCCCGGCGTAGGGGCCCCGGCCGTCGATAAACCCGGCCATCAGCACGCGCGGGCCGATCTCGGTGCCGTTCTCAAAGCGCGCGCGCATCTTCCCCAGCTGATCGATATCGTTGGCCAGATCGCGAACACTGGTGATGCCGCAAGCGATGTCGAGCAGGCCATCGTTGGGCGACAGGTGAACGTGCATATCCCACAGGCCGGGCATGAGCGTCTGGTTGGTGGCATCAATAACCTCCGCGTCTTTCGGTAGAGCGACGTTTCCGTCATCGCCCACGGCGGTAATCCGGTTCCCGCTGATGATCACTGTGCTACGCGGATGAATCCGGGCGTTTGCCGAATCGAACAAATTGGCGTGCACAAAAGCCAGCGGTCCGGATGGCTTGTGCCCCAGCGTCGCCGCGAGGTTTGCGGTTCTCTGGTTGTCGAAATCATCCTGCGCCCGCCGCAACGCCTCGACCGATGCTTCCCATCCTTCCCGCACCACTACAAACCAGCCGTTGACCGAGGCAAAAAGGTTCCCGTGGGCGTCGAGCCAGATGGGGTTGGGGACAAAGTCGAGACCGCTGATCGCGTACTGGTCTACGGTCTGTGATTGATCATTGACCGTGACTTTGAGCTGGCTGCGCCGCTCGATCGAGGCCTCACCGGCGGGCAGCAGGGGCAAGTGTCCACCGTGGCTGATCAGGGCTCGCGCCAGCACCGTGCCTTCTTCCGGGGCGCCGGTGATGCTCACGTAGAACGCTTTGCCGGAGACTTTCTTTCCTCCTTCCTCGGCGCGATTCTTCCAGCTGGCGACACCGTCCTTCAAAAAGAACCGTTCTTCCACCGGAGCTTTTTCATAGTCGTTGCCGCTGTTGTGGATCTCCTCCGGAAGTCCGTTCTTGTCGAGGACAAGGTGCTCGGTGATCTTTGGCCCGCGTCCGCGATCGTTGAACTCGTAGTAAAAGTCGAACCTGCCATCGGCATTGCGGGTCACCGTTTGAAATCCCGCCTTGTTGCCCGCCAGCATCAGCGTGTAGCGCATGACGTTCGCTCCGCCTGCGGGTGTTTGAGCGAAACCAAGCGAACCGAGCAGAAGAACCAGCCACAGATTCTTCATCCTGACCCCCTGTCGGAATTTTCAGCGGAAATAATCTACACCAGAAACGATTGACGACGTTCAGCGGGAAGGGGTAGCGGGCGATTGATCGAGAAACTTGTGCCGGTCTTTGGGATCCGGCAGCGGGCAGGCATCATACTTGCCGAACAGGCGGTAACGGCTCGCGGCGATGAGGTTATAGGCCCAGTTTCTCAGGAAGTGCGGCACCAGGCCGAGAAAATCTGCCATAAGGCCCCAAGACCCGCCTAATTCGCGGAGCACCGCAATCGCCGCATCGGAACGATTGCTGAGAGATTCCTCGGGCTGCCCGTAGGCTTTCACCAGATACACCGTATCCAGATCGACCGCATGAACTCCGTGGCGCCCGAGGATTTCCGCGGCCAGTTCGCTCTGCAGAGCGGCAAAGCGGAATTGATCGTTGCGGTCGTGCTTGAGAACAAATTGCACCGAACGGTTGCACAGCCCGCAAACGCCGTCGTAGAGCAGGATCGGGTTGGGACGAGTGACGGTCATACCGAGCATCGCAAGTCGCGTAGACCGAACGGGCCCGGCTCCGGCAAGCCGGAGCGAATCTGCTCCTCGGTAGAACGCCGCGCCGGTACGAGGTCGGCAGGAATGGGGTCACAGGGCGTAACCGGGTCGACGACGCCTTCCGATAGAATGCGCACCTGTGCTTTCGCCACCAGGGGCACATTCATGGTCATCTCGAAGAGTTGGGCAAGGCAGTAGTGAAACCAGACTGGAGCAGGGAATATTAGCGGTCTCCGGTGGATCACTTTGCCTACGCGCCGGGCTGCATCGCTTAGATAGAGCTCCTCAGCGCCGGTCACGGCAACTGTCTTCCGCGAGAGACGCTCCTTGACCAAGGCTGCCTGCAAAAGTTGAACCAGGTCCTCAACCGCCAGGGGGCGGATGGGCTTTTGCCGGAAACCCACGGTCGCGAAAACGGGAATGGTGTGGAGGGAGTGACTCAGGTGATCCAGCATGTGGTCGCCTCGCCCGTAAACCATTCCTGCCTTTATGACCGTGAAGTCCAGCCTGGAGGCGCGGACGATTTCTTCCGCCGCCCACTTGGATTCGTGGTATGGCGACCCGCAATCGGGGCGCGCCCCGAGAAAGCTCATCAGCAGGATTTTCCGGACGCCGGCTTGCTCAGCCGCCTGGACCACGTTGTGCGTGGCTTCTACGTGGACCCTCGAATACGTCTGCTCCCCAGTTTCCCGGTTAATCCCCGCGCAGTGTGCCACCGCTTCACATCCGCGGAACGCCTCCGTCAGTGAGGCCGGATCAGACAGGTCGTTCGCGACGTACCGCGCACCCCTCAAACGATCGTTCACCGCCCGATGCACACCTCTGGCCAGCAAAACCAGCTCGTGCCCTGGTTTGGCCAGATGTGACGCCAGGTGCGAACCGACGAATCCGGTACCTCCCGTGATGGCGATCTTCACAGCGCCCCCTTCGGCTTCCCTCGTCGCCGCTCGAGGATTTGCGCAGGGCAGACGGCGCTCAGGAAGCCTCCCAGGCAATGGGCGATCTGCTCCGCTTCCAGCCTGTAAATAATCCGGTTCCCTTCCCTGCGTTCGGAAATGAGCTCCGCGTTCTTTAGGATGGAAAGGTGCCGGGAGATCGAAGGCCCGGAAATGGAAAAGCAGGCGGCGATCTGGCCGGCCGACATTTCTCCGTTTTTCAGTTCCTCGAGGATCTGGCGCCGGGTGGGATCGGCCAGGGCCCGGAACGCGCTGGAGACCTTCCTCATTTTTCTATTTTAGCTATTTAGCTAAATAGTGTCAACCAACCCTGTCTTCCCCCGTTGTGATCTCGGTCACAACCCTCGGTGATCCAGGTGCGCGACGGCTGTCCCCTCCCTCCCTCATCCTTGGAGCCAGGGGTACCCGGCACGAGCACAGGAGCTTTGAGACCCGTATGAAGCGCAAATCAAAGACTATGGATGCCAACGAGGCGGTAGCCAACGTCGCCTACCGCGTCAGCGAAGTCATCGCCATTTATCCCATCACTCCCTCTTCGGCCATGGGCGAGTGGGCGGACCAGTGGGCCTCGGAAGGGCTACCCAACATCTGGGGAACCGTCCCCCATGTCATCGAGATGCAAAGTGAAGGCGGAGCGGCAGGGGCGGTGCATGGAGCGTTGCAGACCGGCTCCCTGGCCACGACGTTTACCGCTTCGCAGGGCCTGCTGCTGATGGTCCCCAACATGAATAAGATCGCGGGCGAACTCACCCCGGCGGCATTTCACGTCTCGGCTCGCACCGTGGCCACGCATGCGCTGTCGATCTTCGGGGATCACAGCGATGTCATGTTCTGCCGCACCACGGGATGGGCCATGCTGTGTTCGAACTCCGTGCAAGAGGCGATGGACCTGGCGCTGATTGCGCATGCCGCCTCGCTCGAAACCCGGATTCCCTTCCTCCATTTCTTCGACGGCTTCCGCACCTCGCACGAAGTAAACAAGATCGAGTTGCTGAACGAGGACGACATGCGGGCCATGATCAACATGGATCGCGTCTTCGAGCACCGTCAGCGCGCGCTCTCGCCGGATCACCCCGTGCTGCGCGGCGCAGCCCAGAATCCCGACGTGTTTTTCCAGATTCGCGAGACCAGCAATCCCTACTACCACGCCTGCCCCGACAAAGTGCAGGCCATCATGGACAAGTTCGCTCGCCTGGTCGGGCGCTCCTATCGCCTCTTCGACTACGTGGGCGCACCGGATGCCGAGAACATCGTCGTCATTATGGGTTCGGGGGCTGAAGTCGCCCACGAAACGGTCGATTACCTGAACCGACGCGGCGAGAAGCTGGGACTCGTGAAGGTGCGCTTGTACCGCCCCTTCTCCGTCCCGCATTTCCTCGCAGCCCTGCCGCCCACGGTGAGATCCATCGCGGTGCTCGACCGCACCAAGGAATCCGGCGCGATCGGAGAGCCACTTTTTCTGGACGTTTCGAGCGCTTTACTCGAAGGCGTCAAGCAGGGAACGTTCAGGCAGCCCGCAATCCCCAAGGTGGCGGGTGGACGCTATGGCCTGTCTTCCAAGGAATTTACTCCGGCCATGGTGAAGGCCGTCTATGACAACCTGAAAAGCGATGCTGCGAAGGATCACTTCACGGTTGGCATTCGGGACGACATTGGCCACACCAGCCTTGACTACGATCGAAATTTCTCGACCGAAGCGGAGAGCGTGGTGCGCGCACTGTTCTACGGACTGGGCGCGGACGGCACCGTTGGCGCCAACAAGAACTCCATCAAGATCATCGGCGAGAACACCGAAAACTACGCCCAGGGATACTTCGTGTACGACTCGAAAAAATCCGGGGCGATGACGGTCTCCCACCTTCGTTTCGGACCGCGCCCGATCCGCTCCAGCTATCTGGTATCGAAGGCGAACTTCGTGGCCTGTCATCAATGGATTTTCCTCGAGCGTTACGACATGTTGAGCGCGCTGGTCGAGCGTGGAACCTTCCTGCTGAACAGTCCTTTCGGCCCCGAGGAAGTGTGGGATCGCCTTCCGCGCAAGCTGCAGGAACAGATCGTCTCGAAGAAGGCAAGGTTCTACGTAATTGACGCCTACAAGGTAGCGCGGGATACCGGGATGGGCAGCCGCATGAACACCATCCTGCAGGTGTGCTTCTTCGCCATCTCCGAGGTGCTGCCGCGCGAAGCCGCCATTGAAGCCATCCGCCAGTCGATTCGCGATACTTACGGCCGGAAAGGTGAAGAGATCGTCCAGAACAACATGAGGGCGGTGGACGAAAGCCTCGCCCACCTGTTTGAGGTCCGGGTGCCGGAGAAGATCACGAGCTCGATCGAGATGCCTCCTCCGTTCTCCGCCTCGGCTCCGCGCTTTGAACGCGAGGTGCTCGGGCCCATTTATGCCGGCCAGGGCGACGAGTTGCCGGTCAGCGCGTTTCCCGTGGACGGCACATTCCCCACCGGAACGGCCAGGTGGGAGAAGCGCAACCTGGCGCTTGAGATTCCGGCATGGGATACGAAAACCTGCATCCAGTGCGGCAAGTGCGCCATGGTGTGTCCGCACGCCGTCATTCGTATCAAGGTCTACGAAGCGAAGGAACTCAAGGGAGCCCCGCTGACTTTCAAGTCCGCGGAAGCGCGCGACAAAGAGTGGCAGGGACTGAAGTACACCATCCAGGTAGCGCCCGAAGACTGCACCGGTTGCGGCATTTGCGTGGACGTCTGCCCGGCAAGGAACAAATCGGAAACGCGCCTCAAGGCCATCAATATGGTGCCGCAAGCGCCCCTGCGTTATCCCGAACGCGACAACTGGGAATTCTTCCTGAAGATTCCCGAACTCGACCGGCGGCGGGTGAAAGCCGGCAACATCCGCCAGCAGCAGGTCCAGGAGCCCCTGTTTGAATTCTCCGGCGCCTGCGCGGGATGCGGCGAGACACCGTATCTCAAGCTCATGTCGCAGCTGTTCGGAGACCGCGCGGTGGTTGCGAATGCGACTGGCTGCTCCTCCATCTACGGGGGAAATCTGCCCACTACACCCTGGACGAAGAATGCGGAAGGCCGCGGACCCGCCTGGTCGAACTCGTTGTTTGAAGACAACGCGGAGTTCGGATTGGGGTTCCGGCTCTCGATCGACAAACAAACCGAGTTTTCGCAGGAGTTGTTGCGACGTCTCTCCGCGAGCCTCGGGGATTCGCTGGTGACAGCTCTTTTGACTGCTCCCCAGAAAGACGAGGCCGACATCTTCGAGCAGCGCCAGCGGGTGCAATTGCTCAAGGAGAAGTTACAGGGTCTGGATTGTCCGGATGCGAAGCAACTGCTTGCTCTGGCTGACATGCTGGTGAAGAAAAGCGTGTGGATCGTCGGCGGGGATGGCTGGGCATACGACATCGGCTACGGCGGCCTCGATCACGTGCTTTCGACCGGGCGCAACGTCAACCTGCTGGTTCTTGATACGGAGGTCTACTCCAACACTGGCGGACAGGCCTCGAAGTCCACGCCACGATCGGCGGTCGCCAAGTTTGCCTCCGGCGGCAAACCCGGCCCCAAGAAGGACCTGGGACTCATGGCCATGAGCTACGGCAACGTTTATGTTGCCAGCGTGGCCATGGGCGCCAAAGACGAGCACACCCTCAGGGCTTTTCTCGAGGCTGAGGCGTACGACGGCCCCAGCCTGATCATCGCCTACTCGCACTGCATCGCCCACGGAATCAACATGACAACCGGCATGTCGGACCAGAAGGCCGCGGTCGACAGCGGACAGTGGCTGCTCTATCGCTATAACCCGGAGCGCGCGGAACAAGGCCAGAACCCCCTGACTCTCGACTCCCGCACGCCGACAAAAAAAGTCCAGGACTACCTGTTTATGGAGACGCGCTTCAAGATGCTCACCAAGAGCCGGCCTGAAGAAGCCACGGCCTTGTGGAAACTGGCGCAGCGCGATGCCGACACGCGCTATCGCATGTATGAGTATCTGGCGCAGCGCAAGTTCGAAAAGCCGGCGGACGGCGGACATCCGGCGGAACCGCGTCGCTCCGGCACGGCCCCGGAAAAAGAAACGCCCGCTACGGTAGAAACCGGCAACTAACCACGCGAGGCAAGGAGACAACCATGCCCGACCTCACAACAAATTATCTGGGTCTGAAACTGCGCACGCCGCTCGTGCCTTCCGCTTCGCCCTTGTCGCAGGACATCGACGGCATCCGGCGCCTGGAAGATGCCGGGGCTTCCGCGGTCGTCCTCTATTCCCTGTTTGAAGAGCAATTGCGGCAAGAAAGCCTGGAACTCGATCATCACCTGAGTGCGGGCATCGACAGCTTCGCTGAATCCCTCTCCTTCTTTCCCCAGGCGGGCGAATTCCACCTCGGTCCCGAAGGCTATCTCAATCACGTCCGCAAGGCCAAAGAGGCTGTCCGTATCCCCATCATCGCCAGCCTCAACGGCGCAACCGTCGGAGGCTGGACCGAATATGCGAAGCAAATTGAGCAGGCAGGAGCCGACGCGTTGGAGTGCAACATCTATTCGATTCCCACCGACATGAACGTTCCCGGACTCGAGGTCGAACAAAACTGTCTCGAGATCGTGAAAGCGGTAAAGGCCGTCGTGGGGATTCCCATCACGATCAAACTCAGTCCGTTCTTCAGCAGCATGGCGAACATGGCCAGGCAACTCGATGAGGCTGGCGCCAACGGGCTGGTGTTGTTCAATCGCTTTTACCAACCGGACATCGATATCGATGAACTGGAGATCAAGCCCAATGTCCTGCTCAGTACGCCGCAGGCTCTGCGACTGCCGCTGACCTGGATCGGCGTGCTTTTCGGTCGGGTGAAGACCAGCCTGGCAGCCACCAGCGGCGTTCACGGCCCCGAGGATGTGATCAAGCTGTTGATGGTGGGAGCCGATGTCACCATGCTCTGCTCCACACTGCTGCGCAACGGCATCAGCCACCTGCGCTATATCGAACTGGGACTGGCGGAGTGGATGGACAAACACGAATACGAGTCAGTCGAGCAGATGAAAGGCAGCATGAGCCAGCTGCGTTGTCCCGACCCGTCGGCCTTTGAGCGTGCCCAATACATGCGTGCGGTGAAGAGCGTTCAGCATGTGCTGGTCACCAGCCGCGAGGCCTGGAGATTGCTTTCCGGAGACTAGCCAATCATGGTGTGACAAGCTAAATCCGCCGCGCCAGCTCCGGCACGTATTCCTCTACCGTCCCCTTCTCGAGAAGGTAAGCGCCGGGTCCCTGCATGCCGCGCACCGTGCGGCAGAACTCCGCCACAAAGAAGCCTGCTTTCAGACTCTCGCTGAACGCCCAGCGGGTTTCCTCACGCCACAGGCGGGCAAGCGACAGATCTTTCCTTTCGATGTCGCCAATATCACTGGGAATTTCAATGGCGATGCGCTGCCGCGACAGCGCTGCCGCCAGATCAGTCCGCGCTGGCCGGCCATTCCCATTAAAGCGGATCAGCGGCGACAGGCGAGACAGTATGTCCATCAATTCCGCGCGCTTCTCCTTCCCCTGAATGCGCTCCAGCACTCTCCGGCTGGTCAGCGGCCATCGCACCCAGAGGCGATCGGTTCCGTTGCGATGCAGCACACTGGATGTCTCTGGCCCGTAGAAATCGATCTTGTAGGTATGAGAAACCACCCCCAGTTTCAGAAAATTGAAATGGGCGTTCTTGCTTTGCAGAGGATCGAAAGTCCAGGTCATCTCCTGCAGGCGGGCGGCCAGAGCGCGATCCCGCTGACCCAGCTTCAACTTCATTCCCACGTCCAGATCACGATACTCCTCGCGCACCGCCAGCATATGGGAGTGCAGCACGAAGCGCTCGTGCTCCATCCCGATAAAACCAAAGGCAAATCCCACCAGACGGTCTTTGTCGAAAGCGCCTAGCCAGACGCTGCCCGCTTCCTTGGTGGCAATCGCCATGGTGAGGGGAAGCACATCAAGATCGTCAAGACCCCAGACTTCCTTTTCGACTTTCTCGACCTGTTTCAGGTCGCCGAAGCCTTCGAGATCGCGAATGAGTAAGACTGGTTTCGTCTTGGTTGCGGAGAAGCCCATGGGAGGGCTTCAATATACGCGACTCTGAATTCCCAGGCTAGTACGGGCCTGTGATCGAACGCCCTCACGCGGCTACGTTGGGTCCGTCGCTTGCAAAGTAGGTCTCGTCCCGCAATAGCGCCTCCAGTCCTTTTAGGACTTCCGAACCGGTGTCTTTTGAGACGGCACCACGAAAGCCCGCCTTCCTGGCCTCATCCCGCAACTGCGCAGAGACCTGCTGCACGGTCAGCAGGAGCATTGGAGTCTGTGGCTTCAGTCTGGCAATTTCGCGGGCGGCCTGTAACCCGTTCATCTTGGGCATCGCGAGGTCGATCACCAGAATGTCGGGTTCCCGCTGTTGAAATTTCTCCACCACTTCGGCGCCGTCGGCGGCTTCGGCACAAACTTCCCAATCCGGGCGGTGCGCCTCGAGGAGCCTGCGCAAAAGCCGGCGAATGGCTGCATGATCATCGGCTACCAAAATCCGGACTGGCATACCTGTTCTCTGCGACTTCTCAAGAAAGCGCGCCGATACCGACGCTCGCCCAATATCTTGCATAATATGGAGGCCCGGCGCCCGGCCAGGTCGAGGTGGTGCTTAACGGTCTTATCTCATACGAGGCAAAATCGACACAATACATGGGAAACCCGATTACCGGTCTGAGGGGACGGCATCCCTGATCCCGTGAAACGCCCGCCAGTCGGGGCCGAAGCGGGTTACGTTGCCCGACCGGAGCCGATGCCGCTATCCTCGACCAGCCAGCCATGTCCTCTTCGAATATCAATTCGGTCGAGCGGTCGCGAGCCAATCCCGGCTCACGCGGTTTGAGCTGGAAGTTTGTCTTGCGTGCCCTCCACTACCGCAACTACCGTCTCTTTTTCAGCGGGCAGAGCGTATCGCTCATTGGCACCTGGATGACAAAGGTGGCGGCCAGCTGGCTGGTCTATCGCCTCAGCCACTCTGCGTTCCTCCTCGGTGTGGTGGGGTTTGCCGGCCAGATTCCAACTTTTCTGCTGGGTCCGTTTGCCGGAGTCTGGGTTGATCGCTGGAGCCGTCACCGTACGTTGATCATCACCCAGATCCTGTCGATGTTGCAGTCGTTCGCACTGGCATGGCTGGCTCTCGCCGGAACCATCACCATCGCCGACATAGTCTGGCTGAGCCTGGCCCAGGGGATCATCAACGCCTTCGACATGCCGGCCCGCCAGTCTTTTGTCGTCGAGATGGTTGAGAGCCGCGAGGACCTGGGCAACGCCATCGCCCTGAATTCTTCGATGGTCAACGCCGCCCGTCTGCTGGGACCTTCGATAGCCGGAGTGATTATCGCTGCGGCCGGCGAAGGTTATTGCTTCCTCATTGATGGAATCAGTTACATGGCTGTCATCGCTTCGCTTCTGTTGATGCGAATCGCTCCTGCGCCGCGCAGCCGTCGGCAGAAATCCCTGCGCCACGAACTGCGCGAGGGCTGGATCTACGCAGCGCATTCGCTTCCCATACGCTCCCTGCTCCTGCTGCTGGCGCTGGTCAGCCTGGTGGGAATGCCGTACACGGTGCTAATGCCGATCTTCGCGGCCCAGGTGTTGCGCGGCGGCGCGCATACCCTGGGCTTCCTGATGGGAGCTTCCGGTGTCGGCGCCCTGGGCGGGGCCGTCATACTCGCTGCCCGGCGCAGTATTCTTGGCCTGGGCCGCATGGTTCCCGCGGCCGCGGCCACTTTCGGAGCTGGCCTCATCGCCTTTGGCTTTTCGCGCAACCTCTGGCTATCGCTTGCCCTCATGCCTCTCGTAGGCGGAGCCATGATGATCCAGATGGCCGCCAGCAACACCATCCTTCAGACCATTGTCGAGGACGACAAGCGCGGACGGGTGATGAGCTTGTACTCGATGGCCTTCCTCGGTATGGCGCCATTCGGCAGCCTGCTGGCGGGAGAACTGGCCGCCCGCTTCGGTGCCCCCCGCACTGTGATGATGACCGGATCCCTCTGCGTCCTCGGGTCGGCATGGTTCGCTGTTCGTCTGCCCGAGATCCGCCGGGTCGTCCGTCCGATCTATGCCGGACTCGGCATCCTGCCCGAGGTTGCCGCCGGGCTCGAGGCCGTCTCGGTTCTCGAGACTCCTCCCGAGGATTAGGTCACATCGATGGGGCCGTGTTTGGCGCTATACTGGCCTCGGAAGTGCGAGGTTCACTATGGCATCGAAACCGCTTCCGCCCAAGACGGCGAAACAGCCGGCCCTTGAGCACGTCGAAGGGGCTCATAATCTGCTTGAAAACCTCCGGGCAAGGATCGGAGAGCATCCGGAACTGACGGAAGCAATCCGCAAACTGGAAACGGCACTCAATGTTCTGACCGTCAAGACCGGTGGGATGCTTTAGGCTCTCCGACCGAATCAACCACCCTCACCGGGAGAGCGAGCAGAATTAGAGCTCAATTTGCTCTTGATCGGTCCCTGGGCAATTGTGCGCGTCAGCAATTTCCGCCCCTATACTCAGGGCAAGTATCCCGATTGCACATATCCAGAAGAAGGCCGCCACCAGGAGTCGTAACATCGCTCTACACCCCCGCATCGGTCGCCTGGGTGGATCTCGAAATCTTCTGGTTTAGGACCGCAGCCTCGAGACCACTGTGATCCCTGGCACCCTGCTCCCCTCTCAATTGACGCTTCCGGCCATGGCAGCGGGATGAGACAATGTCCGCCTAACCGCTGCACATGATCGGGCTCCGCCCGGACACAGGAGATTGCCTGGTGAAATTCATCGTGGGATTCGTGTTAGGTCTGGTCGCTGTACCCCTGGGCCTCTATTGGTACTTCGCTTTTGGGGGCGCTCCCGTCGCTACCGCGGCTGCGCCTATGCCGTTCGAAAAGATGTTGGCCCGTAAGGCCTTGCATGCGGTCATCGAAAGGGAGATGCCGAGGAACGTACCCATTGAAGGCGACGAAGCCAGCTTTGCCGCAGGCGCCCAGGTCTACCGTGAAAATTGTGCAGTGTGCCACGGGCTGCCCAGCCAGCCCAGAACCGCGGTTGCCATGGGGATGTTCCCAGTCCCTCCGGCTCTGCTCGACGGCAAGGGAGTAACCGACGATCCCGCAGGAGAAACTTACTGGAAGGTCGAGAATGGAATTCGCCTGACCGGAATGCCTGGCTTCAGAGAGTCGTTGTCGGATACCCAGATGTGGCAGGTCAGCGTTCTGCTGGCCCAGGCCGCCAAGCTGCCGGTATCGGTCAAGCAATCTCTGGCCGCTCCGCTGGCCCCCGCTGTCTCACCCGCTGGCGGGGATCCCGCAAGACCCTAGCCCGGTTCGGGTCTCCTTTCCTTTTTGCGGCAGCCAGGCCCAGTCCTTCTTGAACAAGGGCGCTGTGCCCGGTACACTTCTGTTTACAAGGGCTTTGGACTCGTCCCCACCAATCGTAAGGCGTGGGAAGCTGCCAGGTTATTCCAGTTCGATAAGTTCAGACCTTTCGTGTCTGCGGCGTAGGGGCCGCGGGTAGTGCCGGGCACCGGCCCGGCTAGTTTCGTGGAGGACGAGTATGGGGTTTCGCCGTAAGGGCCTGGACGTAAGTTTCATCGCCAGTACAATCCTGTTCACTTTTCTCGCAGCAACCACTTGGGCTCAAAGGTCGTCCCTGGCGAGGATCACTGACGCCGTGGACGAAGCGAAGTTGACCGTGTTGCGGGGAAATGTGCATCCACTGGCGCAGAAACAATTCGATCAAGGTCCTGCCCCTTCCGCCATACCTCTGCATCGCATGCTGCTGCTATTGCAGCGCAGCCCGCTCCAGGAACACGCGCTGGTCACGCTTCTCGACGCCCAGCAGGATAAGTCGTCGCCCAGTTACCATAAGTGGCTGACCCCTGACGAATTTGGCCAGCAATTTGGTCCCTCCGATGCCGATGTTCAGACTGTCACGAACTGGTTACAGTCGCACGGCTTTCAAATAACCCGCGTTTCCACAGGACGAACCATCGTTGAATTTGAGGGGACCACGGACCAGGTTCAGCAGGCCTTTCACACCTCGATCCACAGTTACCTGGTGAATGGCGAACAACACTGGGCCAATGTCAGCGATCCGCAGATTCCAGCGGCCCTGGCTCCCGTGGTGGCGGGACCGGTGTCACTCCACAACTTCCCGCGCAAGGCACAAAGCCACTACGCCGGCCTCTTCTCCAAATCAAAAGCCTCGCCGAAGCTGAGCCCGCTCAATCCGCAATTCACATTCCAGGCGTGTGGTTCCAACGAGTGTTACGGTGTGACGCCATACGACTTCGCTACCATCTACAACGTTCTTCCCCTATGGACGAGCGGCATCGACGGATCGGGAGAGACCATCGCCATCGTGGGGCGCTCCGACATTAACATTCAGGATACGCGCGACTTTCGCACCCTGTTCGGGCTCCCCGCGCATGATCCGCAGATCATTTACAACGGCCCCAACCCCGGCATAACCGGGGACGAGAGCGAAGCCGACATCGACGTGCAGTGGTCGGGCGCGGTGGCCAGGGGCGCAACCGTCGATTTTGTAGTTTCTGAAACCACTGAGACCACCGACGGTACTGATCTCTCCGCCGAGTACATTGTTGACAACAACCTCGCCGGGGTGATGAGCGAGAGCTTCGGCAACTGCGAACTCGCCTTCGGCACCGCGGGCAATGCCTTCTACAACAGCATGTGGGAGCAAGCCTCCGCCCAGGGCATCACCGTCATGATCTCCACTGGCGACAGCGGTTCTGCGGGGTGCGATCAGGGCAGCGGACTCGCGGCGCAGTTTGGTCTGGCTGTAAACGGCATCGGCTCCACCCCTTTCAATGTGGCGGTGGGCGGTACCGATTTCAACGATGCTGCCAACCCGCAAACTTACTGGAGCTTGTCCAACAATCCCACCACTCAGCAGTCGGTGCTGAGCTACATCCCGGAAACGGCCTGGAATAACTCTTGTACCAACGGGATCCTCGGTACCTTCGGCTATAGTACGAACGCTGAAACGAACTGCAACAACCCTACTCTGGCCAGCTTCGGCCTGGTGCAGGCGAGCGGCGGCAGCGGCGGCGTAAGCAATTGCACCAGCAACACGCAAACACTGGGGAGTTGTTCGGGGGGATATGCAAAGCCAGCGTGGCAATCCGGCGCCGGCGTTCCCGCCGATGGCAAGCGCGATCTGCCCGACGTATCACTGTTCGCTGCCAATGGCGTATTCAACGGAAATTTCTACCTGATCTGCGAGTCTGACATCAGCCAGTCCGGCACCTGTGATGTCAATGCTCCGTTTTTCGATATCGCGGGCTTTGGCGGCACCTCCGTGGCTTCCCCTGCCTTTGCCGGAATCATGGCCCTGGTGAACCAGAAAGCGGGGACACGCCAGGGAAACGCCAACTACGTTCTCTACAAGCTGGCAGCTCAACAATCGGCCACGGGTTGCAACTCAAGCAATGGATCGGGGTCGAGCTGTAATTTCAACGACGTCACTTCCGGCACGATCGCCATGCCCTGCGCGGCCGGCAGCCCCAACTGCATCGTCAACACCGCCGGACACTCGGTCGGGATCCTGAGCGGCTACATCACCACTCCCGGGTACGACCCGGCCACCGGACTGGGCTCGGTTAACGCCGCCAACCTGGTGAATAACTGGAGTTCGGTATCCTTCAAGGCCAGCACCACGACGCTGTCGCTCAATACCACCACTATCACTCACGGGCAATCGGTCACCGCCACCATCGGAGTCACTCCTTCGGGAGCAACCGGACCCGTTTCGCTGTTGACCAGTGCCGGTAAGGGCGTGGCGAGCTTCACCCTCGCAAGCGGACAAGCCATCGGCCCCACCACCTCCCTGCCGGGCGGCTCTTACACTGTCCACGCGCACTATGCGGGAGACGGTACCTACGGCAGCAGTGATTCCACGGCGGTGACGGTGACCGTAGGCAAGGAGAACAGCACCACTGCGCTCAGCCTCATCACCTTCGATAATTTCGGGGATATCCTGAACCGGCACGCGACCACCGCCGTCTACGGCTCTCCGTACATCCTTCGTGCAGATGTCACCCCCTCCTCCGCCATCGCCTGCACCAGTTGCCCCAGTGGAACCTTAACCCTGACTGACAACAGCAGTCCCCTCGATGGAGGCTCGTTCGTCCTGAACAACCAGGGATACGCCGAGGACCAGCCCGTGCAATTTCCAGGTGGCACGAACGCCGTAACCGCCTCTTACCCTGGCGACAACAGCTTCAACTCCAGCTCCGCCACCGCCAGCTACAGCATCACCCGGGCCTCCACCAGCATGACAGCGGTTACGAGTTCCGCCTCCAGCGTGCTAACGGGTGCGTCAGTGACGCTGTCTACGACCATTCAAACCTCCAGTTCCGGCCTGGCGCCCAGCCCCCCGGTTGCCTTCCTCGCGAACGGAACGCCGTTGACTGGCACCGTCCAGTACACACCGGTCGCGGGTTCGTTTACTGGTCCGGCTTCCCTCACCGCGATGCTCACGACTACATTTGCCACGGCGGGCAAATACGCGCTGACGGCCTCATATGGCGGTGACGCCAACTACAGTTCCTCAGCCTCCGGTGGTGCCACGCTTACGGTTGGCAACTTCAGCTTGTCCGTGGGAACCCCACCCGTCACTCTCACCATCAGCAGCCCGGGAAGTACTGCGACGCTACCCCTCACTGTCACAGGACAGACGGGGTACACAGGTACTATCAGCTTCGCGGCGACATCCTGCACCGGTTTGCCCAGCGAAAGCTCCTGCAGCTTCAATCCGGCGAGCGTAACCGGACCCGGCATGACCACGCTGACGGTGACGACCACTGGTCCACATCCCGCGGCCAAGCTGGCCGGACTCTCCCTCGGTACGTGGTGGATGACCGGCTTCGGATCCATTGCGTTTGGGATGGTCCTGGTCGACGGCAGGGACAGACGGCGCTGGACGCGGCTGGCGACCTCGGTCGTGGTCGCGCTGCTGCTCATCCTGCCCGCTTGCGGGGGTGGCAGCGGGAGTGGCGGTGGCGGTACGGATCCCGGAACTCCGATCGGTACCTACTCCGTTACGGTGACCGGTACCAGCGGAGGCGTCTCAAGCACCACCACGTTCATCCTGGTTGTGCAATAGGACAACTCGCAAGGAAAAAGGGCCCGGGCTCAGCCCGGACCCTCCTCGCTTTACCGAAACCGCCCAAAACTACTTCATCAGCACCTGCACTCCCAGGGGCACATCGCCGGAGGGCAGTCCCAGGCTGAACGGCGTGACGTTCTCGCTCACCGTTCCGTCGGACGCGATGTTGAGGACGTGCAACACGCCCAGACGGTCCAGAACATAAAGGAACTGGCCGGTGGGATCCACCTTCATGTGCGTCGGCAGAGCGCCAGTTCCGCTGACCGCCAGGTGCTGCAACTGAACCGGCTTCTGGGTATTGGTGAGATCGTACACGGTGATGGTGCCTGACGCCGTTTCCGAGGTGTAAAGCCGCGTGCCCGCGGCATTCACGGCAGCCCAGCAAATGGCCGCCCCATGGTTGCTCGCGCTTCCGACGGCGCCCAGCTTTCCGGTTGAGTCGTATCCGTAGACCTCCACCTTATGATCGGCTGGCAAGGTGAGATAGAGACCCTTGACCGTGGGGTGCAGAACCGCGCCCACTCCTATGGGGTTCGGGCCCGGCATGGCCAGAGAGTTAGTTACCGACATTATTCCGGTGCGGGTCACCTTGTAAGAGGAAATGGTCCCTGCCATAAACTCGACGCCGAAGAAGCCTGTAACCGCACTACGGCGGATCAAGGCCATGGCCGGTGAGGCACCCGGAGGAAGTGCATAGGTCGAGCCTGCATTGAACGTCATTACGCCGCTGGAGCTCACGGTGTACGACGTGTAGTTGGGCGCAGTCGGAGTCTGCAGCGGATCCGAATCCTTGTTCACTACCACCATCACCGAAACTCCGCTTCCGAGCGCGTTGTCCTTGTAGGCAATGCTCGCGGGTTGCGGACCGTTGGACGGAAACGGCGACCCTGAGACGTGGGTCAGAGATCCATCAGCGTTGAGCGTGAACGCGGCAACCGTGTTGGTGTGCCCGTTGACGGCGAACAACAAGGTGCCGGCCGCATTGATGGCGATTTCCCCGTCGGAATCCCAGTCCGCATCCCCACTGGGCGGCGTGCCCACGCCGGTTCCGCCCGTGTAGAACGGGGAGCCGGCCAGCGGAGTCATGTTTCCGGTTCCATCGTTGACCAGCGCGATCACTGCGTTCTGGCCCTCGTTGGGATTGTTCGCGTTGATGTACACCAGATTCTGTTGAGCGAGCACGGGAATTGCGCAACATGTGATCGTCAATGCCGCAATCGCAGCCACCAGACAGAATCGCCGTTGAACTTTGGCGATGGTCATTTTGTGCCTCCTTCAGTGCAAAGACCGTTTCGGTTGAGTTGGAATTGGCCGCGGTTCGAGCAACAAGTCGGGCTAGGGGGTCACAGTTGAACAGCCCGAATCAGTGCTCCACGCGAACCATCGGTCTACCAAGATGCCTTGTTTGGCTTGCGATGCCTAGAGAGAGGATGACTAGAGGGAGAAAGACTCTGTGCAAAGTTTTTCTACTCTTCGGTCCCCATCGGAACCCACTCGCGATGGCCGCGCACGTTCGGCGACCTTGCAGCCGCCGGCCCGGCGAAGGGATAATCAAAATGTAATGAGAAATTGTTTGATGCGCATCACCTGGGCGGGTATTTGCCTGTTCGCCGCCTCGGCCCTCGCTTCCGCTCAGGCCAGCGCGATCCCGGCCTCAGGGCTGATTCATCCTGACGATCTGGCGGGGATAGTCCAGTCGCCGACCAGCATGAAGCCGCTGATGCTTCAAGTCGGTTCGCGGGTACTGTTTGAGCAGGCGCACATTCCAGGCTCTGAGTACATCGGTCAGGCCTCGACCCCGGACGGGATACAACGACTACGCGACCGACTCAAAACCGTGTCCCGCGGTCAGTTCATTGTGATCTATTGCGGATGTTGTCCGTGGAACCGCTGCCCCAACCTCAAGCCGGCGTTCGACGCGCTGCGCGATCTGGGCTTCACCAACTACAAGGCGCTCTACATCGCGGACAACTTCGGGACCGACTGGGTTCAGAGGGGCTATCCCGTGGCGAAGGGGGATTAAGGACGACACTCATGGGGAAAAGGATCCTCGTCGCTTTCGTTGTACTGCTCGCGGTCCTGTTCTACTTTCGAAGCCGCACGCCCAAGTCGCCCGCCGCACAGGTCGCGCCCGAGTTTTCACTTCCCGATCTGAGCGGCAAGCCGCTGAGCCTCGCCTCCTACCGCGGCAAAGTCGTCCTCCTGGATTTCTGGGCTACCTGGTGCGAGCCCTGCAAGGAAGAGATTCCGAATTTCATCGAGCTGCAGAATAAGTATGGTCCTGAGGGCCTCCAGATTGTGGGCATTTCCATGGACGACGGTCCCGAACCGGCTCGCGAGTTCTACGAACGCTTCCACATGAACTATCCGGTGGTCATGGGCAACGCAAAGGTGGGCGAGCTATACGGAGGAATTCTCGGCTTGCCGATCTCCTTTCTTATTGATCGAGACGGACACATCTCCAGCAAGCACATCGGCGCAACCGACAGGTCTGTGTTTGAACGGGAGATCAACCGTTTACTGCAGACGAAAACCACAGCCGACCTCAGGTCAGATGGCAATCCATCCCAGCCGAATCAGTTCCAGGGACGCTAGTCCTACAATCGCCCATAGCAGAACCCCCTGCAGCAGGGGCCGCACACCCACCTGTTTCAGCGTGGATTTCGAAATCCCGGTGCCGATGAGATAAAGCGTAACGGTCAAACCTGTTTTGCCCAGCAGGCTCAGTTTCGGATACACCCATCCCAACCACGGTGCGTAGGTGCTCGCCACCGCCGCCAGGCAGAAAAACAGCATGAACCAGGGCCACTGGATGCGTCTCTTGTTGTTCTTCAGTATGGCCACCACGAAGGCCACGGGGACGATCCAGAGAGCCCTTGCCAGCTTTATAGTCGTTCCAATCATCAGCGCGTGCGGTCCGTATTTCGCCGTCGCTCCGACCACAGAACTTGTGTCATGAATCGCCAGTGCTGACCATAACCCGAATTGCGACTGGCTGAGATGGAGCGCATACCCCGCCAGCGGGAACAGGAACAACGCGATCGAGTTCAGCACGAACACCGTTCCCAGCGAAACCGCCATTTCCTCTTCACCGGCGTCGATCACGGGAGCCACAGCCGCAATCGCGCTCCCTCCGCAGATCGCCGTCCCCGCGCTGATCAGAAGCGCCGGCGTGTGCCCCACCTTGAACAACCGTCCGAGGCCCAGGCCGAGAAGCATGGCGCAGGTAATGCTCACTGCGGTGTAGAGAAATCCGGTGCGCCCGGCGTGGATGACTTCATGCAGGTTCATGCCGAAGCCGAGGCCGACGATCGACACCTGCAACAGAAACGAGGAGAGCTTCTTCGAATCAACCGAGTAAGGATGCGCGAACGACAAACCGTAGATGAGTCCCAGAAGCAACGCCAGCGGCGTCGACAACAGCCCGCTCGCGGCTACAATCAAACCGGCAAAGAAAACGTTCTTGGAGTTCAGCACGAATCCAGTTTCGCCGTGTTTCCCGGATCGCGTCCAAGCAGTAATTTTTATGACTCATGCGCGGTGCTTATCGGCAATCTTGGCCTGTTTATCCACCATCAAATCACGCCGCGTGCGCAGGAACTGGAGCAGAGCCAGCGCCACCCCCTGTGGTTCCTGCCCTCGCGGAAACACCACGCTGAGCGGGCGCGTAATGCGTACGCCGCCAATGGGCACGGCACGCAGCGAACCAATCTGCAGCTCCTTGCTGATCGCCCACAGAGAGGCAAAGCCGACTCCCAATCCCGCCTCCACCGCCGTGATAATGCCTTCGGTGGAATCAAACTCCAGGGCGAGGTTTAACTGCTTCGGCTTGATGCCCCTCGCTTCGAGAGCAGCTTCGATCACGCGCCGCGTCCCCGATCCGCGCTCGCGCATCAGCAACCGTTCCTGCTTTACGTCCTCTGGCTCGATGAAACTGCGTTCGCTCCACTCGTGCGCCGGAGGCACAATCAGAGCGATCTCGTCCTGCAGGAATACTTCTGTGCGCACGTCGCGGCGAAGCGTGGGCCCCTCGATCAGCCCCAAGTCCACCTTGTGGTCGATGAGCTTTTCGAGCACGTTCTCGGTATTGCAGGTGATCACGCGGGGTTGCACCTGGGGGTATTCCTGCTGAAAAGCCCCTAGAACCCGCGGCAGGATGTACTGCGCGATGGTCAACGATGCGGCTACCCGCAGGTCTCCGCGCTGCTGCCCGGCGAACCGGGCCAGTGCCTCGTGGGCCTCCACTTCCAGTTTGTGAATCTTTTCCGCATACTTTACCAGCGCGGCGCCCGCAGGGGTCAGGGAGATTCGCGCGCCACTCCGATCGAACAGTTGAACACCGACATCCTGCTCGAGCGCCTTGATCTGCAACGTCACCGCGGGCTGCGTCAGAAACATTTCCTCTGCCGCCCGCCGGAAGTTCAGGTGCTTGGCCACACTGCGCAGTACTTTAAGCCGGAAATTCTCCATGGTTTCG
>DATFTE010000084.1:0-3836 GCA_035262225.1 Terriglobales bacterium
GGGGTGGCATCATGTCAAAGCGAAATCTTGTCATTGAAGAAGGCAGTGTGGAGGCTCTGGCTCGTCTCCAAAAGCAGGACGAAGAGTTCTGCCGGAGGCTGCGAGCAGCCATTGAGACGGGCCGCGAGTGTTGCCCGACCATAGTCTTCACCGAGCCATGCACGAACCGCCCTGTCTCGAACTATATGCGGCCGGATTTGATCCGCGGCTATAGGGCCTGCTAGGTTCTCGGACTGCAAGAAGCAGTAATTCAGATCGCAATTCCTCAATTGGGCGGCTGGTCAAGGATCTGCCCGAAAGAATGAGCGATGAATTCGCACCGCGCCGCTATTCACAAGCAGGGGCCTGCGATGTTCTTTCGTCCGTGGTTCAGAGTCTGTGGCACGCGGTCAGCATCTCGTCCGCATCCCAATCGTCTTATTTTATTGGGCTCTCGGTCGAGACTTCTCAACCGTTTGCGGCACTGCACCATCACAGCGGCAATTGGGGAGAGACCGGACCAATCGCGGACATCGTCCTATCGACGCGGATGACTCAAACTCGGAATGGCGCGGCAGCGGGGGATGACGCAGCTACTTGAAGAAATCGTTGGATCGCAACACCACCGGTCCTTCACCGTCGACTGGCCGTTCGAAGAACTTACGCGATGCTCGCTCCTCAATCGAAGCGCGCAGCCGCAGAAACTGATCTACTCGCTGATCTGCCTTCACCTCATGCTTGCCTTCAAGATCGTCCATCGCCGCGGCCGCGCCCTCACGGCGGCCGGTACTGCCATACGATCGCCATTGGAGTTTGATCTGGTTCAACAAGGAAGGACAACCATCCTGGCTGTTCGTAGTAGAGGAGACGGTGACACCGTAATGCGCGCTCTGCGATAGGTCTCCTCCCCATAAATCTCACGTGATACGATCGAAGAAGCAATCGATGTTGAAGGGTTTCAGCTCTGGCGGCTGGGCAAAACGACGGAAGCCTAATCCTGATCCGCGCCGGCTGCGGTGCTGGCAGCGCCCGCGACCTGTTCAGCGCGAATGCATCCCCGTGGGAACCACAGAGGTTCAGAGCACCTGCTGCACTTCTCTTATTGGGTCATCACTGGGCGCGAAGAATATTCGCTGGCGGGGTCGGTAGCTTGTCGAGTCTTCCCTGGGCGGCCGCGATCACTCCTTCCGCTACGTTTTCCCAGCTGTAGCGGCGTGCCACCTCCTTCGCCAGCGCCAAACCAGCGCGCTTACGCTCGGCGTCGTCGAGCGTGAGCCACGCGACCAGCTTGGCGGCGATCTCTTCCACGGCTCCGGGCCCGATTTCGAACGAGAGGAGCGGCCGCAGCTCCTCTGGCAGCGCGGGGGCCAGCGTGGCAGTGATCTCAGCCATTCCCGAGTGCCGCGCGCAGAGCGGCAGCGCGCCGCAGGCGGCCGCCTCGGCGGCTACCATGCCGAACGCCTCTGGGAAGGTGCTCGGCATCACCTGCGCCTCGCAGACCGGCAGCAGGCTGGGCAGGTCGTCGTGCTCAATCCGTCCTGTGAAGTGAATGCGTGCGGCTGCCGCGGGCGCTGCCCCCAGCCACTCCTTCCCCGCACGCTCAAGGAAGGCGTTCAGATATTTCAGTTCCCCCGGAGGGCCTCCCTCGAGCTCGCGTCCCCGGGCTGCGATCTCGTGCAGCGTCTCCAGGTTCCGGCGGCCGATCGCGTCCACGAACCGGCCCAGTGTTTCCCGGTACGTCCCGAACCCGACGACGACCAGCCGCGCCTCCGCCACACGCGCCACTACCAGCGGCCAAGCGGCCAGGAGTAGGTCGACGCCCTTTGCGACGATCAGCTTCCCAACGTAGCTCACGATACGGTCACGGCGCGGATCGAGCTCGCGAAGTGCCTGCGCCGCGCCAACCTCACCTCCCCAAGCGGCTGTCTCGCCGGACCCGAGCTTCTCGGCGAGCCGGGTCAAGCCGATGGCGGCCTCTTCGTCTGGGCGAGGGCGGAAGGAATTCACGTCCACTCCCGGCGGACCGAGCCGCGTCCGCGCCGGTAGCGAGGGCTCATCGGAGAGCACTTCCCACAGGCTTTCGGCAGTGTGACGCGAGCCCACCAGCACGCCCGACGCGCCGCGAATCCCCTCTAGCGCGTAGGGCAGAAAGCGCTCCCGGTGCGGCCGAACAGTGTACTCCAACGCGCTCCCGTGGACCTTGACGGCATAGGGCGCCCGGCCCTCCAGGCCGCGCGCAACGATCACGGGACCCATCACCAGATGGTTGGCCAGGGCAATGTCCGGGGGCGGCACGGAGCGGACCGCGGCGACGTTGGCACCGAGGTAGCGGCCGAGCGCCGCCTCGTCCAGCTCCGGGAACGGCAACGCATCGAATCCCTCATAGCGATCGGCCACGTACACGGGAAGCACCCGCCCGATGTCGGGTACGTGGATCGTCACGCCCTCCGATTCGTGTACCGTCCGGTCTTGGCAGAACAGGTCCACCTCATGGCCCAATCCTGCCAGCGTTCGCGCCAGATTGGCGTTGTAGATGTTGCTGCCGGTGCCGCGGAGCAGGTAGGGTGGAAGATTAGGATCCGCATGGACCGCGGCTATTGTTGACCGATATTCCCCGGATCACGGTTGGATCGGCGTGAACGCTAACATTCTGCCGCGCTACCCGGAAGCGGAATGGCGGCATCCGGGTCGCTGTCACGCAATAGAATACGGATGAGGTTTTCGGTACACACAGGCGCCTTGCAATATCTCGCTCTCGCGCCAGGCGCAGGCAGCAAAGCAAGGCGTGAAGTCCGCGGCGGGACGAAAATTATGACCTGGATAACCACCGAACGGACCATCAGGCCTGCGCTCAGTCGCAACGTACCAGGCGGCGTCTACGAAATAACTGCGCCCGTGCCCCGATAGAATGTCCGGCTTCGCTGTTGAGCGGCAGAATTGCTTCTGCCGATCGTGAACGCCGTCTCG
This sequence comes from Terriglobales bacterium, assembly GCA_035262225.1. GTDB lineage: Bacteria > Acidobacteriota > Terriglobia > Terriglobales > Acidobacteriaceae > DATFTE01. The sequence goes on from DATFTE010000084.1 coordinate 2,947, forward strand.
GTGAATGGCATCTTCAGGAGAAAGATGGCCATGTTGAAGAACGATGGTCAGGAGGGGGAAAGCAATCAGTTACATGGCCGCAGGCCGTCAGACCTTCGCCTTGAGCACCTGACGGCCTCGAGATCGATGCGGTGAGGCCGCCGCCGCATCATACGAACGCCGCGTCTATGGCCTTACGAGCACCAGCCGGGGATCGATTGAGGCGAACATTCGGTTGTCCATTTCCAACTGAGATTTGTTTCGCTGACATTCGTTGCATTGCTCATCGCCTTGTCCGTGATCGCCTCGAAGGCTTGGCCCCGGCGGTCAGTAATACGAACGGTGGCACGGATTTGCAGCCACATGGCACCGAAATCACAGGCGTAGGGTGACACTCGGAACCCGCCAAGATGTTTCCACTGACCTGGAAAGCGCATTCCAAAGCACGTCACGTCTTCTTGTTTCTTGTTACCCTCGGAAAGCACTTCGCTGATTTCTTGTTGCAGTCGGGCGGACTTGGTGATGATGGGCACAAGCTCATCGAGAGGCAGACTCCCCCACTGACCGAGATTGCTGGTATCGAACGCCAGCGCGGAGGACATGCCGAGCAGTAACGCGAGTGGAACAAGTCTCATGGGATTCGCAAGCCTCATCATAAAGGGTCAGTCAATTGCGTTCGGGCCTGTCGCGGCGGTCTTGGGCGACCCACGGGGAAAGCTATGAGCAAAAATATCCCGACGCTGGGACATTCGGCATCCCGATTGAACGAAGATAGGTCTATCTGCCAGAGTTTTTGAGATACTCTGGCCCGTCGCGGTGTCACCAGGCGGGTCGGGGCGCTTACGATGCGCCCCGATGGCGAGTCCCGTCAAGGCAGAAGGAACACAACATGCATTCAACAGCATATGCGC
>DATFTE010000085.1:0-4744 GCA_035262225.1 Terriglobales bacterium
AGCGCCCGCGAACTCGACCGAAGAGGCGATGGCCGCCATCTGGAGCGAGGTCCTGCGCCGCGAACGCATCAGCACCCACGACAACTTCTTTGACCTGGGCGGCCACTCCCTCATGGCCACGCAGGTGGTGTCGCGCATCCGCCGGTCGCTGAATCTGGACCTCCCCTTACGCCGGCTGTTTGAGCATCCGACCATTGCTCGACTCAGCGAGCAGATTGCGAAGCTTCAGCGCAACCAGGAGAAATCCTCCGCTCCGCCCATAGTTTGCGTTTCGCGGGAAGAGGCGCTGCCGCTGTCATTCGCGCAGCAGCGGCTGTGGGTACTCGATCAGCTGGAACCCAACAATCCCCTCTACAACATTCCGCGCACCTTGCGGATGAACGGTACGCTCAACGTTTCCGCGCTGGAAAAGGCGATCAACGAGATTCTGCGCCGGCACGAGTCGCAGCGCACGACCTTTGCGGTAAAAGACGGGCACCCTGTGCAGGTCATTGCTCCAGCGTTGGTCGTCAGTCTGTATCCCGAAGATCTGAGTTCCCTGCCCTCTCCGGCGCGCGAGACTGAAGCCCGCCGCGTCGCCCTCGAGGAAGCGCAGCAGCCGTTTGATCTCGGGAAAGGCCCGCTGGTGCGGGTCCGTTTGCTGCGACTCGCGGCCGATGATCACGTGCTGTTGTTGACCATGCACCACATCGTGAGCGATGCCTGGTCTGCCGCGATTGCGCTCGAAGAATTGAGCGTGCTGTATGAGGCGTACGCGAGCGGCAAGCCGTCGCCGCTGGAGGAGCCCAGGATTCAGTACGCCGATTACGCCGCCTGGCAGCGCCGCTGGCTGCAGGGTGAGGTGCTCGAGCAACAGCTCGCCTACTGGAGGAAACAACTGGCGGGAGCGCCGCCGGTCGTGGCGTTGCCGAGGGATCGTCCGCGGCCGGAGGTTCGCTCTTTTCAGGGCTCCTGTGAAGCGATTCCGCTCTCGCCTGAAGTCTCGGCGGCCTTGACGAGGTTCAGCCGGCAGGAGGGCGTCACGCTGTTCATGACGCTGCTGGCCGGGTTCCAGGCGCTGTTGTCAAGGTACTCAGGCGAGCAGCAGATCGTGGTGGGCACCGACCTGGCCAACCGCACGACCGCCGAGACCGAACGTTTGATCGGGTTTTTCATCAACCTGCTGGCCATGCGCGCCGATCTCTCGGCCAGTCCGACTTTCCGCGAGCTCGTGGGGCAAGTGCGGGAGACGGCCCTGGGCGCGTATGCGCACCAGGACATGCCCTTTGACAAGCTGGTCGAAGAACTGCAGCCCGAGCGCAGCCTGAACCACAATCCGCTGGTGCAGGTGTTGTTTGTCATGCAGAACATTCCGCGGCAGAAGCGGGAGCTGGCCAGCCTCAAACTGTCAGCGTTTGAAATGCCTGTCACCCGCTCGAAGTTCGATCTGGCGGTGTTCATGGTGGAAGGCGAAAACGGGCTGACCGGGAACTGGCTGTACAGCATGGATCTGTTCGAACGCACAACCATTCTGCGCATGGCGCGCCACTTTGAAACACTGCTCGCGAGCGCTCTGGCGCAACCCGACACCCGCATCGCCGGCCTAGCCATCCTCTGCGAGCAAGAACAGCAACAAAGCGAGATCGAGATGAAACAACGCAAGCAATCGCAAATCAACAGGCTCATGAAGATCGAGCCTAAGGCCGCCAGCCTTAGCGAGGCGGGCCCGAAGGACGAGGAGTAAGCGCTTGGAGAAAGCATCGACTGCGGGATTTTGGCTGTCGCCGCAGCAGAAACGTGTCTGGTGGCTGCAATCGGGAAAAGTCCCGCTGAACGCGGTGTGCGCGTTGAGCCTGGAGGGGCCGCTCGAGCCCGAGGGGCTCCGCCTGGCGTTAAAGAAAGCCGTGGTGCGCCACGAGATCCTGCGGACCGTGTTTCTGCGGCAGCCGGGCATGAAGGTGCCGTTCCAGGTAATTCGCGAGAATCTTGAACCCCGGTGGCAGGCTTTGGACATCCGGGCGTTGGACCCGGAACGACAAGCGGCAAAGATGGATGAAATCTTCGCCGGGGAGCAGGGATCGATCTTCGCCCTCGAGTCTGGCCCGATCGTGCGTGCAACCCTGGCCCAGCTGGCATCTGCGCGGTGGGCCCTGGTTTTAAGCCTTCCGGCGCTGTGCGGCGACTTCCGTTCCCTCGAGAATCTGGTGCGGGAGATCGGCCTGCTTTACGGCGGCGACAACTCCGCGCTGAACCCGGAGCCGCTGCGGTACGTGCAGTTCGCGCAGTGGCAGAGCGACTTCGTCGAAGCCTCCGACGAGGCGGCGGAGAAAGCCAGGGAGTACTGGACGAAACAGAAGTCCGCCGGGAACACCACCCTGGCGCTGCCGGGAGAGCGGGGCACGACCGCGCCCCATACCTTCCAGCCGGATTCGGTGCCGGTCACGGCTCGAGAGCCTCTGGGGGAGAAGATCCGAGCTGTCGCCAGCAAATACGCAGTGACCGAAAGCGTGGTCCTGCTAAGCGCATGGCAGGCGACCCTGTGGCGCCTCGATGGTCAGGGGAATTTCACGATCGGGGTGTACTTCGACGGGAGAGAGTATGAGGAATTGCAGGATGCCCTGGGCATCGTGGGAAGGACTTTGCCCGTTCCCGCTCGACTGGAAGGCGACGTGCGCTTCTCCGAAGTCCTCGAGACCCTGGGCAGCGTCCGGAAGCAACATGTCGAGTGGCAGGAACACTTCGTCTCGGATGACGAGGAGTTTGCCGCGCAATTCCTGTATCAGGAACTGCCGTCCCCTATGGCTGCGCGTGGTGTCGTGTTTCGCATGGAGCGCGCCACGGCGCCGCTGGAACCTTACGGTCTGAAGCTGGAAGTGGTGGGGGATAAGGGGGGAGTGCGGCTCAGAATGTACTACGATGCGGCGCGCCTGGAGCGTGCGGCGGTGGTGCGCATGGCCGGCTACTATCAGGCGCTGCTGGAAGCGGCGGTGGCGGCTCCGGAGACGCCGGTCGGCCGGCTGCCGCTGGTCGCCGAAGGCGAGCGTCAGCAGTTGCTGGTCGAATGGAACCAGACCTCCGCCGCCTATCCCGCCGAGCGTTGTCTGCATGAGCTGTTCGAGGCGCAGGCCGGGCGCACTCCCGAACGCACGGCGCTGGTCTCGGGCACGCAGGCTCTCACTTATGGGGAGTGGAATCGGCAGGCCAACCGGCTGGCGCATTACCTGCGCACGCTCGGGGTGGGGCCGGATTCCCTCGTGGGGTTGTGCCTGGAGCGTTCGGCGCCGATGATGGTGGCGCTGCTGGCTGTTCTCAAGGCCGGGGGCGCGTATGTTCCGCTCAACCCGGATAATCCCCGGCCGCGCCTGGCGCAGCAACTCTCGGGTGCGGTGGCGTTGATCACCGAATCCAGGCTGCTCGGGCAGATGCCGGAGTTTGCCGGCGCCAAGCTGTGTCTCGATGGCGACGAAAAACTTTGGGCCACGCAGGCGGTCAGCAATCCTGACCTGCGCACCACGCCCGAGAACCTGGTCTATGTGATCTACACCTCGGGTTCGACGGGAGTGCCCAAGGGGGTAGCGGTGCGGCATCGCAACCTGGTGAACTACAGCCACTTCATCACCCGGCTGCTGGAGTTGCATCAGTATGCTGCGGGGCTGCAGTTTGCCACGGTCTCGACCCTGGGGGCCGATCTGGGCAACACCTCGATCTATCCGGCGATGATTTCCGGCGGCTGCCTGCATGTCATCGCCTATGACACGGCGACCGACGCCGGGCGCTTGGCCGCTTATACCCGCGCCCATCCCATCGATGTTTTGAAGATCGTGCCCTCGCACCTGGAGGCGCTGCTCGACTCATCCGAGGCGCGGCAGATCCTGCCGCGGCGCTATCTGATCATGGGCGGCGAGACGCTGACGCCGGCCCTGGTGGAGAAGGTTCAGAGCCTGAGTCCCGGCTGCGAGATTTTCAATCACTACGGGCCCACGGAAACCACGGTGGGCTCGCTCACCCTGCGGCTGAAGGATTACGACTGGAAAGGGAATGCCGGCATTCCCATCGGGCGGCCGATTTCTAACACCCAGGTCTACATTCTGGATGGAGAGCAGCAGCCGGTGCCGGAAGGGGTGGCCGGGGAACTCTATATTGCCGGGGCGGGGGTGACGGCCGGCTACCTGAACCAGCCGGAGAAGACGGAGGAACGGTTTCTGAGGAACCCGTTTGTGGCGGATGCCGAGGCGCGCATGTATCGCACGGGCGATCGGGCTCGCTATGGGGCGGGCGGGAACGTGGAGTTTCTGGGGCGGGGGGACGATCAGGTAAAGATTCGCGGCTTCCGCATCGAACTGGGAGAGATCGAGGCCATCCTGGCGCAACATGCCGGGGTGAAGCAGGCGGTGGTCGTGGCCAAGACGGACGCGCGGGGGGAGAAGCGGCTGCTGGCTTACGTGGTGGCGCGCGAGGCGGCGCTCACGGGCGAGGGGCTGCGCAGCTACTTGAAGGAGCAGTTGCCGGAGTACATGGTGCCGCAGGCGGTGGTGCTCCTGACCAGGCTGCCGCTCACTCCGAACGGCAAGATCGACCGCCAGGCGCTGCCGGAACCGGACGAGGCGCCGGGGAAGGCTTACGTAGCGCCCGCGAACTCGACCGAAGAGGCGATGGCCGCCATCTGGAGCGAGGTCCTGCGCCGCGAACGCATCAGCACCCACGACAACTTCTTTGACCTGGGCGGCCACTCCCTCATGGCCACGCAGGTGGTGTCGCGCATCCG
>DATFTE010000086.1:0-7816 GCA_035262225.1 Terriglobales bacterium
CACATAGCGACGGCGTCGTCGGGCATGCGAGGACAACTCCTTGCCAACCAGCGCTGAGGGGTTAGGAGAGAGCGGTCATGAAGATTACGGACGTTCGCTGGACTCCGGCATTCATTCCGATCGAAGCGCCGCTGCGTTATGCCTTCGGATCGCATCCCGGCTTTTCGCGCATCATCGTCGAAGTCGAGACCGACGACGGGTTGGTGGGCTTGGGCGAATGTTACGGCGGGGCCAGCCGCGAGGGGCAACTGGCCGAGATGCGCCCACTGCTCATCGGCGAAGACCCGTTTCAGCTTGAGCGCATTCGCTGGAAGCTCGCCGCGCCTTCGTCACTCAAGTTGTTTGGCTACATCCTTGGATTTGCCGCCCTCGAATTCGCCTGTCTTGACTTGCAGGGCAAAGCCCTGGGCAAGCCGGTGTGCGAAATCATTGGGGGAACGATGCGGCAGGAAGTGCCCTTCTCGGCCTATCTCTTTTACCGTTACCCCAACGACGACGGCAAAGGCGAGGTGGCAAACTCCGAACAGATGGTGGCATTTGCCAAGAGCCTGGTAAAAACTTACGGCTTCGAGACGCTCAAATACAAGAATGGGGTGCTGCCGCCGGATGAAGAGATCGAAACTTTTGTCGCGCTGCGAAAAGCCTTTCCCGAGTTCAAGCTGAGGCTGGATCCTAACGCGGCGTGGTCGGTGACCACCTCAGTGCGCGTGGCGCGCCTGCTGCACGACTACGATGTCGAATATCTGGAAGACCCGGTGTGGGGCATGCGGGCAATGGCGCGGGTAAACGCCAAGGCGCCATGGGTGACCCTGGCGTCGAACATGTCGGTGTTTGCCTTCGAAGATCTGGTGCCGAACGTCGCCATGGATGTGCTGGACGTAGTGCTGCTGGATCCTCACTGGTACGGCGGCATCAGCCGCGCACGTCTCGCCGGACAGATCTGCGAAGCCATGGGCGTCGATGTTGGCATGCACAGCGGAGCCGAATTCGGCATTTCGCAAAGCGCCATGCTCCACCTTGCCGCCGCCCTACCCAATCTCACCGTTGCGCCTGACTCACACTACCATCACTTGACCGACGACATTATCGAAGGTGGCAAGCTGCCGTACCGGAAGGGAAAGATGGCGGTGCCGGCGGGACCCGGCTTGGGCGTCAGGCTCGACAAGGACAAGCTGGCCAAGTACCACGAACTGTCGAAGAAAAAACAAATGGGCTCGTGGATCGAAGATCCGCGGCGTCCGGGAGTGATTACCTGCCAACCAAAATGGTGACGACGTGAGCCAGCGAATTTCATTCCTGGTGTGGCTCTGTCTTGCGCTGGCGGCCGCCGCATGCGCGGAGGAAAAACCGGTCTGGCAAATCGGCTTGTTCGATCATTCCTCGAACGAGTTTCGCAGCCAGCGAATCAATTACAAAGATCCGAAGGACGACCCCGTCTATCGCGTAGGGCAAAGCAGAGATTCCGACGACTGGCAACGCTTTCAGGCAGGGCCTGCAAATGGAATGGCGGGCGGACGCGAGCATCCGTTCACGATTCTGTTCCATCTGCCGGATGCGCCCAGCGGCGTTTATCACCTGAAGATCGCGATGCTGTATCAGACCCCGCGCCTTTCCTACCTAAAATTGGACGTGAACGGTCACAGCGGGGCGTTCTACTTTCATCCGCGGCTCGACTACCATGCCGGAGATTGGGAGGGAACCTTTGTTCCCCAGACTTCTGCCGATGAAAAGACAATTGCCATCCCGGCGACGTTCTTCGAGCGGGGAGAAAACAAACTGGTCCTGACCGCCCTGGATGATCCAACGACGGTGGAAAACTCGCTTGGGTCGATCGCCACGGGGCACACAGGACTCGTCTATGACGCCCTGGCGCTCACCCAGGCGCTCGATAGCACGTACGATCCGGACGCGATTCAGGCGGAAATCGTCCCCACGATTTTTTATCGCGACGGGAGAGAAGTGGTGGAGGCGTACCTCGATTTCGCCTCGATACCGCGCGAGGCAGAAACCCAGCTGATCGTGGGCGGGCGGACTCTGGAGCAGAAGCTCAACTCGTCACAGGCGTTCGGCGAACAGAGAGTTGTGTTTGAGGTTCCCGAATGGACGGGCACAGCCAAAGCCGAGTTGAAGGTTGGTTCCGGCGGCAAGAGCAGGACCTTTCCTTTGCAGCTGACTGCGGGGAAGAAGTGGACCCTCTACCTGGTTCCGCATGAGCATCTGGACGTGGGCTTCACTGACTATCCCGAGAAAGTTGCCGAGTTCCATTCCGAATCGGTGGATGGGGTGCTGGAAATCCTGAAGAAAGTTCCGGACTTTCGCTGGACGCTCGACGGCTATTGGGTCGCCGACAAGTATCAGGAGGGACGTTCGCCGGAGAAGCAGCGCGAATTCATCCAGGCCCTGAAAGACGGCAAGATCGTTCTGCCGCCCCAGTACGCCAACCAGCACACAGGCACGGCGTCACTGGAGGGATTGTTCCGCTCCCTTTACGACAGCCACGCCTTCGCCGCGAAGTACGGGATCACGCCGGGCGCGGCGCATATTACCGATGTTCCTTCTTATAGCTGGTCTTACGCCTCGGTGCTGGCGAACGCGGGCACAAAATATTTTGTCGCGGCCAGCAACAACTGGCGGGCGCCTGTTCTCTTGCATGGACGTTGGAACGAGAGGTCTCCGTTTTACTGGGAGGGGCCTGACGGCGGACGCGTGCTGATGTGGTATTCGCGGGCCTACCTGCAAATGGCGACTCTTTTTGCGACGCCTCCGCGGGTTGCGGCTATTCGCGATTCCCTGCCCGTGTTTCTGCAGGCGTATTCCCATCCGGGATACAAAGCGTCGGCCGCGATCATCTTCGGATCCCAACTCGAGAACACGCCGCTAAGTCCCGAACAGGCGACGATCGTGGCTGAATGGAATGGTCAATACGCCTGGCCGCGCCTGGAGTTCTCAACCTTCAAGGATGCGATGGCTTCGATCGAAAAGCAGTTCGACGGCAGCATTGCGACCTATCGCGGCGATTTCGGTCCCTACTGGGAGGACGGCTTCGGCTCCGACGCATCGTCGACCGCGATTCATCGCCAGAATCAGCAGCGGATTTTGTGTGCAGAAAAACTGGGGAGCATTCCTGCGACCCTGAGCGCGGCGCTCCGTCCGGAACAGACGCTGCTGCAACGCGCGTGGACGAACAGCCTGATGTTCGATGAGCACACCTGGACCTACGTCGGCGCCACCGCGCAGCCCGAGCATGAGCAAACGCTGCGGCAATTGCAGCTCAAACAGTCGCGCGCCACCGGGGCGAAAGACGAGATTGACGAATCCCTGCACCGGAGTTGGGCACAACTGGAGTCGTTTCTTGGGCCGAAGGATGCATCCGTCGCAGTGTTCAATTCGCTGAACTGGCCGCGCAGTGGAGAGGTTACATTCGACCTGCAGGATGGCACCGGCGTGTTCGACAGCAACGGACATCCTGTTGTTGTCGAGACGCTGTGGGTGGGAAAGCATAAGCCGCTGCCCGGATTTGGCGGTGGTTATCGTCGCGTGCGCTTCCTCGCCGCGGATGTTCCGGCCGTGGGATACAAGCTCTACGCGCTGAGGGCCACGAAGCCCGTCGAAGCAGCTGCCCGGGTTCTGCCGGGACCCACTTTCGAGAATCAGTTCTATCGCGTGACGGTCGGTGCGGACTCGGGGGCTCTCGAAAGCGTGTGGGACAAGGCGCTGGGACGCGAACTTGTGGATCGGAGCAGTCCATTCCGCTTCGGCGGGTATGTGTACGTCACCGGCGGCGACGACATGCCCAACAACAGCCTGTACCGCTACGGGGCTTCGCTGAAGCCTCCGCGACTCACCCCTGCAACCTCCTCCCAAGGACGCCTGGTTGAAGCCAAAGAGACGCCGCTCGGCATCCGCATTGTGCTGGAATCTTCGGCGCCACACACACCGGAGATCCGCACCGAGATTCTTCTATGCCCGGACCAGAAGCGCATCGACTTCACGTACTCGTTGCACAAAGACTTCGTGCTCGATAAAGAAGCGGCCTATGTAGCGTTTCCCTTTGCAGCGGAAAATCCCGCCTTCGCCTATGAGACGCAGAACGGCTGGGTGGACCCGGCGCGCGACGAACTTGCGGGCGGCAGCCGCGAGTGGTACGCGGTGCAGCACTGGGCCGCAGTGCGAAGCCCGGAATGGAGTGCAGCCATCGTTCCGCAGGATGCGCCTCTGGTTGCCTTTGGTGACATCGTGCGTGGCAACTGGCCCACCGGGTTCCATCCGCGTTCGGGAGCGATCTTCTCCTGGCTTATGAACAACTACTGGGGGACAAACTTTGCTCCCGGTCAGGGGGGTGACTACAAGTTTCGCTACACGCTGGTGAGCGGCCCGGGATTCGATCCTTCGGCGCTAACCCACGCGGGCTGGGAGGAGATGACGGCCCTGGAATCGGATCAGCTGGGCGCGACATTCAGCCCGGGTGTGCTGCCCGGCGACCAGGCAAGTCTGCTTGAGGCCATGAGTCCGAACATCGTGCTGGTGACCTGGAAGACGGCCCAGGATGGCGAGGGAACCATTTTGCGTCTCGAAGAGATTGCGGGAAAAGACGGGAGTATTCGCCTTGCCAGCCGGTTTTTCAAGATCGTGAAAGCATGGCGTTGTACCGGTCTCGAAGACAAGCAGGCCGAGCTTACCACCGGGGGTGGGGGAGTGGAAGTGGCGCTGCGTCCGTTTGAAGTGGCGACGGTCCGCATCACAACACAATCGCAGATCACTCCTTGAGCGGCCGAACGTTGCACGGTGAGGACGGACATGAGCATCAGCTTCAAGAACAAATCCGCGATCGTTTCCGGCGGAGCGATGGGGATTGGGGAAGCAACCGCCCGCTGCCTCGCGGAACTTGGGGCCGCGGTGGCGATATTGGACCGTGACCGTGCAGCGGGAGAGAAGACGGCGAACTCAATTCGCGACACAGGCGGCAGCGCAGAGTTCCTGGAATGCGATGTGGCTTCGCCACCTGCCGTGGAGAGGGCCGTCACGGCGGTCCAGAAAAGCCTGGGTGGCGTGGATGTGCTGGTGAGCAACGCGGGCATCCAGCGTTACGGCGATGTGGTCGCCACCTCGGAACAATTGTGGGACGAGGTGATGGCGGTCAACCTGAAGGGCTGCTTCCATCTCGCCAGGCATGTGGTTCCGCTGATGGCTGCCCGTGGTGGCGGGGCGATCGTCGTCGTTGGTTCGGTGCAATGCTTCACCGCGGTAGGCAATTCGGCGGCCTACGTGACGGCCAAGCACGCCTTGCTTGGACTTGTGCGCGCCATGTCGCTCGATCACGCGGCGCAGAAGATTCGCGTGAACTGCGTTTGTCCCGGCGCCATCGACACTCCGATGCTCCGCTGGGCCGCGAGTCTCGATCCCGATCCCGGGAAAGTGTTGGCCACCTGTGATCGCATGCACGTGCTGGGGAGAGTTGGGAAGCCGGAGGAAGTCGCCAAGGCAGTCGCTTTTCTCGCCAGCGACTGGGCGTCGTTCATCACCGGCACGGCGCTGATGGTAGATGGCGGAATGCTCGTTCCCACCGGCGGCATGGGATTCCAGGAAGGCGGCACCGGAGCCGCGACGAAGAAACATTAAGGTATGCGACTTAAAGGCAGAGTGGCGATCATTACCGGAGCGGCGGCGGGCATCGGCCGGGCCAGTGCAAAGCTCTTCTCCCAGGAAGGCGCCGGCGTGGTCGCGGTAGACCTGGACCGGAAGGGAGCAGAAGCGCTCGCGGACGAAATCGCCAGCGACGCCGGAAAGGCCATCGCGATCGCCGCGGATGTTTCGCAGCAAGCCGGAGCGCTCGAAATCGTGCGCCGCACAAGTGAGCAGTTCGGGCGCGTTGATATCCTGTTTAACAACGCCGGCATCGTTCCCCCCGGCAAGATTCACGAGACCACGGAAACTGAGTGGGACCGCGCCATGGCAATCAACGTGAAAAGCGTTTATCTGCTCTGCCATGAGGTCGTGCCGTTATTTCTGGAGCAGGGGGGCGGCGTCATCCTAAATACCGCTTCGGCGACCGCGTTGCGCAGTGTTCCCGACAGGGCGGCTTACAGCGCGTCGAAGGGCGCGGTCATCACGCTCACGCGCAGCATGGCGCTAGACTACGTGAAAAACAACATCCGCGTGAATTGCCTGTGTCCGGGGACGATCGATACGCCGTCGCTGGCACAACGGCTGGCGGCATTTGCCGATCCAGCAGAAGCGCGGAAACAGTTCATTGCCCGGCAGCCGATGGGACGCCTGGGAACGGCCGAAGAAGTGGCGCAGGCTGCGCTCTACCTGGTGTCGGACGAATCCGGTTTCGTGACGGGAACGGCGTTCTCCATTGACGGAGGCTTCACAGTCTGAGCCATGGCTGGCACGGAGATCAGCGTCCGCAAGACGAGTTGGAAAGGCAGGCCGGGATACCGTCTCACGAACGGCGAGGTGCAAATCACGGCGCTCACCGGGGGCGGCTCGATCGCCGAACTGCGCTCGAAGTGCGGACCGGAACAATGGAGCCCGAATCTGTTGTGGGAAGCGCCCTGGACGACAATGGATCCGGGAGGGTTTCAGCCGAGGCATGAGCGGCAATACGGAACACCATTCGTGGGCAAATTTCTCGCCCCGTTCACCGGACACGTTGTGTGCCTCGATTATTTCGGTGCGCCGTCACAAGAAGAAAAAGCGTGTGGCCTGACCCTGCACGGTGAGGCTTGCGTTGCGCGGTGGAAAGTTACACCCTCGCCAGGTGGTGTAACCATGCAGGCGCGCCTTCCCTTCGCCGGACTCGATCTGCGGCGCGAGGTGAGACTGCTCAAGGGCGAGTCGGCAATTTACGTGAGCGAGACGGTGATCAACCGCAAACCCGTCGATCATCTTCTTCATTGGGTACAACACGTGACGCTCGGGCCGCCCTTTCTGGCGTCGAGCGAGTCGAGCATTGCCGCTCCTGCGAAACAGGGCAAGACCTGGCCGCACGGATACGAAGGCAGGAGTCTGCTTGCGGACGATCGCCGGTTTCGGTGGCCCATGGCTCCCAGGGAAGGCGGAGGCAGCGTCGATCTTTCGCGCCCGTTCACAGAAGAAGGAAAAGGGTTCGTGGCGGCGACCGCGTTTGATACCACACGCGAGTGGGCGTTTGTGGCGGTGCTTAACTTTCGTCTGTGTCTGCTGCTGGGCTTCTGTTTTCCCAGGGCGACGTATCCGTGGCTCACATTCTGGGAAGAAAATCGTGCCCGCTCAGGGCCTCCCTGGAACGGAAGAACCGCGGCGCGTGGATTCGAGTTCGGAACGACACCGTTTCCTGTGGGACGAGAGGCGGCGTTTAGTATGGGAAGTCTGTTTGGTGTGCCGGTGTTCCGGCGCGTTGGGGCGAAGGGGAGTTTGCGCGCCAACTATGCCATCTTTGCCGCGGCGGTAAGCCCCGAGTGGCGCAAGATCGCCGACGTGCGGGTGGAGTCGAAGGCAATTGTGGTGACGGCAGGTCACGGCGGACGGATAAGTATCGCCGCGCGCGATATGGCACGAATCGGGAAAGCTTAGCGGACCAAGGAGACCGGCATGGGCGACGCGACAATGGGTTTACTGTTGCTGTTGGTGGCGGGCGTGACCAACGCCAGTTTTACGCTGCCCATGAAGTACACCAGGCGCTGGGCCTGGGAGAATACGTGGCTGGTGTGGACGATTTTTGCCCTGGTGGCGCTTCCGCCGCTGGTCGCCTTCTGGACCGTTCCTCATCTGGCCCAGGTGTACAGCGAGGCAGGCGTGGGATTGGTCGCCACTGTCGCCGCCTTCGGTGCGG
>DATFTE010000087.1:0-2993 GCA_035262225.1 Terriglobales bacterium
GGATCAAGGGAGCAGATCAATCGCCACGGTTATATCTTCGACGCATTCGGCGCATGACACGCGCGCCACAGTGTATTTTCCACTAGATCTTCATCATGACGAATGGGTAATCACCTCCAAGTACTACTCAGGAGGATTTTCGAGAATGTTTACCACGCGGTAGGACGCAAGTCTGCGTGGGCGTGAAGGGTTGCACTTGATTGATTTTGAGGCACCGAAGCGATCGCCGGGGGTAGGGAGGCGTGGGAGGCCGAAAGTGGGTAAGCCATTTAAGGCGATGGTCCGGCGGGAACGATCTCCAGCAAGATCGGACGCGCGGAGCGGAGTAACTTTACCAGTTGATCGAAGGCGCTCTTGCTCTGCTGCCAGCAAGTGCGCAAAACGCTGGCCAGAATCTGTTGGGTGTGGGCACCGGTGGCTGTACGGTTGCCTCCCCAGGTCTTGCGCGCCATCGCCATCAGCCGGATGGCCCGCTCGGCGAGGTTGTTGGTGGCATGCAACCCAGGACAGCGCAGAAACGTGAACAGATGGGGTTGCTCATGACGCAGATGTCTGGCCAACCGTTGATTCTCCGGGCAGCGAAAGTGCCGATCCAGCAAGTGGTCCAGTTGGGCTTCCAAGCGCCCCGTGGCCACCGCCAAGCCATGTGCGGACACGTTGCCTGCCTGATGGCGATCGCGCAATCGGAGTCCCTGTTGCAGCAGGCTCTTGACCGCCCGTGGAAATTGCGCCGCCGCCGGGGAGACGACCCCGATCATCTCGCGGCAACGTCGGATCAGGTGCTCCAGGCAGCTTTGATGAAACGCCTGCTCAAAGCCATAGAAACAACGCGCTCCGTCGTGTATCAGAAAACCGGCATAGTCCTCGCCCAGAATCGCTGCCGCCTCGGAATACCCACGATGCGGTTCAATCACATAAACCGTGACCTGTTCGCTCAACAAAACCCGCAGATTCTGCGGATGTGCTGCCACTCTCCAACCCGTATCGTCCAGCCACACCACCGGGCTTTGCCGCAGCGCGCTTTGTAGTTGTTGGTAGGTCGGAGCCGCCAGATTCCCCAGTCGCTCCAAAGCCCGGCATACCCCACTGCGGCTCCAAGTCAATCCGTACCCCAGCTTCAGCACCCGTGCCGTGCGCTCGTACGACAGACCCAATTCCTTATTGAGCACCGCCGCCATCGACAGGGCTTCTGGTCCTACTTGTACCTCGCCGACGCGGAGCGAATCCGAGGTCTGCAACGGATGCCGGCCCTGCGCTTGCCGACCGCAACAGGCACAAGTCCCCACCTCCACGTCAAAGCGCCGGATGATCGTCATCCGCACGATGTCTTCCTGGTATTGAGGCTGGGTGTCCTTCAGGATGATTGGTCCTTGGCAGTGCTGGCAGCGCGGGGGAAGCGGCACGTGGATCTGCTCATCCACCCGCTTGGGCACGGGTCGGGCCGCCCGCGATCCGTAGGCTGGACCTGGCTTGCGTCCCGGCGGGCTGGGGTCCCTCTTGGGCTCCCCTTTAGAAAAGGGTGCGGCACTCCGCTTGTTGGCCCGCAACGCTTCTTCCAGTTGCTTCCGCAGGCGTTCATTCTCCGCCAACGCGCGCTCCAATTGCTTCTCTAGCGACTCCACTCGCCGTTCGAGTTCCTTCTCCCGACCCGAGGAGTCATCGCGATTAGGCCCTTGCATCCATTTGACGATGCCACAAACCCGACGCTTTGTCCAGCCCCTTGTCTCAATCCCCTGTGTTTATTGAGTTGCCTGCTGGTAAACACTGTCATCGCACGCATGTAGTGGTGTCTAACTACATTTACAAAGTGCCTCTCTTCAGGAATCGGCACGACTTGCTGGGATATACCCTCGGAGGCTGGGAGATCTCCGGCATTTATCAATACCAGTCGGGCACACCTTTTTCGGTGCGCACCAGCCAGGATATCGCCGGCGTGGGGACCGGCAGCGGCAACCAGTTCTGGAATCAGGTGGGCGACAGTTCGATCTCCGTCGGGAGCTTCGCACCAGCGGGCGTCGTCTGGTTTAAGACCTCCGTGTTTACGCAGCCGGCGGCGGGAACCTTCGGCACGCAGCCGCGCAACCACTTGCGCAATCCGGCGTTCTGGACAACGGACGCTAGCCTGCGGAAGAATTTCCCGATCGTCGAACGGTTGACGATGCAATTCCGCTTCGATGTCTTCGATTTCCTCAACCATCCCAACTGGGGCGGGCCGAATTCCACCCCGACGAGCGGAGCATTCGGCACCATCACGAGCAAGACAAACGACGATCGGCAATTGCAACTGGCGCTCAAGATGATCTTTTGAGGAAGGCAACGCCTCCGGGCCTGTCATTCGCGCCAATCCCGTATGGTCCGAGAATCGGCTTCACCCCCCGAGGTTCCGTTCCGCTCGAGGAAATGCGATCCAGCGGACGCGTGTGCCGTCGGAACCCGCGTGAGCAGAGGTTTCCCTTGAAAGCAAAGGTCCCGGTAGGCGGTGCCATGCGGGAGAGGAACGTGGCACGAGTCCGCAGTGGTGCTGTTAAACCCGTTTGAAAGCATGGTCCCAAGTTGCGTGCGCCATACAGTGGTTACGGCCTGAGCCAGCATCCCAGGCCGATTCCCTTCAAGAGAGTATCTTTTTTGCGCGACTTGGCCACTGCCTGAGCGGAAAGGATGATACACATGTCCAGGCAGAAGAAGCATTCCAAACAGCTCATCGCGGAAAAAACCAAGGCGGGCAAAGGCAAACGGGGCCGACGAAAGGGGATGTGCCTGGAGGATCGTCCCTTACTGGAAGCGAACGCAGCGGGTATTGATATCGGTGCGAGGGAGATTTATGTAGCTGTGCCACCGGACCGGGATGAGCACCCGGTGCGGATATTCTCAACCATCACCGCAGATTGGCAGCAGATGACCAGGTGGTTGCTGGACTGTGGCATCACCACGGCAGCCATGGAATCGACCGGAGTATACTGGATTGCGCTCTACGATGTGCTGGAGCAGCATGG
>DATFTE010000088.1:0-34025 GCA_035262225.1 Terriglobales bacterium
TCCGGCCTCAAGGCGTACGCCGAGGCACAGGAGCAGGCTTCCTGACCGAGACCAAAGTACACGCCGCCGACCACCTTGCCTTGCTTATAGAGATTTTCGAGCGCCGTCTCCATCTTGCGGTTGAGCAACATCCAGCGGTAAATCTCAACGGACTGTTGTTTGTCGAGATACTTCGATTCTCGAATCGGCGGCACGGCCGCACTCAGATCGCCCTCGATTTCATAGCGAACCACATCGCCCACGCGCACCTGCCGCAGATCGAAGCGAGGTTTTTCCAGACGGTAGTCAGCAATGCTGTAGGTTCGCTGCGACGTGTTTGCGCGCTCGCGCCCGTTGGCATTTGCGCGCGTTGCCGCTTTGATTGGGACCCGGGTGTTTTTCTTGGCCATGTTCGCGAGAGAGCTGTTCGAGGAATGCTAACTCTTGCCCGGAGATTTCGCCATCAGGCGCGAAATGTATCTTCTTCGTTGTGCATCCGGCGCAATTCCACCGGGGTTTGCAAGGGTACACCGACGGTGTGTCCCAATAGTGCGTCCAGAGACTCCAGCCACAGTATCTGGCTGCCGAACACCATTCCGGAATTCCGCGCCACGGCCTGCGCCACGTCCTCGAAGGCCACTTCGCGCCCCAACTCCTTCGTCATCGACGTGACCGGCTTCGAGGCGATACCGCAAGGAACGATCAAGTTGAAGTAGTCGAGATCGGTGTTCACGTTCAAGGCAAAGCCATGGGAAGTCACGCCGCGCGAAATATGGACTCCGAGCGCCGCGATCTTTGCCGGGGAAGGGTTTCGAGTGGCGGAGGCCGACGTCCCCTGCTGGCCGGGGCAGGTCCAGACGCCGGTCAGGCCCGGCATACGCTCCGTGCCAATCGCGAAATCGGCGCAGCTGCGGATCAGCACTTCTTCCAGGCGACGCACGTACTCGACCGCCCCCAGGTGATTACACTTGCTCTCGGCAGATGGAAATCCGCGCAAATCAAAAAGCGGATATCCCACCAGCTGGCCCGGACCGTGGAACGTCACGTCCCCCCCACGGTCGCATTCGAATACCTCCACTTTGCGCTCCGCCAGCTTCTCCGGGGAAGCAACAATGTTGGCCGCCTTCGCATTTCGTCCCAACGTGATCACCGGCGTGTGCTCGAGCAGCAGCAACACGTCGCCGATCTGTCCTTCCTTGCGCATCTCTACCAGCCGCTCCTGCAGGCGCAGCCCGGTAGCGTAATCAATGGTGCCGAGTTGGAGAACGGAAATCACCAGGATCACCCGATTGCCGAATTCGAAAATTACTCAGGCGTTGATCGCCATGCCGTACACACTATTGGATGCGTCGAGCATGGCTTCGGCTAGCGTGGGATGCGCATGAACCGTCCAAACCAAATCCTCCACCGTCGCTTCCATCTCCATTGCGGCCACCGCCTCGGCGATCAACTCCGTCGCTTGCGGTCCGATGATGTGCACCCCGAGAATTTCTCCGTAATCGGCATCGGAGACGATCTTGATGAAGCCCTCGTGCCGGCCGACGATCGAAGCCCGCGAGTTTGCCGTGAAGGGGAACTTGCCTACTTTCACGTTGTAGCCGGCTTCTTTCGCCCTGGTTTCCGTCAGGCCAACGCTGCCGATCTCGGGATGGCAATAGGTCGCGTTGGGAATGCGCTCGGGATTCACCGGCTTCGCCGGTTTGCCGGCAATTTTCGTGACCGCGACAATGCCTTCCATGGCTCCCACGTGCGCCAACTGCGGGGTTCCCAACACGATGTCGCCGATGGCATACACTCCGGGTTCGGTGGTCTGCATCCAGCTGTCAGTTTTGATGAACTCGCGTTCCGGCTTGATGTTCGTCATCTCCAGACCCAGATTCGCGGTGCGAGGCTTGCGGCCCACCGCGATCAGAATCTTCTCCGCCTCGATCTTCTGCTGCTTGCCATCCACCGTGATGGTGACCAGGATGCCCGGTTTGACCTTCTCGACCTTCTCCACCCGGGCATTAGTATGAAAGTTGATTCCCCGCTTGCGGTAGACGCGCGCCAATTCCTTCGAGACTTCCTCGTCCTCCACCGGCACCAGCCGGGGCAGCATCTCGATGATGGTGACGTCAGCATCGAACGACTTGTAAATCGACGCGAACTCCACGCCGACTGCCCCCGCGCCGATGATCACCAGCGACTTGGGGACTTCCTTCAGACTGAGGATTTCAATATTCGTCAGGATCCGCGAGTCAGGCTCCGTTCCCGGCAGCATGCGCGCTTCCGATCCAGTGGAGAGAATCACGTTCCGGCTTTTGAGGGCTTTGGCTTTCTCATCTGGACCCTTGACCTCGACCGTATGAATGCCCTGCCGCGCGTGTCCGGTCAGCCTGCCGTAGCCGCGAATCACCTCCACTTTGTTCTTCTTCATCAGGAACTCGAGACCCTTGGCATGTTTGCTTACAATTTTCGCCTTCCGTTCCTGCACCGCCGCCCAGTTCAACTTGCGAGCCTCCACGCCCTCAATCCCAAACTCCCCGGCTTCCTTCAAGTGATCCCACAACTCGGCGTTGAACAGCAGCGCCTTGGTGGGGATACACCCCACGTGCAGGCAGGTGCCGCCCAGTACGTTGTCTTTTTCGAGCAGCGCGGTTTTCAGTCCGTACTGCCCGGCGCGGATCGCCGCCGTGTATCCCGCCGGGCCGCTACCGATAATCGCGACGTCATAAACTGTTTCAGGCAAAATAGTGCTCCCGACTCGGAACAGTCATCATCCCAAACCAGTGATTCTACGACAGGCCTTGGGAATTCGGGAACCGGGCCGGCGGTGGTAGCATGAGCGCAATTCCCGGGCGAAACGAGGATGATCCCCGTGGGCGAGATGGAGATTTTCGGCCTCATCAGCGGTCTGCTGGTCCTTGCCTTCACCGCCAATCGCCTGTTCCGCATCACCCGCATCCCGGATCTCATCGTCCTGCTGGTCGTGGGCCTGGTTCTCGGGCCGGTGTTGAAGTGGATTAATCCCGATCAGTTCCGCACCTTCACTCAGCTTCTCGGGTCGCTGGCGCTCATCCTCATTTTGTTCGAGGGCGGGATGGAGCTGAACCTGCGGGAGGGGTTACAGCATTTTCCCGGCGGTGTGCTGCTCGCCTTCCTCGGCTACGGACTCGCTTTCGCCGCCGTCGCCGCCACCGCCCATTGGAGCCTTTTGCTTCCCTGGAGACCGGCGCTGTTACTCGGCGCGGTATTTGGCTGCACCAGCAGCACGGTGGTCATGCCCGTCCTGCAACAGCTCAAAACCAGGGAAGCGGTGCGCGTCACCCTCCTGCTGGAGTCGGCTCTCGGAGACGTGATCGGCGTGCTGGCCGTGGCCAGCCTCCTCCATAGCGAAAGCCAGGCCGCGAAGCTCTCTGGATTCCTCTCGGGTTTCGCCCGCAACGCGGGTGTCGCTGTGGCGGTGGGGATCGCCGCCGGCTTTCTGTGGTGGTGGATCTGGCCGAGAGTGGCCTCGCAAAGGTTCAGCAACACCGTCGCTTTCGGCGTCGTGCTGGGCACCTATGCCGCCACCCACGCGTTGGGAGGAAGCGGGTTGCTGGCGGTCCTCGCCTTCGGACTGGTTCTGGGAAACCTGCCTAGCCGGAAAGAGGCGCCTCGCCAGGAGATCGAATTCCTCACGTTTCACTCGGAGATGAGTTTCCTGGTGCGATCTTTCTTCTTCGTGCTGCTCGGCATCATTGTCGAGTTTGCCGGGAAACGCTACATCCTTCCCATTCTGGCGATTCTTGGGGCTATGCTCGTCTCGCGTTTCCTTGCCGTGCAGTTGAGCCGGGTTGCCTTGCGTGGCATCTCGCGCGCGGAGCGCGAACTGGTTTTTCTCATGATGCCCCGCGGCTTGATTACCGCTGTGCTCGCGGTGCAGGTGGTCGAGAGCAAAGGCGGCGAATTCGCCTTCCTCCCCGCCATGGCCTTCAGTGCCATTCTGGCCACCAACCTCCTGCTGGTGGTCGGATCCATCCGCGCCACCCGGCACGGAGCCACCGGAACTACGCCGGGTGTGGAGATGGAAGAAAGCGCCGGGGCAGGCGCCGTCCAGCGATGAGGACGCCGCTGGCCCGCGTCTCGAAAGGGGAAAGCGAAACTCTTCGCGGAAACAGGACGCAGCCGAGCTAGATCTCTACAGCTTCTTCGCCGCGTCTTTCGCGTAGTAGGTCAGAATCAAGCTCGCTCCCGCGCGGCGGATCGACGTCAGCGACTCCATCATTACCCGCTCGCGGTCAATCCAGTTGTTGCGCGCTGCGGCTTCAATCATGGCGTACTCACCCGAGACCTGATAGGCCGCCAGCGGCAGATCGAACCGCTCCCAGGCTGCGCGAATCACGTCGAGATACGGCAGCGCCGGCTTCACCATGATCATGTCTGCGCCTTCTTCAATATCGAGTTCAATCTCGCGCATCGCCTCGCGGGCATTCGCCCCGTCCATTTGGTAGGAGCGCCGGTCGCCGAACGCCGGAGCAGAATCCGCGGCCTCGCGAAACGGACCGTAGAATCCCGATGCGAATTTTGCCGCATAGGAGAGGATGGGCGTGTTGATCAGGCCCGCGCCGTCCAGCGCCCGGCGGATCGCCCCCACCCGTCCATCCATCATGTCGGAAGGAGCGATGATGTCCACGCCCGCCCGCGCCTGCGAAACTGCGGTCTTCGCCAGCAACTCCAGGCTTGAGTCGTTCTCGATCTCGTACTCCGTAGCCGCAGCCGGAGGCGCCGCCACCGCTGCCCCCAGAGATTGCGTGGGATGGTGGGCTTTTACGATCCCGCAATGCCCATGCGACATGTATTCGCAGAGGCAAACGTCCCCCATGATCTGGAGCTCGGGCACTTCCCGCTTGATGGCGCGCGCCGCTTGCTGCACAACCCCGTTCTCCGCCCACGCCCCGGTTGCAACCTCATCCTTCTTCTCCGGAAGCCCGAAGAGAATCACCGACGGAACCCCGAGCGCAAAAGTCTCCCGCGCCTCCCTTACCACCTCGTCTACCGATAGATTGAACACCCCGGGCATGGAGCGCACTTCCTTCCGCACGCCTTCTCCGGGGCAGACAAATAACGGATAAACAAAATTCTCCGGCGTCAGCCTGGTCTCGCGTACCATTCCGCGCAAAGCCTCGCTGCGCCGCAGCCGCCGAAGTCGAGTGATGGGAAACGGCATCGATGCGCCCTCTTCAGGCCCGATTCTAGCAGACAAATCCCATTCCCCCTCCCGCCTCTAAGTCACACTCCTGCCGGGTGATGCGCCTCCGAGACCGCGGTCATTGGCGCGCTGGTAACGCGAACGGCAGGCGGGGTTGGATGTACCTCAGGGGCAAAGGGAATCACCGCGAGGTACGAAAGTAACCCAGGTACCAGCCCGGACAGCCGTCCGGCGGACCTCCAGCCCCTAGAATGGTGATCAGCCATATGGACTTGCGGCGACACTGGTGGAGTTTCTCTACGGCGGCCATAGCTCTCCTATATGCCACCGTGTCGCTCACCCTGCCCCGCGGCCACGCCGTCATCGCCTTCGGTGACGTGGCCATTTTGCTCCTGATCGCCGCCGGCACCGCGGTCCTCGCCAGAAACGCAGTTGTAACCCACGGTCAGGTACGGCTCTTTTGGGCGCTTATCGCCATCGCCTGCCTGCTGTGGACCGCCTGCCAGGCCCTCTGGACCTACTACGAGGTCGGGCTGCGTCGCGACCTCCCCGATCCGTTCGTCGGTGACGTGATCCTGTTCATTCACATTATTCCCGTCATGGCCGCCGTCGCCCTGCGCCCGCATCGTCCGCAGGGGGAGCACAAACTCTATTTCAGCACCTTGAATTTCCTCATGCTGCTGATGTGGTGGCTCTTTCTCTACGCCTTCATCGTCTTCCCCGACGAATACATCGTCACCAACGCCCGCATCTACAGCCGGAACTACGATTTCCTGTACCTGCTTGAGAACCTGGTTCTCCTTACCGTCCTCGGCATCTCCGCCATCAGTGCCTCGGGAGCGTGGAAGCGTATTTACTGGAATCTGTTCATCGCATTTGGGCTCTATACTTTCTGTTCGGAAACCATGAACGCGGCTATCGCCCGCGGCCAATATTACAGCGGCAGCATTTATGACGTCCCGTTCGTCGTCTCCGTTTGCTGGCTTATCGGAACGGCTCTGCTGGTTCGCAGGCTCGAGCCCGCCGCCGAGCCGCTACCCCCCGAGGGCGGCCGCTGGATCTCCCTGGCTCCGCGCCTGGCTATGGCCGCCATTCTGTCCCTTCCGGCAATGGGCTTTGTCGCCCTGTTCGCCGATGTCGGCCCACCCCGCCTCAAACAGTTCCGCATCCTGGTGACCCTGGCCGCCATGCTGGTGCTCGGTTCCTTTGTCTTTGCTCGCCAGTATCTGCTCGACCGCCAACTGGTCCGCTTACTCCGGGAATCTCACCAGAGCCTGGAGAACCTGCAGCGCCTGCAGAGCCAGCTCGTGCAGCAGGAAAAGCTCGCCTCGCTTGGACAACTTGTCGCCGGAGCCGCCCACGAAATCAACAATCCCCTGGCAGCTATCCTCGGCTACTCCGAACTTCTGGCCGAAAATGAGGAAATGCAGCCCGAGCAGGTCTCGATGGCCCGCAAAATCGGCCAGCAAGCCCGCCGCACCCGCGACCTGGTCTCCGGATTACTTAGCTTCGCCCAGCAGGCTCCTGCCGACAAGACTCCGGTCGATCTCGGAGCCCTCGCCCGCCGCGCCCTGCAGATGGAGCAGCTGCGCCTGGAGAGCAAGAACATCCGCTGGGAGGTGCGCATTCCGAACGATCTCTCCCAGGTCTCGGGCAACGCCAATCAGCTCTTCCAGTGCTGTCTGCAGATCATCAGCAACGCCATGGATGCCATGGAGGAAGTCGGCGGGGGAACGCTTACCCTCATCGGGCGCCGGGAGGGCGGTCAGGTCGTCCTCGAATTCGCCGACTCCGGACCCGGCATTCGCGAACCCCGCCGCGTCTTCGATCCCTTCTACACCACCAAACCCATCGGCAAAGGCGCCGGCCTTGGCCTCAGCGCGACCTACGGCGTCGTTCAGGATCACCAGGGCCAAGTCACATGCCATAACCTGCCCGAAGGCGGAGCCTGCTTCGTCCTGCGTCTTCCCGTCGCCACCCCAGCCCCCCTCGCCGCCGCCGCCAATGTCTGAACCCATGGCCAGTTTTCAACCGGGGGTGCCCTGCCTTTTCCCGGCTTTCAAAAGTGGATGCGTTGGCCTTACGCAATCCTCGACCGGACATCGGCCATTGAAAATCCGCTAACATATCGGGTGGTCATGCTTCCCGGCATTCTCACCCACAGCAGCGCCCGCGTGCTCGAGCTCCCCGCGCTTCTCGACCTCTTGCGGGGATACGCCTCCTCGCCGCTCGGCCAACAACGCATCGCTTCGCTGCTCCCCACCGCCAACCGCGCGTGGATCGAAAATCAACACCAGCTCACGGCTGAAATTCGTGAATTCCGCCGCGTCGGCGGGCGCTTCGAATTCTCCGGCCTGCTCGATATCTCCAAGACGGTTGAGAAGTCCCGCATCTCGGGCGTCGCTCTTGAAACCGGCGAAATCCGCGACCTGGTGTTGGTGGTGGACCGCGCCGCCGAATGGCGCGAAATCTCCCTCAGCCCGCCAGCAGCCATGAAAACCGCCTGGCAGGCCGCCGGGGAGCTCTCTTCGCGAATTCCCGATTTCACCGCGTTTCTGCGAGCCTTTGGCAACAAAATCCTTCCTGATGGCACGCTCGATGACAAAGCTTCCCCCGACCTCGCCCGTATCCGGCGCGACATCGAGAAACAGAAGCGCGAGATTCAGAATTCTCTCCGCGGATACCTCAAGCGCCTCGCCGAAGGCGGCACCGTGCAGGACGAGCTCATCACCATTCGCGGCGAGCGCTTCGTCATCCCCGTCAAGATCGAGCAGAAACGCCGCGTCCCGGGCGTCGTTCACGGCGCCAGTTCCAGCGGACAGACCATCTTCGTCGAGCCGCTTGAAACCATCGAGGAGAACAACGAACTGGTTCGCCTGCTCGAGGAAGAGCAGGCGGAAATCCATCGCATCCTGCTCGCAATGACGCGCCGCATCGCCGAACAGGCCGACGATATCCTCGCCGCCGCCGACACTCTCGGCGAACTCGAACTCGAATTCGCGAAAGCCCGCTTCGCCGAGGATTACAATTGCGTCAGCGTTAACTTCCCGGCGGAGCAGGAACGTTTCTCCCCGTCCCAGGCCGGGGACGAGGAAAACTCACGGAGGGACAGCCGCCCACCTCTGTCCGCGAGCGAAGCCCGCCTGCTCTTGCACCAAGCCCGCCATCCCTTGCTGGAACGAAATCTCAAGGCCAGGAACGCCCAACCCGTTCCCATCACCATCGAGCTCGAATCCGACCGCCGCGAGCTCATCATCACCGGACCCAATACCGGTGGCAAAACCGTCGCGCTCAAAACCGTCGGCTTGCTTGCCCTCATGGCCCAATCCGGCATCCCCGTCCCCGCCGACCGCGCGGAACTCCCCATCTTCGACGCCGTCCTCGCCGACATCGGGGACTACCAGTCGATCGAGCAGAACCTTTCCACTTTCTCCGCCCATGTCACGAATATTGACTTCATCTCCCGCACCGCGACTCGTGGCTCCCTGGTTCTGCTCGACGAACTCGGCTCCGCCACCGATCCCGAAGAAGGCGCCGCGCTTGCCGTCGCCATCGCCGAACACTTCCGCCGCCTGGGCTCGATCAGCATCATCTCCACCCATCACACATCCTTGAAAGTCTACGGAGCCAATACTTCCGGCGTGGTCAACGCCTCGGTCGGTTTCGACGAAGCCACCCTCGAGCCCACCTACCAACTGAAGCTCGGAGTGCCGGGCGCCTCCGCCGGCATCAACATCGCCCAGCGCCTTGGGCTGAATCCCGCCATCATCGGCTCTGCCCGCTCGCGTCTGGGAAGCCAGGCCCGCGACGTTGCTCAGTTCCTCGACCGCCTGCATGAAGAGCTTCGCCGGGCCGAAGGCGAACGCCTGCGCCTCCTTACCAAAGAAGAGGAGGTGGACCGCGACCGAGCTCGCCTCGCCGCCGAAGGCAAGAAAGAGCAGCAAATCAGAATCAAGGAAATGGAGAAGAAGCTGGAGAGCGTCTTGCGCGACCTCGAATATCACGCCCGCGAAGCCGTCAACGCCATCCAGGACCGGGCGGCTGCGCAGAAGCTTTCCAAAGACGCCGAACGCCGTATCGCCAAACTGCGCCGCGAGTTTCGCGAGCAGTTCGATTCGACGGTGGTGGCGCACGCCACGGGCTCGGACAGAAACGACCCTAACGCCCAGCCGCAGCTCGTCAAGCATGTCACCGAAGGTGACGCGGTGAAACTGAAGTCCGTGGGCCGCCCGGGAGTGGTCACGCGCAAGCTCGACGAGGATCACTTCGAAGTCGAAATCGGCGCCATGAAGATGAAGATCGCCCGTGACGACATCGCCGAAGTCATCCCCCCGGTCAACCCCGTCCAGGCCGCGCGCGCCCGCGGCGTCACCGTCTCGCTCGAACGCGAAGACCGCAACGTACCCAGCGAAATCAACGTCATCGGACAAACCGTCGACCAGGCCACGCGTGAAGTGGAAAAATTCGTCGACCGCGCCTTCCTCGCCGGACTCCCCCGAGTAAGAGTTGTCCACGGCAGCGGTATGGGCATCCTGCGCAAAGCATTGCGCCAATTCCTCGAAACTCACCCCCACGTCGCCACCATTACCGAACCCCCACAGAAGGAAGGTGGAGGCGGAGCCACAGTAGTGGAGCTCAGAGTGTAAACCCCGTGGGACGGGCGCCCGTCCGTCCGGGCAAAGCTCGGCTGGCTTGCGGGGCGCAAGTCGCTTCCATCCCGGACTCCCCTGCGAACGCCGGCCTCCGGCGCTGAACGCGCACCCGTAGCTCGAAACCGGTCGAACCGGGACTCCGATCAGGGAGGCGTGGAGACTTTTTCCAACCTGTTCCACGACATTTGGCAGGGTTCCACAACTTCTCCACAGAAATCACGGTCCGCGATATTCTCCTAAAAGGAACTCTGAACCAGAATTTCGGCTGGGTCCGCTGTCTCTACCATGGCCAACCCTGGCGACTCCGCGTATACCGTCAAGCAGCAGGCCGACATCGTTCGCGTCATCGGCGACTACGTCAAGCTGAAGAAGGCGGGTGCGCAGAATTTTTCCGGGCTCTGCCCATTCCATAAGGAGAAGACGCCCTCGTTCTCCGTGCACGCCACCCACCAGTTCTTTCACTGCTTCGGCTGCGGAGTTTCGGGCGACGTCTTCGCCTTCGTTCAGAAAATCGAGAACATCACCTTTCCGGAAGCGGTGCGCGCGGTGGCCCAGAAGCTGGGCATCGCCCTGCCCAAAGCTGCTCTGGCCAGCCCCGCCGAGGCCAAAGAAGCCCAACTGCGGACCGTGCTGCTCGACATTCACCAGCGCGCCCTCGCTTTCTTTCAGGACTACCTCCGCCGCCCCGAGGCCGCCCACGCCCGCGAATACTTGAAAGGGCGCGGCCTCAGTTCGCAAACCATCCAGCGATTCCGCATCGGCTTCGCTCCCGACTCCGGTTTCCACCTGCGCGACGCCCTGCGGCGCGACTTCGAGGAAGATGTTCTCCGCGAATCGGGCTTGTTCTCCTGGAAGCAGGAAAGCGGATCGCAGACCTCCGAGCTCAGACCTCAGCCAGCAGCGATATCCAACGTGGAAGCTTCGACGTCCGAGGTCCGAAGCACGATTTATTCCAAGTTTCGCAACCGCATCATGTTCCCCATCGCCAACGAGAACGGCCGCATCATCGCCTTCACCGGGCGTACCCTCTCGACCGATGAAAAGGCCGGGCCCAAGTATCTGAACTCGCCCGAGACCGCCATCTATTCCAAGTCGCGCGTCCTGTTCAATCTTGATCAGGCCAAAGAAGCCATCCGCAAGTTCGACTACGCCATCCTGGTGGAAGGCCAGCTGGACTGCATTTCGGTCTTTGCCGCCGACTTCCACAACGTGATCGCCAGTTCCGGCACCGCCTTTACCGAGCTGCAGGCCCGGTTGCTGGGACGGTTCTCGAAGAATGTGATTGTGAACTTCGATCCCGACACCGCGGGCGCCAGGGCCACCGAGCGCACGCTTGGCCTGCTGCTCGAAGAAGAGTTCAACATTCGGGCTGTCACCCTCGAAGCCGGATTCGATCCCGATCTGTTCATCCGCCGTAAGGGCGCCGATGCCTACCGCCAGGCGCTCAAAGGCTCGCAGCGCTATTTCGACTACCTCATCGAGCGCGCCCGCGCGCAATTCCCGGTGCGCGGCGCCGAGGGCAAAGTCAGCGGGGTGAAATTCCTGCTTCCCTACATTCACCGCATTCCCAGCCGTATCGTTCGCGATGAACTGGCGGGCGAGATTGCCCAGAAGCTCGGCATTGACTCCGCGGTGCTCCGTCAGGAGTTGAAGCACGCCGCCGCGACCCGGTCATCCTCCGCCGTGAAGGCGACCCCCGAAGCCCAGGTCACCGACGCCGAGCGCCTCCTGATCCGCGCACTGGCCTCCGCCAGCGAGATGCAGGCGTCAGAAGAGCACCTTTCCGCCCGTGACGGCGCCGAAGAAGAATTCGATCCCGCGCGCCAGGCCCGCTTCGCATTGCGCAACGACAAACTGCACCTCGGACTGGCTAGCGAGAGTCTGATTGAAACTTTGCTCAACCACACCTGCCAGGCGGATGTGATGGAGTTGCCGTTCTCCGAAGCCGATCGCAATCTGCTGGCTGCGATCCTGTTGAAAGAGGACGAACCGCTTTCCGCAGAGCGTCTTGAGGCTGCCGTGCGCGCCCTGCGCCGCATTCAATTGCGCCGCCGCTTCGCGGAGGTTCAGCAGCAACTCAAAAACACCCGCGGCCGGGAACCCGGCCAGCTGCAGGCGCTGCTCGAGGAACGCGTCCGTCTCAAGCGCGCGCTCATGGACCCAGGCGTGGTCGAGAGTTCAGCAGGCGCAGGGCAGGCTCACGCAGGTCCAGGCGATGCGGCTGTGGGCGCCGCCGAGGGGCGAACAATCGGCGGCCAAGGCGAATTGCATTAGTGGCTTTCAGTTGACCGGAGCGTGGCGAATGGGCTTTCTGGGCTCCCCGTACCTTGAAACTAAACACCGACAAATGCCATCTAAACGATTAGCGAGCGGGAGGTTAGGATGGTCGATGTGCGCCACCTGTGGACACGCGGATGGTGGGCGGGGGCGGTTTTGTGCTATCATCTGAAAGTTTGTGCAGGCGCGCGGCTCCGCAACACTCCCACCGCAAACGAGAATGAAGGTCCTTCCAGGTAAGGACGACTAGAGGATAATCCGTTTTGGCTCTTGACGACAAGTACGACGACATCAAAAAGCTGATTGACGCAGGGAAGGAGAAGGGATATTTGACCTATGATCAGGTCAACGACCTCATCCCGCACGACGTGCACTCTCCCGAAGACCTCGACGATCTGCTCACCACCATTGGTACGCAAGGCATCGACGTGCTCGAGGGACCCAAACTTCCCTCCGCCGCACTCGACAAAAAATTCGAAGATGAAGATGTCGGGGAAGACGTAGAACTCGATCTCACCCCCGGCGCCCTGGAGAAAACCAACGACCCCGTCCGCATGTATCTGCGGGAGATGGGAACCGTGCCTTTGCTTACGCGCGAAGGCGAAGTGGAAATTGCTAAGCGGATTGAGCGCGGGCAGTTGCGCGTGCTCAAGGCGCTGTCGCGATCCCCGATTGTTATCAATGAATTGCTGGCACTCGGAGAAGATCTCAAGAAAAGCGTCCGGTCGATTAAGGAAGTAGTCACCTTCGATGAGGAGGAAATCACCGACGAGATTCTTCAGAACCGGTTGAAGGAATTCACGGGAAAGATCGACGATCTGGCCAAAGCGTACAAGAAGGCCGGACAGCTGCAGGAAAAGTTCGCAACCGTTTCCCAGAAGAAGCGTCCCAAGGATCACCGGCGCTACCGCATTGCGCTCGCGCGGGCGATCGTGAGGGTTTCGCTTTGCGTGCGCAACCTGGGTTTCACCAACACCGAGCGCAAGCGGCTGATCGACCGGGTCAACAAGACGGTCGACACCATGCGCCAGCTTGACCGCCAGTCGCAGAATCTGGAGCGGAAGGCCGATGCGACGCGCAGCGAGGACCAGAAAAAGGAATATCGTCGCCAGTCGCGTGCGATCCGCAGTGAACTGGAAAAGCTGGAACTGGAAGCCGGAGTCTCGTTTCTGGAGCTCAAGCGCACGCAGCGCGAGATCATCCAGGGCGACATGGACGCCGAGCAGGCCAAGAGGGAGCTGATCGAGGCCAATCTTCGTCTCGTCGTTTCGATCGCCAAGAAATACACCAACCGCGGCCTGCAGTTCCTGGACCTGATTCAGGAGGGCAACATCGGCTTGATGAAGGCCGTCGACAAATTCGAATACCGCCGCGGCTATAAGTTCTCGACTTATGCCACGTGGTGGATTCGGCAGGCGATTACTCGTGCCATTGCGGATCAGGCGCGCACCATTCGTATCCCCGTGCACATGATCGAAACCATCAACAAGCTGATTCGCACCTCGCGGCAGCTGGTGCAGGAACTGGGGCGCGAACCGACGTCGGAAGAAATCGCCAAGCGGATGGACATTCCGGTGGCGAAGGTCCGCAAGGTGCTGAAGATCGCGCAGGAACCGATTTCTCTCGAGACGCCGATTGGCGAAGAGGAAGATTCGCATCTCGGCGACTTCATCGAGGACCGGGCAGTGGTCTCGCCGGCCGAGGCGGTGATCAACGTCAACCTGAAAGACCAGACTTCGCAGGTGCTGCGGACGCTGACCCCGCGGGAAGAAAAAGTCATCAAGATGCGGTTTGGCCTGGAGGACGGCAGCGAACACACGCTAGAAGAAGTCGGCCAGTCCTTCGCAGTGACTCGCGAGCGCATACGTCAGATCGAGGCGAAAGCGCTGCGCAAGTTGCGGCACCCCTCGAGATCGCGAAAGCTGCGGGCATTTCTCGATGGGGTAAGGGACTAGGAAATTCTGACGGTTGATTTCTGATCGATGATTTCGGGCGCGAAGGATCGCGCCCTTTTTATTGTGCGCCCCAAGCCGCGCGTTTGTCTTAATCGGACCCCCCTCTCCCACTGAAGCGCCCGGCTGAGCTCGGGTGCGCTCCCGCCCGGAACGGACAGGGATGCCCCTCCTCCATTCCATAGCACTCTCGGTTTTGCCCCGGCGCGGAACGAATGCGGACGTCGGTTCTTCTGTGAACCGGTGGCAGCGCCCCCTATCCACTCGGATAGCCTCCATCACCCACACGGCTAGTGCGCGGTCGGAACCGGGGCGGGCCGGAATGCGCCCGCCCGCCCAATTTGTGTGTTCGCAAGGACTTAGCGGGAAGGTGGAGGGCATCGGCGTTGGCAGGCTGAATGCTCTCTGCTTTGCGGGGCGGGCAAAGGAGAATCGCCATGAGTTACGAAGTGGATGTGGGGGGACTGGGTCCGATGACGGTAGGCGAGGGCGCAGCCAACCAGGTGACGGTAGGGCTGGTATGGCCGGGAGAAATTGCCGCGTTTCAGTGGTACCGGTTGTCGCTCTCGATCAATCCCGACGCCGAGCAGAATCCGCCGGGGACGAGCCTGCGAGTCGTGGGCGAGCGCTACGGGATTCAAGGGGACGGGCAACAATTCACGGAGTTCACAATCTTGAACGACGGGAACCCGGACAGTCCGTTTCCGGCAGCGACCTTCACCCTGAACGTGATGTCAACCCCAAGCCATCAATGAGGACGGTCCATGAGAGTACAAGTCTTGTTTGATGAAGCCGGCAACGTAAAGGCGACGTACCACATGCGAGCACAAACCGACGGGAGGAAGATTCCGCTAGCCAGCTTGCGGCCGCAAGCGGGAGAGCACGTGGCGATACTCGATATTCCCAGGGAACTCGAGCAGTTGAAGCCGGGCGCCCTGCACGCCTCGGTGCGAGTGGATCGCAGCGGGGCCATGCCCCGGCTGGTGGCTAGGGCGGCGCGGTGAGCGGAAAAACGTTCTCCCGCTGGAAGATCCAATCACAGTGGTATGCCTGCGCAGCTATTACAGGAAATCCTGTGGTCACAGCGTCGGTCGCGGTCGAGCGACGTGACTGGTTGCGGCCGAAATCTTCTGGCGGCCTCGTTGGCCGCCGATACGTGCGGCGTTCCAGGAGCTGATGCGGTCGGGTCGGTTGCGCGCGGCACGGCTGGCCGGGGGACTTGGTTCACAAAGATCAGGGCGGTGAAGGGGGCGCGAGGGATCGCGCCCCTTCCTGTGCGCCGAGGGTGTTCGACAGCCAGAAGGTCGACGTCCGGATCACCATCGGATGGAGCTGAAGCGCGGAGCGCAAGCGGGTGGCCGCGAGGCGGGGGTCGGTAAGAAGCCTGGCGAGGGTGTGTCCGCAGCGCTGTCCGGAATCCGTGTAAAATCTCGTGCCATGAACGAGATTCTTGGCTTCCGCTCGGCTGCGGATTTTCGTAGGTGGCTGCAGGCGAATCATCGCACCTGTGACGGGATCTGGCTGCGCATTTACAAGAAAGACTCGGGAGTCGATACCGTGACCTATGCACAGGCCGTGGATGAGGCGCTGTGTTTCGGGTGGATTGACGGTTTGAAGCAGAAGCATGACGAGGGGTCGTGGCGGCAGAGGTTCACGCCCCGGCGGGCCAAGAGCGGGTGGTCGAAGATCAATACTGGCCATGCGGAACGTCTGATTACAGCGGGGAAGATGACAGCGGCGGGGCAGGCGCAGATCGATGCCGCAAAGCGGGACGGGCGATGGAAGGCGGCCTATGACTCGCAGCGTAAGGCAACGTTTCCCCAAGAATTCCTGCGGGCGGTGCGAAAGAACAAAAACATGCAGGCGTTCTTCGACTCGCTCAGCCGTTCGAACCGGTATGCGATTGCGTATCGCCTGCAGACGGCGAAGCGCCCGGAGACGAAGGAAAAGCGCATGAAGATGATCCTCGAGATGTTGCGGAAAGGGGAGAAGTTCCACTAAATAGCTCCCCGCGCCGGCCGCGACCGCAGCTTCCTACAGATCTCCTATCGCAAATGACCCCGTGATTTCGTGAACCATCCGACCTATGCGATCCACTGCTGGCATCCCTGGGGGCATTCTTGGGGGAACGCAACTCAGCTACCGGTCCGGCAGGTTTCGGAAGCGATTGCATACGGTGTGATATGCCGTTCGATTCCAGGGAGTACATCTGGCTGCCTGGGATGTCGGCAAGATCCGCGTAATGCGGCCTTGGCTCAGGATGGCAAAGCCATTAGGCCGCGCGGGCGGCGAGGGTTTCGCCCTTGGTGCGGGTGTAGGTGTAACGGATGCGGTGGATGACGGTGATGGTAGAAAGAACAGCGATCACCCAAAGGACGGGGGCCATGAGGTTGAAAAGGGCGCCGATGATGACTAAGACCAGGCGTTCGGGGCGCTCCATGAAGCCGACGCGGCAGCTGCCGATGAGGGACTCGGCACGGGCGCGGGTATAACTGACCATGATGGCACTGATCATGACAAAGGCGGTCAGGACGACATAGAAGAAGCGGTCCCCGCGGGCGTAGAAGACGAGCAATCCGAAGAACTGGGAAGCGTCGCTGTAGCGGTCGATGACCGAGTCGAAGAATCCGCCGAACTTAGTAACTTGATTGCTGGCGCGTGCCACCCGTCCATCGACTAGGTCGAAGAACCCCGACCCAATAATGACCAAACCTGCGATGCGGAACAGATGCGCCTGGTTATAGGCGTTCGCGGATCCGAAGAGGAAGGCGGCGATAGTATTGACGACCAGGCCGAGGAAGGTAAGGACATTCGGATTGATGCGGGCCAGGGCGAGCCGGCGGACGATGGCATCGAGAAGCACTCCACAGGCACGGCCGAAGGCGCGGGTCCAGGTGATGCTCATTCGGCGGCAGCCTCGTCATGGATGGTTATCAGGCTGAGGACTTCGAGTTCACGCTTGCCATTGGGAGTGACGACAAGGGTGGTATCGCCGACCTTCTTGTTGAGCAGCGCGCGACCGATGGGGGAAGTGGTGGAGATTTTTCCGGCAGCAACGTCTGACTCTTCGCTGGTGACGAGGTGGTATTCGACTTCCTCATTCTTGGTGTTGTCAAAGACCTTGACGGTGGAACCCAGGCCGACCTTGTCTTTGGGGATATTGTTCATGTTGATGAGGGAAAGGTCAGCCAGGCGACGGCCGAGCTGGCGCAGACGGGCCTTGACGAACTCCTGGCGCTGCTTGGCCATGTGATATTCAGCATTCTCACTGAGGTCGCCGAGAGCCACGGCTTTCTTGAGCTCCTTGGGAAGTTCGTGGGCAAGCTCGTGTTCGAGGGTGGCGATCTCTTCCTGGAGTTTCTTCTTGATGTGCTCAGTCATGCTTTGGGGAATTATAAACCCGGAAGACAGACCTCGGAGGCCGTCAGCCGGACGTCAGAGGTCGTCCTTGGCCGTCATACGCCGCACCTAAGGCGTTACACTTTCCGAATCGAATGGCGGCGCCCTAAGGTCTGATGACTGCAGCCGGAGGTTTGGAGTCCGCCGTCTACTTTGCCTTTCCTGGCGGAGTGGGATAAAATTTGAGTCGTCGTTCTCTGGCCTGCCGCTTTCGTGGGTGTTCCTTCATGATCAGTAGCGATGGCAATTTCCACATCGGTGACAAAGTCGTTTATCCCAATCATGGCGTAGGAGTTATTGAGCAGATCAGCAGTCGCACGATTGGCGCGACGGTGGAGAAGTTCTATCTGCTGAAGATCAAGGCAAGCAGCCTGAAGGTAATGGTGCCGTTCCACAATGTGACGACCGTCGGGTTACGGCGAGTGGTGAAGAACGGCGAGATTCAGAAGATCGTGGATTACCTGACCGACGGCGAGTGCGACAATAGCGCGGACTGGAAGTATCGCTTTAAAGAGAACTCGGAGCGCATGCGGACAGGTTCGCTGCTGGAAGTGGCGGCCGTGTTGAAGAGCCTGTTGATGCTCAACTCGTCGAAGCCGCTTTCGTTCCGCGAGAAGAAGATGCTCGAACGGGCGCGCTACCTGTTGGTGAGCGAGCTGGCGATGGCGAAAAATTGCGACGAGCCGGTGATCGAGGAAATGCTGACGCGAGCGCTGGCGAAGTGCAATCTGCGATTTCCAGAAGCGGCAGAGTTCGAAGCGTAAGAGCCGACCTCGGCTATGTTCGGCGGGCCTTCGTAGATTGAATCGGGGCGTTTAACAAACCTTTAGTTCTCCTCCCAGCCTCCCAGGCGTCGCTCGCTTGGGACGACGGTCCTGACAAAGGACGTGTTCCATTCCTTGTCATCAGGAGGGCCCTCTCCTTCCCCGATGTTACCTGGAATGGATACCGCAGCGCGCCTCACCTGACCGGTCAAGCCATAGAGTTCCTCGTCGGAAAGCCGTGAGTTTCCCTCCGATAGCACCCAAACCAGCTCCATCGTCTGCCAGAAGCGAACATTGCCATAGGAAGTGTTCATGATGTTTCTTCCAGGGTCTAAGCAGCGATGGGCGTGAGACAACCCCACCGGCAAGTGATCGGGCTGAAGTCCGACAGCCAAGGTCTCGGTCCATCGAGGCTACTCTCCCAGCCAGGCGCCGTAGGGTTTGAGGGATTCGACATGGTCAAAGACAATTTTGGCCGCGGCGGTGATGGGGATGGCAAGAAGCAGGCCGACGGCTCCCCAGAGCGCGGCCCAGACCAGCAATGACAGGGTGAGCGCGAGCGGATTGAGCTGCAAGCGGTTGCCGAGAAGCTTGGGGTAGAGCAGATTCACGGCGATGACGTGCAGCCCCAGCACGGTCACAACGACGTAGAAGAAATCTTCAGAGCCGAGATGTCCGATGCTGACGAACACGGGAGGGGCGAGGGCAAGCAGCGTTCCCATGTAGGGGATCAGGCTGAGGAATCCGCTGAAGAATCCCACGAAATAGAAGAAGGGAATGCCGAGGATGCCGAAGACGATGGTACTGGCTGTGCCGATCAGCAGGCCGATGAGAAAATTGCCGACCATGAAGCTGCGAATCATGGCGGAGATCAAGCCCAGCGTGACGTAGGCGGTGTGGCGGTTCTTGAGGGGAAAGAGCATGACCGTGGCCGAACGCACGTGCTGCTGCCAGCTGAGCATGAAATAAACCAGGAAGGGAATGAACGAGGTGGCGATGAGGAAGATGGTGGCCGAGCCGACTCCGCGGGTGAGGACTTCGGTCCAGTCCTGGGTGGCGCGTACGTAGACCACGCCGCGATCGGAGCTCTCATTCAGCTCTTCGAGGGTTTGCGCCTGTTTGCGGAAGCGCATGACTTCATCACGGATCTTGCCGCTGTATTTGGGCAGATCCTGCAGGAAGACCGAGGCCTGGTTGGCCGAGTAGTAGACGACAGCGGCGACGATCGCTATGAGCATGAGCACCGCGAGCGCGGCGGCTACGGGGCGGGGCAGACGAAGACGCATGAAGAAATCGACGACCGGGGCGAGGACGAAGGCCAGCAGTACGGAGACAAGCATGACGACGAGGACGGTTTCTCCGAAATAGCAGAGGGCAAGGATGAGAACGATCCCGAGCAGATTCATCGCCCAATGGCGCCGCAGACGCGGAGGTGCGGCCCCGGAGGGGCCGATCGGGTTGAGGGAAATCTCCTCAGTCGCCATGGGAATATCGTAGTCTACTTTTTCGGGTGTGTATGGGCCATATAATCGTGCGGTGCCTTCCGACACAACTGGCGCCACCCTGGGTTCGCGCATGATGGGGCTGGACGTGGGCTCGAAGAGGATCGGGGTGGCGGTTTCCGATCCGCTGGGGATTACCGCCCAGGGGCTGCCGACCATCCGGAGACAAAACAAGCGGGTGGATTTGGAAAGACTGGAAAGCATCATTCACGAGTATCAGGTCGGGGAGATCGTGGTGGGTCTGCCGTTGCGCATGAGCGGCCAGCCGGGCACGCAGGCTGAGAAGATGCAGGCATTCGCGGCAGAGCTGGGGAAACGATTTCACTTGCCGGTGCACCTGTGGGACGAACGGCTGACCTCGGCTGCGGCAAACCGCGTGTTGCGGGAAACCGAGATGTCGATCAGGCGGCGGGGCGAAGTGGTGGACCAGATGGCGGCAGTGCTGATTTTGCAGTCGTACATGGATAGCCGTGGAGTGTGAGGTCTCGGCGCATACGTTTGCATTCTCAGGCGCTAAAGCGCACCGTGCCGGCCGGATTTATCGCAGCGTTCAAGCCGTGCCCCTCCCGATTTTCCGGTCGCGGGTCGATGTGGCGGTCCTGTTGCGAAAAGAAGCTTCGCGCGCGGGGCAGTCCAGCCGGCTATCCGGGGTGGGTATTGGCTATTTTTCTGATTTGAGGCGGTCGGCCTCGTCTTGTTCGCGATCGGCTTCGTCGTCCCGTCCCAGCTTGCGGTAAACATTGGCGAGGAAGTGGTGAGCGTCCTGCGAATTGGGATCAAGCAACACAGCCTGCTGCAGGTAGGGCAGCGCGCCGCTGGGGTTGCCCTGCATGCCAAGAATGCGTCCCGCTTCGAGATTGGCCCGGAAGCTGCCGGGGTTCATTTGGGCGGCGGTTTCCAGTTGCGACACGGCATCGAAGATGCGGCTGTTCCGGCTGAGGGCGATGCCCAGATCGAGGTGCAGGTCAGCCGAGCCGCCCGCCTTCGAATGGTTCAGGGCGGCTTCGAGCTCGGCGGTCGCGCCCGCCCAGTCCTTGCGGTCCATAAGAGCAACTCCGAGGAGGTGGTGGGCAGGGCCGGCGTCGGGCATGAGTTCCACCGCCTTGCGCAAAGCAGGGATTGCTTCGGCCGACTGTTTGTTCTGCAACAGGGCATTGCCGAATTCCATCTGCACCATGCCGGTGTCGGGGGCGAGTTCGGCGGCCTTGCGGAGCTTCGAGATGGCATCGGAGAAACGCTGATCCTGGATGTCGATTAGGCCCTCGTGCATGAGGTTGGCGACTTCGATGTGATCTTTCGGATCAAGGCCAGGTTTGCTGTT
Source organism: Terriglobales bacterium (assembly GCA_035262225.1). Lineage (GTDB taxonomy): Bacteria > Acidobacteriota > Terriglobia > Terriglobales > Acidobacteriaceae > DATFTE01. The sequence goes on from DATFTE010000088.1 coordinate 21,017, forward strand.
GTCTTCCTTTACGGCCCGGATGGAGCTGAGATAGCCGAGAGCGCGCAGATTTTCCCCCGCCTGGGGGTCCAGCTCTCGTCTCTCCGTGGCGGCGCTGCTGGTCTTTTCATGGAAGTCGTCCAATTGCGAGGAGAGCGTGTCGGCGACGGCGGCGGAATCGGGCGCGAGGTTGCGGAGCGCTCCGGGATCGGCGACCTGGTCGTAGAGTTCGCGGCGGGGGGCCGCGACGAAGAGATATTTTCCCGAACGCCAGGAGCGCAGTGTAGCCCATCCGTAGGCGAAGCGTCCGTACTCAGACTCGGAGTAGATGGAACGATCAGAAGGGGGATGCCCCAGGGAGGGCAGCAGAGAGGCACCCTGCATCCTGGCGGGAGCGGCGAGGTCCAGGGCGGCGAGGATGCTGGGAGCCACATCACTGAGGCCGACGCGCTGATCGACCCGCGACCCTGCGTGCTGCTGGCCGGGGAGCTTGAGCAGCAGGGGCACGTGGATGGTTTCGTCGTAGACGAAGATGCCGTGCTCGCGTTCACCGTGCTCCCCGAAGGCTTCGCCGTGGTCGGCGACGATGGCGATCAGAGAGCCGTCGTAAAGACCGTTCTTACGCAAGCTGTCGAGCAAGCGGCCGGCGGCGGCATCGGCGTAAGCGATCTCGCCGTCGTAGAGATTGGCGGCGTACTTGCTTTTGTAGGGCTCGGGCGGATCGTAGGGGTCGTGGGGATCGTAGAGATGCACCCATAGGAACACCGGCCGCCCAGGATGTTTGGCCAGCCACGTCGTGGCATGATCGATGACCACATCGCCGCGCCGCTCAATACTGGAGTAACGGCTCTCGCCCGCTGCGGGCTCGTGGAAGCCGGCGTCATAATGATCGATTCCGCGATCGAAGCCGGGTGCGGCGCCTTGCGGATCGAGGACGGCCCCTCCCACAAACACGGCGGTTGCGTATCCGTGCTGGTGGAGGATGTCGGGAAGGTAAGGGAGATCTTTGGCGATTGGGTCGCCGAGATCGACGACGTGATTGAACTGCGGCAGAGTGCCGGTGAGCAGGGAGGCGTGCGACGGTGTGGTGAGCGGCACGTGTGCGTAGGCGCGGGTGAAGACGATGCCCTGTCGGGCGACGGCGTCGAGATGGGGAGTCAGTCCGCGATCGGACCCGAGGAAACCCATGCGGTCGGCGCGGGTGGTATCCAGGGTGATCAGGATGACGCTGGGCCTGGCAGCTTTGGCTTTGGGTGGGGCTTGACTTTGGGCGAACAGGCAAGCGGTCAGAAGAAAGATGGCGGAGAAAGATTCCCGGGAGGCCCGCATAAAGAGGGAGAGTTTAGCACAATGGCGACGGGCTCAACGACTTGCCCGGCGATGGTGGATGCCCGACCGCGCGGCCGGCGATCCGGTAAGTGCAGGTACAGGCCAAAAGGCGCGTACTCTCGCACACACTGGCGGTGAACGACTCAACGAGGGAGCGGCGGCAAGCCGGGCTACGTTTCGCAGGTAACCGCCGTGTTTCGCAGCACTGCGAAACGGCGGATCTCGGCGAATGCGATGGGCGCAAAGCGCGCCGGGAATGGTGCTAACACGAGGAATCGAAGCGCGGGGGCGAAGTTACCTTTGCTTCGTGCGCTGGTAGTAGCGGCGCGCCTTGTCGCGGTTGCCACAAGTCTTCATGTCGCACCACCGGCGACGGTGATTCTTGGTCCTGTCAAGAAACAGCCAGGCGCAATCCTCGGCGGCACATTCCCGGACCAGTTCGAGTTCGTTGGAGAGCAGCAGATCAGCGGCTGCGCGCGCAACCGGCCACAGGACGGAGTCGAGATGGTCTTCAGGAGCGGTCCATTCCCAGGAGAAGCGGCGGGGTGTATGCGCGATGCGTCCATGGGCTGAAGCCTGCTGCACGGCTTGATTCACATGATGGAGCGCGGAGGCGGGAATGCCGCGCCGCGCCGCCACGGCGCTGAACAAGGGGAAGATGACTTCCCGCAGGAGCAGCGCCGAACGCAATGCGTTCCGGGCGAGGCCCGGAGCCCCGGCAGCCAAATGACGCAGGGCATCGCCATGCCTGCGGGGGATGACGCGAGCCTCTTCGGCCCAGGCCACGAGATCGTCATAGTTATGAAGGGCTTCCCGGGGATGTTCGGAGAGACGACGATCCAGCGTGTTGGCGAAGTCGAGACAGACGTGACCCCCGCTGAGATCGAAGCGCGGCTTGGCCGGGGACGAAGGCATGCGGGACAGCTTACACCCTAGTATAACCGTTAAAAATAGATTGACAAGTTATATTCGCGGGGCTAGAGTTGCATGACCATCAAAATAGGCTTTGATGGTCATAGAGGTTCTCATGCGGAGCGGCCACACCAGCGAGGTCCGGAAACTGCTTTACAGCGGGTCAGCGATCGAGATTGGCGCAGGGGCGGCAAGGCCCGCCCGGTACGCGGGCGATAGTCCGGCCATACGGGTAGCGCTGGGATTTGCCGCCATTTATCTCATTTGGGGCTCGACGTATCTGGGCATTCGCTTCGCGGTCGAGACCATTCCCCCCTTCCTGATGATGGCTTTGCGCCACACCCTGGCGGGATCGGTGGTCTATGCCTGGTCGCGGCGGCGGGGCGCGGCGCGGCCTGAATTTCGGCACTGGGTTTCAGCGGCTGTGGTGGGCGGGATCCTGTTTCTCGGCGGACACGGCGTTTTGGCCTGGGGGGAGCAGAGAGTTCCTTCGGGATTAGCGGCGTTGATGTGCGCCACGCTTCCCTTATGGACGGTGCTGGCGGGAACAATCACAGGGGTCGAAGGCCAGCTGGGCAGGCGAGTGTGGGCGGGGCTGTTGCTGGGCTTTGCGGGAGTAGCGCTGCTCGTCGGGCCGGACGCGTTTCGGGCGGGAGGGAACTTGAACTTGCCCGCGGTCGGGGCCGTGCTGCTGAGCGCGCTACTGTGGGCGGTGGGAACGATCTGGAGCAAAGGACTGGAACTGCCGAAGTCCACCGCGTTGTCTGCGGCGATGCAAATGCTGATGGGTGGTCTTTCGCTGATGGTCGCAAGCGCAGCCGCGGGAGAGTGGTCCCGATTCCACTCGGCGACAGTCAGCCTGCGATCGTGGCTGGCACTGCTGTACCTGATTGTTTTTGGCTCGATCGTGGCCTTTACCGTGTTCACCTGGCTGATGGGTGTGAGCAAGCCTTCCCGGGTCTCGACCTACGCCTACGTGAATCCGGTGGTCGCCGTGTTTTTGGGATGGGGGCTGGCTTCGGAGGTGATTGCAGGGCGAACGGCGGCGGCGGCGGCGATCATCCTGATGGGGGTGGCGCTGGTCAACACGCGTCAGCGCCAGGGACGAGAGAATCGAACTCCCCTCCTGGTGGAAAAGCTTCGAGAGGTCGCGGAAGAGGAATGACGGCGGCGGTCATCCTGATGGCGCTTTGCGTGGCCACGCCGATCTGGGCGTGGACACCGGTGACCATCGTGAATCCGAAGCATTTGCCGGTGAGGGCAGACGAGGTCAACCGGCTCTTCCAAGCCACTTGCCGCGCGGTGGCCAACGAGTTCCGCCTCAAGGATGGAGAAGCGCTGGATTTCCCGCTGACGCTGGTGATGGGAGAGCGGGACGAACACGTCATGGCGGATGAGGATCAGGGCGTGTACATGGTCTATCTGAACCACTGGAACGAAGGCAAGTTTGCGACGTCGGCGATGCGCCTGGCGGTGTGGCGCATCGTGCCGCGGAAGCGGAGGGACGAACTGGTGCGAAACATCCTGCTGTGGTGGAAGTCACTGGAGCCGGCGCCAGGGAAGCCCGCCGCTGCCGATCCCGGCCCTTAGGCAACCCTTCGACTGCAAGGAAGGCAAGCGAGCGGCGCAGAACCGGGCGACTGGGTATGGAAGGGCTTCGCCGGGGGCTGCTATTCTTCTCCGAATGCCGCACGTTCCCCCGGCTGCTCTTTCCGATGCCCGCATTCTGGCCGCCTACATCATCTTCCTGGCGAGCTATCTGGTTTTTGCGCTGGGAAAATTTCCCGGGCTGAAGATTGACCGGCCGGGCGCGGCCATCGTCGGCGCGGTAGCCATGTTCGGCTTTCGCATCCTGGCGCCGGAAGACTCGCTGAAGTTCATCAATTTTTCCACCCTGGTGTTGCTCTTCTCCATGATGCTGATCGTGGGGAACCTGCACCTGGTCGGCTTTTTCGAGTGGAACGCGGAGATGGTGCTAAAGCGGCTGAAGCCGTCGCAATTGCTTCCCGCCGTGATCTTTACCTGCGGTTTTTTCTCGGCATTTTTCGTCAACGACATTGTGTGCCTGGTGATGGTGCCATTCGTGTTGAGCATTACGCGGCGGATGGGGCTGTCACCCCTCCCGTACCTGCTGGCGGTGGCGACGGCGTCGAACATTGGAAGTGTGGCCACGATCACGGGGAATCCGCAAAACATGCTGGTGGGATCGTTCTCCGGGATTCGCTACCGTGATTTCCTCCTCCACCTCGGCCCGGTGGCAGTCGCTGGTTTATTTCTCGATTGGGCGGTGCTGCACTGGATGCACATGCGGAACCTCGCGCCGCGCAGTGAGGCAGAGGCCGCAATTCCGCTGCCGCAGCTGGATTTATCGCGGCTCACCAAGCCCGTGGTCGTAGTCGCCGCGGTGGTGATCGGGTTTTTCCTGGGAGTGCCGCCGGCGATGATGGCGGCCCTGGGCGCAGCCACTTTGCTGATCACGCGCACGCTGGAACCGCAGAAACTCTATCGCGAAGTGGATTGGGGGCTGCTGGTTTTCTTTGTCGGGCTGTTCCTGATCGTAGGGGGAGCGGAGAATGCCGGAATCGTACGCCGCATGCTGCAAGTGGCGGAACACTGGAATCTGCAGAAGCTGGGCGTGTTCGCCGTTTTCGTGGGCGTGGTGAGCAATGTGGTAAGCAATGTCCCGGCGGTGATGCTGCTGAAGTCGATGGTGCCGGGTTTCGCCGATCCGCATAGCGCGTGGCTGGCACTGGCCATGGCTTCCACCCTGGCAGGCAACCTGACAATCACCGGCAGTGTGGCCAATCTTATCGTCGTGGAATCGGCAAAGCCCGGCGTGGAGGTAAGTTTTTGGGACTACTTTCACGCGGGAGTGCCCATCACGGTGCTTACGCTGGCCACCGGCATCGCCTGGCTGAGCTGGATCCGGTAGCTGGCCGGCTGTTCTCCGTCCCAAATGGTTCTTGACATTCGCTGTTATAGTCATAACATTTAGGAAATGGCTGTAACATCGCAGGACCATGTTCCCTGGCTGCTGCTGGTCTTCAGCCTGCCCGCCAGCCGCGCCAGCCAGCGGGTGGAGATCTGGCGTAAATTGCAGCGGGCGGGCGCCCTGGCGCTGCGGTCTTCGGGATACCTGCTGCCCAACACCGCGGGCAACCAGGAAAAGCTGGAGTGGCTGGCGGCGGCAATCCGCAATTACAAGGGACAGGCCTCGGTGGTCGAGGTTCGGGGGTTCGACGATCTTTCGGATGAGCGCCTGCGGCAGATGTTCCTGGCGGCGCGGGCGCGGGATTACCAACGGCTGTTGCGCGAACTGAGGAGAGTTGTAGCCCTGCCGGCGGCGCGTCGCCTGGCGGGGCAGTTGAATCGTTTGCGGCGGCGCTTCAACGACCTGGTCTCGCTGGATTTTTTCGGCAGCCCGCTGCGCGTCCGGGTGGAGAGTCTTTTGGCCCAGGCTGACGAGCCGGAGCCCTCAAAGTCCACCCGGCGCGGTAAAGGCAAGCGGGCGCAATTTGCCAATCGCGTCTGGGTGACGCGACCGCGTCCGGGGATTGATCGCGTCTCTTCGGCGTGGCTGATCCGCAGGTTCATTGATCCCAAAGCGCGATTTGTTTTCGCTGCCGCTCCCGGGTCCCATCCCGAGGCGATTCCTTTCGACATGTTTGTGGAACAAGGGTTCGGTCATCGCGGGGACGACTGCACGTTTGAAACGCTGCGCAAAGAGTTCGCCATCCGCGACGGTAAGGTGAAGCGCATTGCGCAGATCATTCACGATGCCGACTTGGGGGACGAGAAATTTGGCCGCGTGGAAGGGCAAGGACTGGACCGGGTGTTGAACGGGTGGGCGGCGCAGGATGTGGCCGACGTGGAACTGTTGCGCCGCGGGGTGGAGCTGGTGGACGGCTTGTACTCCTCGATGGGGTAACGGGGAGAATCGACGAGATGCCCGTGCCGGGATTGCGGGAAGGAGCATGGATTCAGGTGAACGGCGCACTCCTGTTGACTCGCAACCAAGTCGCGCGATTGCTTAGTGGAGCGGAGTTCGCGGCCGCGATCGAGCATGCCTTCAGGTTGCTGGGGGAAGGCAAGGCGGCGCCTCCCGGAGTCCTGGGGATACCGGCGGTGGAAGGCGGGTTCCACATCAAGGCCGGGCTGCTCGACCTCGGGACTGGTTACTTTGCAGCCAAGGTGAATGCAAATTTCCCGCAGAATCCGAGCCGGTTTGGACGGCCCACGATTCAGGGCGTCATCGTGCTCTGCCGGGCAGACAACGGGCAACTGCTCGCGCTGATGGATTCGATGGAGATCACGGCGCGGCGGACGGCGGCGGCGACGGTACTGGCGGCAAGGCATCTGGCCCGGCGCGATTCGAAAACCGTCACCATTTGCGGTTGCGGTCAACAGGGACGTGCGCAGCTGCGAGGGTTGGCAGAGGCGTTCACTCTGACCAAGGTCTTTGCCCATGACGCCAGGCCTGAGCACGCGCGGGAATTTGCTGAAGAATTGAGCGAAGAGTTGAGGATCGAGATCGAACCGACGCCGGACCTCCGCCAGGCTGCGCGCAGGAGCGACATCTGCGTGACCTGCACGACGTCGCGTCAGCCGCTGCTGGGAGTGTCGGAAGTGGCTCCCGGAACCTTCGTGGCGGCGGTCGGCGCGGACCATCCCGAAAAGCAGGAGATCGATCCCATGCTCATGGCCAGGAATACAGTGGTCACGGATTTGACGGAGCAATGTGCGGCGATCGGGGATCTGCATCACGCCATTACTCGAGGACTGGTGCGCCGGGAGGAGGTGCATGCCGAACTGGGAGAGGTGGTGGCCGGCAAACGCCCGGGACGAGCCAGCCAGGAAGAAATCATCATCTTTGACAGTACCGGGATCGCTCTCGAGGACGTCGCTGCGGCGGCGGTGGTGTACGAGAAAGCGCGGCAACAGGAATCAGGGAAGAGATTCGACTTCGCGGGGTAAAGCTTTAGTCGGAGAAAGGGAGTGGTTATGAAGCGACGGTCGGCAATGATAGGAATCCTCCTCGTTTGGGGCGTAGCAGGGGCCGCGCCTGGGCAGCAATCGGGTACCGGATGGAAGGCGGTAGAAGCGGCGATGGGCCGGCCGGGACAGGTTCAATCTGCAGACGTGATTCGCTTCGGCATGCCGCGGCGAGATCTGCACGTCATGGTAGGCGGCGTGGCGGTCAAGGCCGGGTTGGCGCTCGGTTCCTGGGCCGCATTCAAAGGGGCGGGCGACTCTGCCCTGGTGATGGGCGATCTGGTGCTGGCCGAAGAAGAAGTGCAGCCAGTGATGAAGAAATTGCAGGAGGAAGGCATCGAGATCACGGCGGTTCACAATCATTTGATCGGGGAATCGCCACGCGTGATGTACATGCACATCTCCGCTCACGGAGAAGCTGTGAAGCTGGCGACGGCGGTGCGCGATGCCCTGGCGCTGACCAGGACTCCCGCACCGGACGGGGCTGCTTCCGCAAGCGAAGCCCTGGGCATCGATCAGAAAAAGATCGAGGACGCGCTGGGACATTCGGGAAAGGTGAATGGAGGCATTCTGCAGATCGGGGTGCCGCGGACCGAAGTCATCACCGAAGACGCGATGGTGATACCGCCCTCCATGGGTGTGGCAACAGCGGTGAACTTCCAGCCGACTGGGAGTGGAAAGGCAGCCATCACCGGAGATTTCGTGCTGCTGGCGAAGGAAGTGAATCCGGTGATGAAGGCACTAAGGGAGAACGGAATTGAGGTAACCGCCGTGCACAGCCACATGCTGATGGAAGAGCCGCGGTTGTTCTTCATGCATTTCTGGGCGAACGACGACGCGTTGAAGCTGGCGAAGGGCCTGCGCGCGGCACTGGATTTGACGAACTCAGCCAAGTGAATGGGGAAAATGGACGCCACGGGCACAAACCGGAATATGGTTCCCCTCTTGCCGTTCGTGGGTTATTTTCTGCGGCTGGGGACCGTGGGTTTCGGCGGACCGATTGCGCTCGCCGGGCACATGCAGCAGGACCTGGTCGACCAGCGCGGCTGGATCAGCCGGGAAGACTATGTGGAAGGACTGGCTCTGGCCCAACTGGCTCCCGGGCCGCTGGCAGCGCAGCTGGCAATTTATCTGGGCTACCTGCGGGCCGGCGTGGTGGGGGCAACGCTGGTCGGCATTGCGTTTGTCTTGCCGTCGTTCCTGATGGTGCTGGCGCTGTCGGCAGCTTATGTGCGTTTCGGCGGCCTGAGCTGGGTGCAGGCGATCTTCTACGGCATTGGCGCAGCGGTCATCGGAATCATCGCGCGTTCGGCGTACAAGCTGACTCGCCTTACCCTGGGCAAAGACATGGTCTTGTGGGCGATCTTCCTGGTGCTGGCGGTGACGACCGCGTGGACCTCGCAGGAGATTATCTGGCTGGTCGTGGCAGGAGGAGTGGTGGCCCTGCTCGTCAAGAGCTGGCCGGTGCGGGGGAAAATCCGCGCGACCACGCTGTTATTTACCGGAGTCGCGCTCCCCGTGGGCGGCCCGTTGCTCGAGATCTTCGTATACTTTGCCAAGGCCGGCATGTTCGTTTTCGGCAGCGGACTGGCCATCATTCCGTTTCTGTACGGAGGGGTGGTCGAAGGGCATCACTGGCTCAACGAGCGTCAGTTTGTAGATGCTGTCGCCATCGCCATGATTACGCCCGGACCCGTGGTGATCACGGTTGGATTTATTGGCTATCTGGTGGCAGGCCTAGGGGGAGCGACGGCGGCGGCGCTGGGTGTATTTCTTCCGGTGTGGGCAGTGGTGGTGGCGCTCGCGCCCTCGTACAAGCGCTGGTCCAAGGTTCCGCAAATCCGGGCGTTCGTGCGCGGAGTCACCGCGGCCGCGACGGGGGCGATTGCCGGGTCGGTAGTGGTGCTGGCACGACGATCCGTCTACGATCTGCCAACGCTGCTGATTGCGATGCTCAGCCTGGTGGTGCTGATGAAATGGAAGATTCCTGAACCGCTTATCATCGGCGTCGCTGCCGTAGCGGGGCTGCTTCTAAAACGCTGAGTTGCGAGGCCTGCAGCCCTTCGGGCTGCTGCCCTGATCCTTCGATTGCCGTTGACAGCGCTTGCCGGGTGCGAGACACTCCGGCCCATAGAACCCGACCAGGAAGCTGGTGATGGATCGATATTCCATTTTTGCGCACACGCCGACGCCTGGGCCTCAACCGGTTCCAACCAGGGCGGAAGGGCAAGACGCCGCGAAGGCCCCGGAAGAGCGGTTGCGGTCTCAAGCTGATGACGGCAGCCGTTCTCTCTCCGAAATGGCGCAGCGCGATCTGGACGCTGCCTTGCAGCTGCTCACCGAGAGGGCGCAATACATCACCGGGGCCTCGGGAGCGGCGATTGCCCTGCGTTATGAAGCGGAGATGGTTTGTCGCGCATGCGCTGGATCTTCCGCGCCGGAACTTGGGGCGCACCTGCAGGTCGATTCCGGGTTATCGGGGGAAAGCGTGCGGACCCGGCAGATCCTGCGCTGCGACAACGCCGAGAGCGATTCGCGCGTGAACCGCGAGAGCTGCCGTGCACTGGGAATTTCTTCGGTGATGGTCATGCCGCTGATCCGCGATAACGAGGTCATGGGTGTCTTCGAACTCTTCTCGGAAAGGGTGAACGCGTTCGAGGAGCGTGATATTGTCGCGCTGCAACGCATCGCGGAGATGATCCAAACCGCGGTCGAACACGCCGAGGCGGCAGAACATGCGGAAAAACGGATCGCCGCGCACGAGGAAGTGCCCATCCAGGTCGAGGTGGCGGAGAAGCCAGCTCCCGAGCCCGCACCGGAAGTAAAGGAGGAAGAAGGCCGGAAGGTGGAAGCGAAGCCAGAGATCGTGTCCCCCGCAGCCGGGGCGGCTCCTGCGCGGCTTGCGGTTAACACTTGCTCAAAGTGTGGCTTTCCGGTGTCGGAGGGGCGGAGCTTGTGCGTGGACTGCGAAACTGCGCAGGGCAAAGAGGAGAAATCTGCCGCCGTCGAAATGGGGAACACGTTTGTTCCCAGTTTCGGGATCGGGAAAATCGAGGGCGAAAGCTGGTTGCGGTCCCACAGGTATGTGGTGGCAATCCTGGTCGCGATAGCGGTCGCGGTGGGAGTGTGGCTGCGGTCGCATTGAACCACCATGAATGCCGATCGGGAGTGCCATAAGCTGGGTCGCTTTGTGGTGAGGAGCTTTGGGCGCTCGAAACATCGGCGCGGCGGAGCGTGCACGACCCGGCGCAAGCCACACCTTGGAGGGTCATCGTTGAGACTGCGGGAAAACGGTGTGCACGGTTTGAAAAGAGGCTTGCTGGCACCGGGTTCGTTCCCTAAGACTGGAGCATCATCTACCCATGCGATATCTGGTGCGCGCGAAGGTGAGACCTGGGTTCGTCGAGCCATTGCTGCGGGCGATTGACGACGAAATGCTGGGACGAGGTTCGGTGGCAGAGGGCGAATATCTGCGCAACATGAATGATGCCCGCCTGATGGAGGATGGAACCGTTCGTTGGGTGGAGATCTGTTATTGTCCGACGCCGTTGCTCGAGGAGCGTCCTTACTGGGAACAGTATTTCGAGCTCACCAAAGTGCAGGATGCGCACGACCGCCGGCGTTGCCGCGATCGCAACGGAACGGAGCCGTGGGCCTGTGGCGACTGTGACTGCACCGGGAAGCTGGAGACGAAGCTGGCGAATACGGGCCAGTCGTTCGTTGAATGCCTGCGCAGGCAGTTGTGTGGATCCGCCGGCGTCGACGGTTCGTCGCGCCCTTCTCTTCCTTGATTTCGGGAATGCGTTTCAGCGCGCGAAGGTTCCCACAAACGCGCTGCGCCTGCCATGAGATTCCCAATCCACTCCCAGGCCCGGTCCCTGATAGGAATCGGTGAGCGCGACCGCGGGCATGGAGTGCGCCATGGGAGAGAGCGGCGGGTAGAACGTGACTTCATTTCCGCAGACGTGATCGTGATCGCCGATGGCCCGCGTCTGGATGGTGACAAATTGTCCGGCGCGCAGCCAGGCCGCGCCATGCTGCGCCGGGTTGACCACGATTTCCATGGGAGCGGGGATCACCTGGGCGACGTTTTCGAGCAGATCGCCGGCCATATGATGGGCGAAGGAGATGAGGGCGGCGCGCTGCGGCGCACTCGCCTCATCATCGACGATGACAACCGCTTGCGCCGGGTACGGGTTTTCGTAAGGATCGCCGAGGGTCCCGTGTGCCTTTACCGCGGCGGCAATCGACAATCCGTCAAGCGCCACTCCGTCCCAACTGCCTGTCTCGACGTGCCAGGCGAGGATGGCCTCATGGCCCACCAGGTTCACCTCGCCGTTGGCAAAACATTGTCCGGTGTAGATGTCGGCGCTACGGGTTTCGAGGTAGTCTCCGCGAATCTGTTGGGCAACAACCACCCCAGACAGGGTCAGAAGGAAAACGGACAAGAGGGCAAAACCGCAACCGCGCATGAGTCACCTCACCTCGAGATCTTCCTTTTATTCTCCTCCAAAGACTGGGGGAGAGAAAGGGTTCTCTCTCAACATAAACAGCAGCCTTCTGTTGCACTTCTTTTCTCAGGAACCGCGGGCAGCGGTGGTCCGTATCACGATCTGAACGGGACTCCTGTGAGTGCTGTTTACACTGGGAATCCGGGCAAAGCCCTGCGTTGACTTGAATTCCGGTACAGCCTACGATCATTGATTCAGCTGTATCTCCACAGAGCAGATTTTCTCATGATCGGGGAGACCATTTCGCATTACCACGTCCTCCGCCAACTCGGTGGCGGCGGTATGGGCGTAGTGTACGAGGCGGAAGACGTCAACCTCGGTCGCCACGTCGCCTTGAAGTTCTTGCCGGGCGAGCTTGAGCGGGATCCGGCGGCGCTGGAGCGCTTTCAGCGCGAAGCGCGCGCCGCATCGGCGTTGAACCATCCCAATATCTGCACCATTTACGAGATAGGCCAGGCGGACGGGCGCCACTTCATCGCCATGGAGTTGCTGGAAGGGCAGACGCTGAAACAGTGCGTCAGCGGGCAGCCACTGGAGAACGATCTGCTGCTCGACCTGGCGATTCAGATCGCCGATGCTCTGGATGCGGCGCACGGCAAAGGCATTATTCATCGCGACATCAAGCCGGCAAATATTTTCGTCACCACCCGTAACCAGGCGAAAGTGCTGGATTTCGGGCTGGCCAAACAAACAGTCAAATCGGACTCGATGCCGGGTGGCGCCGCCGCGGGCTCGCAGGTTACGGTCGACGAGGATTTTCTGACCAGTCCGGGCAGCACCGTAGGGACGGTGGCTTACATGTCTCCGGAACAGGCGCGCGGCAAGGAGCTGGATGCGCGGACGGATCTGTTCTCCTTCGGCGCTGTGCTGTATGAGATGGCAACCGGCTCAGTACCGTTCCGCGGCGACACTTCGGCAGTTATCTTTGAAGCTCTGCTGAATCGCCCGCCGCTGCCACCGGTTCGCCTGAATCCCGAAGTGCCCCCGCATCTCGAGCAGGTCATTCAGAAGTTGCTGGAGAAAGATCGCGAGCTGCGCTACCAGAGCGCCGCCGAAGTACGCGCGGACCTGAAGCGCCTGAAGCGCGACACTGAGTCAGGGATCAAAGCCGCAGTAGGCAACTCGTCGGGCAGCGTGCGCGCAGTGGGCTTGCCTGCGCAAGGCACCCGAGTCCCGTGGAAGTATCTGATCGCTGCCGTTCTGGCGATCGCGGTTGCGGGTCTGGGCGGGACGCTTCTTTCGCGCCGGGCGCACAGCTCCATTACCGAAAAGGACTCGATCCTGGT